>NZ_JBHXRV010000037.1:23691-89377 GCF_042716745.1 Streptomyces sp. NPDC058663
GCGTACCGCGTGGCGTGGGTGGTGCCGGCGGCGCCGGGCCCGGGCCCGGGCGAGATGTTCCCGGGACGGTTCTTGGGCTGAGCGGCCCCCCCCCCCGCGTAAACGGCCCCCCGCCGGGGGGGGGGCCATTTTCCGCGTCCTGCTGCCCCCTTTTCTAGCGGGCGAGCAGGGGCTCGCCCGGCGGAGTGGACCCCGCGGGCAGCAGGGCCAGGTCCAGGCCGCGGACGAGACGGGCGCGGAGTACGTCGTCGGAGGCCAGGGCCCGGGCGACGCGGCGTACCGCTTCGGCGGGGACGGCGTCGGGATCCAGCACCAGGGCCAGTACCCCGTCCGCCTCCCCCGGGCCGAGGTGGGCACGGACCACGGCGGGCTCGGCGGCGACCAGCTCACGGACCGCCCGGACGACGGCCGGGTCGTCGATCGGCCGCGCACTGGTACGGCCCTCCGCGAGGGCGAGCAGCGCGGACCCGGTGAGCTGGTACGGGACCGGCCCCGCCAGGTCGAGCACCACGGTGTCGGCCTGCTCGTGCGCGGCGGCCTGGAGCGCCTGGTGCAGCGGTACGGCGACGGGGCGGGCGGCCGGGTCCCAGAGGGCGAGGGCCGCGAGCGAGGTGAAGGCGGGCAGCGCCTTGCGGTCGCCCGCGCGGAGGGTGGGGACGGCCATGTCGCTCGTCTTCTCCCGCTTCAGCCCGGTCTCCGGGTCGGTCTCGACCTCGCCGAGGACCGCGACGACGGGAACCAGCAGGCGGGCCCCGGGGAGGGCGTCGAGGACACGCTGCTCGGCGGCGCCGTCCGCGGGCCCCTTCGCCCAGGCGGCGAGAGCCTCGGCCAGGGCGGGGTCGGCGGTGCCGTCGTCGTCGGAGAAACCGGGGTCCGGAATGTTCTTGAGCACGGGTCGAGCGTATCCGCCCTCCGCACGCCGGTGCCTGCCCCCGTCCCGAAAGCGGACGGCGGCACGGGAGCCGGCCGCGCGGGGGCGTCGCGGCGTGCGGTCCGCACGCCCTGGCGGGCGGTGGTGCGCGAGGCGTCGCCGCGTGCGGTCCGCACGCCCTGGCGGGCGGTGGTGGTGCGCGGGGCGGTGGTGGGCGGGGCCCGCAGGCCTTGGCGGACCGGTGGTCGGCGTGGCGTCGCGGCGTGCGGCCCGCAGGCGCTGCCGGGCCGGTGAGCGGCGGGGCGTCGCGGCGTGCGGCCCGCAGGCCCTGGCGGGCCGGTCGGCGGGCTGTCGCCGCGAGCGGCCCGCACGTCCCGCCGGGCGGCCGTCGGCGGGGCTCTCGCCGGTCGGGGGCCGTCGGCGTGCCGTGCTCCCTGCTTCAGCGGGGTGCGGCCCGCGCGGGTCTGTCTACTGCGGGAAGGTGCCGCGATGTCCTCGGGGGCCGCGGCGCCACACCGTCCACGCCGCTCCCAGCACCAGTACTCCCGCCCCGCCCGCCGCCCACGCCCACACCTGCGGCCCTGCCGATGCCGGGGCGGGGCGGTCCGGGCCGGGGCCGAAGTACCTGCCCGGGTACCCCGCGGCGGAGGAGCGGACGGCCGTCTCCCGGCCTCCGGCCGCGATCGCCGCCGCCGGGTCCACCATCCCGTGCCCGCGGGCGTCGTCCCGGCCGCCCGCCGGTGCGTCCCTGGCCGTCCTGGCGAGCAGCCGTCTGACCTGGGCCGGCGACAGCTGCGGATGTGCCGCCCTGACCAGGGCCGCGGCCCCGGACACGAAGGCGGACGCCGCGCTCGTGCCCCAGCCCTCGTAGTAGCTGCGGTCGGGGTCGGCGATCACGACGTCGACGCCGGGCGCGGCCACGGTCGCGTACCAGCGCCGGGTGGAGAACGAGGCGTGGGTCCCCGCCTCGTTGACGGCGGTCACCGCGATGACGCCGGGGTAGGCCGCCGGGTACGAGATGTGGTCGCCCTTCTCGCCGCCGTTCCCCGCGGAGGCGACCACCACGGCTCCCTTTCCCAGCGCGTACTGGACCGCCGCGTCCTCCTCCGCCTCCGGGTGCGCGGACTCGCTGTCGTCGCCGAGCGAGAGGTTGATGACGTCGGCACCGTGGTCGACGGCCCAGCGGATGCCCTTGGCGAGGGCGTTGCCGCGCGAGGTGCGGGCCTTGTCGCGGTCCGGGTCGCCGCCTTCGAGGATGACCCGGATGGGCAGGATCCTGGCTTCGGGGGCGATGCCGAGGACGCCTTCGCCACGGCCTGGGCCGTGCCCGTGGCCCGCGATGATGGAGGCCATCGCCGTGCCGTGCCGGGCCCAGGAACGGTCGCCGCTCTTCGCGCCGAAGCCGACGAGGTCGTTGCCGGGCAGGACGTTGCCGACCAGGTCGGGGTGCTGGTCGTCGACGCCGGTGTCGAGGACGGCGACCGTGACGCCCGCGCCCTTGGTCGTCCGCCAGGCCTCCTGCGTGTGCAGCGCGGCGAGGCCCCACTGCTTGTCGCGGATGGTGTCGGCGTGCGCGGCGGACGCCGGCAGCACGGCGAGCAGCGCGGCAATGCCCGCGCAGAGCGCAACGGCCTTACGGCGAGGCTGGGTTGAGCCCGGCCGCCGGACCCGGGCCGCCGCAGGACCCGTGGGCGGGGCGGCAGTGGCAGCCGGCACACGGACAGCGGACGTGGCAGCAGACTGCGGGACTGACGCAGGCACCGCGGCCGGGGCAGCCGCGACAGCCGGGGCCGGGGCCTTCGCAGGGGTGGGTGCCGGTGGCCGGGCAGGGGTGCGGCGGCGGTTCATCGGGGCTGCTCCGTGGCTCGGCCGGCGTTTCTGCGCAGGCCTCGTTCGATGCGGTCGGCGATGCCCTTCGCCTCGTGGCCGAGGCCGGACTGGGCCGGTGCGGTGGTGGCTCCGTCGACCGTCGCGGCCCCGGCGGGCTGCGGGTCGGTGACCTTTCGTCCGTCGGCGAAGCCGGAGACCGCGTACACGACCACGGGAACGTCGTTCAGCACGCGCACCGTCCAGCTGGCCCGTTGCGCGTCGCCGAATCCGGCCGCGACGGTGCCCGGCACCGGGAACGTACGGGGTATCAGATCGCCGCGCTCGGCCAGCTTCTCGCGGACGAACCGGGCCCGCAGGGTGCGCGTGGCCGCCTCGTCGGCACGGGTGAAGACCATGCCGACGGTGGTGACGCTGCTGGTGGTGGCGTCGGTGTAGGTGGCGCGCAGCAGGCGTTCGCAGCCGACCGGGCCGAGGGCCTTGAGCAGGAGCGGGTCGAGCGCGTGCGTACAGGCGCCGTCCGGGGCGACGGCGACCCGCGTCCAGGCCCGGTCGGCGCCGCCGGGGCCCGCCCCGGTCCCCTTGAGGACGCGGGGGAAGAGGGTGTCGACCGGAGTGCTCCGCCAGGCCGTGCGGGCGTCCGTGAAGCCGTTGCCCGGGGCGGGCTCGCCGCGGTCCGCCAGCCAACTCCCGGCCGCCGCACCTCCGATGAGCCCCGCACCGAGCACGACGCACACCGCGACGGCCGCGAGCCGGGCCGGGCTGCGGGCGCCGACGGGCCGCAGCCGGGTGGTGGTCTCGGCGGGCGCGTCCGCCCCGTCGTGGGTCCAGTGCGGCGGCGGAGCGAAGGTGAGGGGCCTGGCGCCGTCGGTACGGGGCGTCAGGTCGACGGCCCCCACGGGACGATACCGGCCCGCTACGGCAGGCGGGAGCGGCCCGCCCCCGCCCGCGGCACCGGGCCGGGCGGGGGCTTCCCCGGGGGCCGGAGGAGCGGACTGGACCCTGCGGCCGTCATCGCGGGCCCGGTCCGGCGACTCCCTGCGGGCCGGAGGAGCAAGGGGGACGCCCAGATCGCGCGGTGCCGCAGGAGCAAGGGGGACGCCCAGATCGCGCGGTGCGGGGGGAGCAAGGGGGACGCTCGTGTCGCGCGGTGCCGGGGACTGGGCGCGCACCGAAGGAGCGGGTCGAACGCGGCCTGTGTCGACACCGCGCCGGACCGCCCCGTCCCCGTGCCCCGGAGAAGCAGACGGGGCCCTGCCGGCGTCAGCTCCGGGCCGGACCGGGGAATGCCCGGGGGCCGCAGGAGCGGGCTCCGTGCCTGTGCCGCCCGTCCGGGCCGGGGACTCTCCGCGTGCCGCAGGAGCGTGCTGGGCGCTCGTGCCGGGAGTATCGCGCCGTGCCGCCGTGGACTCACCGCGTGCGGTGGAGGGGCCCGGGGGGCGGTGGTCGTCGGTGCGCAGGGTGCCTCGGGGCTGTTCGCCGGTGGGGACCGGCGGGCGACGTGCGGAGTCGCTCGCGGCGGGTGGGAACGATGGCAGGGGCGGGACGGCGGGGCGGTGCGGTTCGGTGGTCATCCGGCCCCCAGGTCCGTCTCTTCTCGTGCTCCCGGCCACTGCCCCCAGCAGCCTCGCCGCCCGGGCTTCCGCCGGGGATTGGGTCACTCTACGGGCTGGTCGGGCCGCGGCGGGAACCGGATCGCGACGTGGGACGGATCTGACCGGATCGTCCCCCGCGTCCCCCCGAGTCCCTCCGGATTTCCGCGAGGAGCCGTCCTCGGGCCGGCCCACCGGGTGGTCCGGCGGGACGCTGGCGGGCGGGACGGCGACGGCCGGGACGGCGGCGGGAGGGACGGCGACGGGCGGGACGGCGAGTGGCCGACGGCCCTCCCGCGGGCCTCGGCGGCACCGTCCACCCGTCGGCCGGCCGATCGGCCCGGCAGGCCTACCAGGCGGTAGGCGACTCTGGCAAGCTGCGCCCATGACTCCTCGTGTGACTCCTCGCGCCGCTGCCCGTACGGCTCCCCGGGCCGCCGACCGTTCCCGTTACGACCGGGCGACCGCGCACCTCGAAGGACCGCTCGCCGTCGTCGACCTGGAAGCGTTCGACGAGAACGCGGCGGATCTCGTGCGGCGCGCGCAGGGCAAGCCGGTCCGGGTCGCGAGCAAGTCGGTGCGGTGCCGGGCGCTGCTGGAGCGGGTGCTGGAGCGGGACGGCTTCTCCGGCGTGATGTCGTACACCCTGGCCGAGTCGCTGTGGCTGGCCCGGTCCGGGTTCGAGGACGTACTGCTGGCCTATCCGTCGGCCGACCGGGCCGGTTACGCCGAGCTGGCGTCCGACCCGAAGCCGGCCGCGGCCATCACGGTGATGGTCGACGACCCTGCCCAGCTGGAGCTGATCGACCGGGCACGAGGCGGCGGACGGGAGGAGATCCGGGTCTGCCTGGAGCTCGACACCTCGCTCCAGCTGCTGGGCGGGCGGATACGGGTGGGGGCCCGGCGCTCCCCGCTGCGCGAGCCGGCCCAACTCGCCGAGCTGGCCCGGTCGATCGACCGCCGACCGGGGTTCCGGCTGGTCGGGATCATGGCGTACGAGGGTCATGTCGCGGGCGTCGGCGACATGGTCGAGGGCCGCCCTGTGCGCTCCCGGCTGGTGCGGGTGATGCAGGGCGCGGCCCGGCGGGAGCTGGCCGAGCGGCGGGCGGCCGTGGTGCGGGCGGTCAGGGCCGTCGTGCCCGGCCTGGAGTTCGTGAACGGGGGCGGGACCGGCAGCGTGGAGAGCACCGTCGCCGAGGACGCGGTGACGGAGGTGGCGGCCGGCTCCGGGCTGTACGTGCCGCGGCTGTTCGACCACTACCGGTCGTTCAGCGGGCGGCCCGCCGCGCTCTTCGCCATGCCCGTGGTCCGGCGTCCCGGGGTGGGGGTCGTGACGGTGCTCGGCGGCGGCTATCCCGCGTCCGGGGTGGCCGGCCCCGACCGCTCCCCGGTGCCGTACCTGCCCGAGGGGCTCAGGTACGACCCGCAGGAGGGGGCGGGCGAGGTGCAGACACCGCTGCTCGGCTCGGCGGCGGACGATCTGCTGATCGGCGACAAGGTGTGGTTCCGGCACGCCAAGGCGGGCGAACTGTGCGAGCGGTTCGCGCGGTTGCACCTGGTGGAGGGCGACCGGGTCACCGGCGACGTACCGACGTACCGCGGGGAGGGCCACACCTTCCTGTAGGCGGAGCCTGCGGATTGCGGTGCGCGGGGCAGGACTCCCGGCAGGCGAGGTCTGCTCCTGTCTGCCCTGTGGCCGAGCCCCTCAGCCCGTGTTGCGGATGCCCTCGGTGATCCTGTCCATGCCGTCCACCGGCGGCCCCGCCGGGCCCGCGTCGAACGCGAAGCGCACCAGGACGATCGACCCGGGGCCCTTGCTGCTGGGGAAGGCGAGGGACTGCACGTATCCCCCGGGGCCCTTGCCGGTGACGACCTTCCAGCGGACCAGGTAGCCCTGCTTGCCCGCCACCGTCACCGGTCCTGCCTTGACCTCCTGGTGCGAGGTGATGCCGCCGTACTTCTGCCGGTCCAGCGCGTCCTCGTGGTACGCCAGGTCCGCGTTGACCTTGATGTCGGCCTTGGCGGTGGCCTCGGCGGTCGGCTGGTTGGAGGGGCCGGTGCGGGAGGTGACCGTGCCGTGCCGGCAGAAGCCGCCGTCGGCGGGACAGTCGTAGGTGTCCTTGGTGGTCATCGTGGCCGCGTCGCGGTCACCGCCGTACTCCGGCTTCTCCCAGCCGGGGAGGATCGGGAGCGTGATGCCGTTGAGCTGGTCGGCGAGGATGCCGGGGTCGCCCGTGGCGGCGGCGGGCGCGGACGGCTCGGCCGGGGTGCTCGGTGGCGCCGCCGGCGGGTTGGCCTGGGTGGGGACGGACGGGGCCGGCGGGGGCGCGTCGTCCTTGCCGAGGAAGACGACGCCCGTGACGATCGCCGCGACGAGGACCGCGCCGGCGGCGACGACCGCGATCAGCTTGCTGCCGCCGAGGCCACCGCCCGCGCCCGGGGGTGCGGGCGGTGGCGGCGGCGTGCCGTAGGACGGCTGCGCTGCCTGCGGGTACCCGTACCCCTGCGGCTGCACCGCGTGCGGGTAGCCGTATCCCTGCGGGGGCTGGGCGGGGCCGGGCTGCGGTACCGCGGGCTCCTGCCCACCGGGGGCGCGGGTGTGCGCGCTCCAGGCGCTGCCGTCCCACCAGCGCTCCTGGGCGGGAGCGCTGGGGTCCTGGTACCAGCCGGGCGGGGTCGTCATGCTCATGCCGCACACCCTAGACGGCGGACCTACAGCGGTGTGACGTAGGCGCCCGAGATGCCTCCGTCGACCAGAAAGTCCGTCGCGTTGACGAAGGAGGAGTCGTCGCTGGCGAGGAAGGCGACGGCTGCCGCGATCTCGGTGGCTTCGGCGAACCGGCCCAGCGGGATGTGCACGAGGCGACGGGCCGCCCGCTCCGGGTCGGACGCGAACAGCTCCTGGAGCAGGGGGGTGTTGACCGGCCCCGGGCACAGCGCGTTGACCCGGATGCCCTCGCGGGCGAACTGCACGCCCAGCTCGCGCGACATGGCGAGCACTCCGCCCTTGGACGCGGTGTACGAGATCTGCGAGGTGGCGGCACCCATGACCGCGACGAAGGAAGCGGTGTTGATGATGGAGCCGCGGCCCTGGCGCTGCATGTAGGGGAGGGCGGCCTTGCAGCAGAGGTAGACGGAGGTGAGGTTGACGTCCTGGACGCGCTTCCAGGCGTCCAGTCCGGTGGTGAGGATGGAGTCGTCGTCGGGCGGGCTGATGCCGGCGTTGTTGAAGGCGATGTCGACGCTGCCGTAGGTGTCGTACGCGGCCTTGAAGAGCGCTTCGACCTGTTCGGCGTCGGTGACGTCGACCTTGACGAAGGTGCCGCCGACGGCCTCGGCGGCGGCCTTCCCTGCGGTTTCGTCGATGTCTGCGCAGACGATGTGCGCACCCTCGGAGGCGAGGCGGCGGGCAGCGGCGAGGCCGATGCCGCTGCCGGCGCCGGTGATGACGGCGGTACGGCCGACCAGGCGGCGGCAGACGATCTCTTCAGTGGTCATGTGGTTCAGGCCTCCGTGCTGATGAAGACGTTCTTGGTCTCGGTGAAAGCGGTGAGGGCGTCGGGGCCGAGTTCCCGGCCGAGGCCCGACTGGCGGTAGCCGCCGAAGGGGGTCCAGTAACGGACGCTGGAGTGGGTGTTGACGGAGAGGTTTCCGGCCCGGACCGCCTGCGAGACGCGCAGGGCGCGGCCCACGTCGCGGGTCCAGATCGAGCCCGAGAGCCCGTACTCGGTGGCGTTCGCGAGACGGATCGCGTCCGCCTCGTCGTCGAAGGGCAGGACGACGGCGACGGGGCCGAAGATCTCCTCGACGGCGGCGGGCGCGTCGGGGGCCACACCGGTGAGGACGGTCGGCGGGAACCAGAAGCCCGGCCCGTCGGGGGCGCTGCCCCGGATACCGGGGGCGTCCTGGTCGACGTAACCACGGACCCTGTCCCGCTGGGACCGGGAGATCAGCGGGCCCATCTGGGTCTTCTCGTCCAACGGGTCTCCGACGACGACGGATTCGATCGCGGGGGCGAGGAGCGCGAGGAAGCGGTCGTGGACGCTGCGCTGGACCAGGATGCGGGTGCGGGCGCAGCAGTCCTGGCCGGAGTTGTCGAGGAAGGACATGGGGGTGGCGGCGACGGCGGCTTCGAGGTCGGCGTCGGCGAAGACGATGTTGGGGCTCTTGCCGCCGAGTTCGAGGGTGAGCCGCTTCACGCGGTCGGCGCACTTGGCCATGATCCGCTTGCCGACGCCGGTGGAGCCGGTGAAGACGATCTTCGCCACGTCGGGGTGCTCGACCAGGGCGTTGCCCGCGACCGGTCCCTCGCCGGGGACGACCTGGAAGAGGTGCTCGGGCAGGCCCGCTTCGAGTGCCAGCTCGGCCAGGCGCAGGGCGGTCAGGGGGGTGGCCTCGGCGGGCTTGAGGACGACGGCGTTGCCCGCGGCGAGGGCGGGGGCGGTGGCCCAGCCGGCGATCGGCATGGGGAAGTTCCAGGGGGCGATCACGCCGATGACGCCGAGGGGTTCGAGGATCGTGACGTCGAGGCCGCCGGGGGCCGGGATCTGGCGCCCGTTCAGGCGTTCGGCTCCCCCGGCCGCGTAGTCGAGGAGGTCGCGGACGTTGCCCGCCTCCCAGCGGGCGTTGCCGAGGGTGTGGCCGGCTTCGCGCACCTCCAGCAGGGCGAGTTCCTCCAGGTGTGCGTCGACGGTCGCGGCGAAGCGCCGCAGCAGCCGGGCCCGGTCGGCGGGGGCGGTGGCGGCCCAGCCGCGCTGTGCGGCCACGGCGCGCCGGACGGCCAGGTCGACGTCGGCGGCGGTCGCGGCGGGGACGGTGGCGACGACCTCTTCGGTCGCCGGGTTGAGAACCTTCAGCACGGTGACAGCTCTTCCTTACATGCGTTCGAAGGAGCGGCGGAGCTCCCAGTCGGTCACCGCGGCGTCGAACGCTTCGAGTTCGACCCGCGCCATGTTGCGGTAGTGCGCCACGACCTCGTCCCCGAAGGCACTGCGGGCGACGGGGCTTGCGGCCCACAGGTCGGCGGCCTCGCGCAGGGTGGTGGGGACGTGCTCGTAGTCGGCGGTGTACGCGTTCGCCGTGCAGGGCTCGGGAAGTCCGAGCTTCTGCTCGACGCCGTGCAGTCCCGCGGCGATCAGTCCGGCGACGGCGAGGTAGGGGTTGACGTCGCCGCCGGGGAGCCGGTTCTCGAAGCGCATCGAGGGGCCGTGGCCGACGACGCGCAGCGAACAGGTGCGGTTGTCGGGGCCCCAGGCGACGGCGGTCGGGGCGAAGGAGCCCGGCTGGAAGCGTTTGTAGGAGTTGATGTTGGGCGCGTAGAGGAGGGAGAAGTCGCGCAGCGCGGCGAGCTGTCCGGCGAGGAAGTGCCGCATCAGCTCGGACATGCCGTGGGGGTCGTCACCGGCCATGGCGCTGCGCCCGGAGGCGTCGCGCAGGCTGAGGTGTATGTGGCAGGAGTTGCCCTCGCGCTCGTTGTACTTGGCCATGAAGGTGAGCGAGACGCCTTCCTGGGCGGCGATCTCCTTGGCGCCGTTCTTGTAAATGGCGTGCTGGTCGCACGTGGTGAGGGCCTCGTCGTACTTGAAGGCGATCTCGTGCTGGCCGGGGTTGCACTCCCCCTTGGCGGACTCCACGGTCAGGCCGGCCGCGGCCATCTCGTTGCGGATGCGGCGCAGCAGGGGCTCGACGCGTCCGGTGCCGAGGATGGAGTAGTCGACGTTGTACTGGTTGACCGGTTCCAGGTGGCGGTAACCGGAGTCCCAGGCCTGTTCGTAGGTGTCCTTGAAGACGATGAATTCGAGCTCGGTGCCGACGTGGGCGGTGAGGCCGAGCTCTGCCAGTCGCTCCAGCTGGCGGCGGAGGATCTGGCGGGGAGCGGCGACCACCGGGGTGCCGTCGTGCCACAGCAGGTCGGCCATCAGCAGGGCGGTGCCCTCGTTCCAGGGGACGCGGCGCAGGGTGGCGAGGTCGGGGCGCATGGCGAAGTCGCCGTAACCGCTGTCCCAGGAGGACATGGCGTAGCCGTCGACGGTGTTGAGGTCGACGTCGACGGCGAGGAGGTAGTTGCAGCCCTCCGCGCCGTTCTCCAGGACGTCGTCGAGGAAGAAGGGGGCGGCGAACCGTTTGCCGGTCAGGCGGCCCTGCATGTCGGGGAAGGCCAGGACGACGGTGTCGATCTCACCGCTCGCGACCAGGGCGCGCAGCTCTTCGAGCGGGAGCGGGGGTGTGCGGTCTGCCACGGGAAAGTCCTCCTGGGTCGGCCGGGAGCCATAAGGTATGCATGAAGACCATTGGTTGGGAAGGGGGTTCGGTGACATGTCGGACGATGTTCGGGGCGTACGGGGGGATCGGGGCGCGCAGGGCGGCGCGGCGGCCGACCGGCTGACGCCGATACTGCGACCCGTGCGGGCGGGGAACGGCTTCGAGGAAGCGCTGGAGCAGGTGTTGCAGGTGCTGCGGCTGGGCCTGGTGCCCGCGGGTGAGCGGCTGCCCGCCGAACGGGACCTGGCGGAGCGGCTGCGGATCAGCAGGGTGACGCTGCGCGAGGTGCTGAAGGTGCTGCAGGACCAGGGCCTGGTGGAGAGCAGGCGGGGGCGGTACGGGGGCACGTTCGTGTGCCGTCGCGCCGAGGAGCCGGGCGCGGCCGAACTGCGGCGCAGGGTCGGGTCGCTGGACGTCGAGGACGCGCTGCGGTTCCGGGAGGTGCTGGAGGTGGGTGCGGCCGGGCTCTGCGCCGGGCAGGGGCTGGCGGGTGCGGAGGCGGACCGGCTGCGGGACGCGCTGGCCGCGACGCACGACGCGCCGCTGGCCGACTACCGGCGGCTGGACACGCTGCTGCACCTGACGCTCGCCGGGCTGGCGGGCTCGCCCAGGCTGGCCGCGCAGTACGCCGCGGTGCGGGCCGAGGTGAACGAGCTCCTGGACTGCATACCCCTGCTGGTACGGAACCTGGAGCACTCCCAGCGCCAGCACACCGCGCTGGTGGAGGCGGTACTGGAGGGGGACGCGGAGGGGGCGCGCGAGGTGATGCGCGAGCACTGCTCGGGAACGGCGGCCCTGTTGCGCGGGTTTCTGGCATGAGCGGCAGCGTGGCGTGGGGCGGGGCTCTGGTGCGGGGCGGGGCTCCGGCAGGGGGGCGGCGCCCTGGCGCGGGGTGGGGCCCCGGCGTGAGCGGGGCCCGGCGCGGGGCAGGGCCCCGGCGTGAGCGGGGCTCCGGCATGGGGCGCCACCCGCGCGCGGGGTGGGGGCCCGGCGTGACCGGGCCCCTGCGCGGGGCGGCGTAACTCGCCCGTAATGCCAAGGGGGTTGCGCGCGTGCCGTTCCGGCCGCAATGGTGTGGACCCACACCATTGCCAGGCGACGGCGGGAGCGGCCCATGGCCACGGAAAAGCCCAGAAGTCCAGCGGAACCGGCGTCCGCGGAGGGCGCCGACTACCTCAAGCGGCGCGCCCTGCGCCGGGGCAGCGCCGGCTGGCTGCTGCTCACCGGGCTCGGCGTCGCCTACGTCGTGTCCGGGGACTACTCCGGCTGGAACGTGGGACTCGCCAAGGGCGGATTCGGCGGCCTGGCCATCGCGACGCTGCTGATGGGCGTGATGTACGCCTGTCTGGTCTTCGCCCTCGCCGAACTGTCCGCCATCCTCCCCACGGCGGGCGGCGGCTACGGTTTCGCCCGGCGGGCGCTGGGTACCTGGGGCGGGTTCCTGACCGGCACCGCGATCCTGATCGAGTACATCCTCGCCCCGGCCGCGATCTCCATCTTCATCGGCGACTACGTCGAGTCGCTGAAGCTCTTCGGACTCGAATCCGGCTGGCCGGTCTACCTCGCCTGCTTCGTGATCTTCATTGGCATCCACCTCTGGGGCGTCGGCGAGGCACTGCGCTTCAGCCTGGTGGTGACCGCCGTCGCGGTGGCCGCGCTGCTGATCTTCGCGGTGGGCGCGTTCACCGAGTTCAGCGCGGACCGGCTCAACGACATACCCGTCGACACGAGCGCGCTGGGTGCCAACTCCTGGCTGCCGTTCGGGCTGATCGGGATCTGGTCGGCGTTCCCGTTCGGGATGTGGTTCTTCCTCGGCGTGGAGGGGGTGCCGCTGGCGGCGGAGGAGGCGAAGGACCCGGTGCGTTCGATGCCGCGCGCCCTGTCGATCTCGATGGGCGTCCTGGTGCTGCTCGCGATGCTGACCTTCTTCGCCGCGACCGGTGCCCGCGGCTCGGCCGCCCTGATGGACGCGGGCAACCCGCTGGTGGTCGCGCTCCAGGGCGACGGGCCCGCCACCGGGCTGAGCCGCTTCGTCAACTACGCGGGCCTCGCCGGCCTGGTCGCCTCGTTCTTCTCCCTCATCTACGCAGGATCGCGTCAGCTCTTCGCCCTGTCACGGGCCGGGTACCTGCCCCGCTTCCTGTCCCTCACCAGCAGCCGCAAGGCCCCCTACCTCGGGCTGCTGATTCCCGGCGCGATCGGCTTCGCGCTCGCCGCGTCCACCGGGAACGGCGCCAGGATGCTGAACATCGCGGTCTTCGGCGCCACCATCTCGTACGCTCTGATGGCGCTCTCGCACATCGTGCTGCGCCGCCGCGAGCCGGACCTGCACCGCCCGTACCGTACGCCCGGGGGTGTCGTCACCTCGGCGACGGCGTTCGTGCTGGCCCTGTTCGCACTGGTGGCGACGTTCCTGGTGGACAAGGACGCGGCGTTCACCGCGCTCGCCGTGTACGTCGTCGCCCTGGCCTACTTCGCGTTCTACTCCCGGCACCGGCTGGTGGCGTCCGCGCCCGAGGAGGAGTTCGCGGCACTGGCCGCGGCGGAGGCCGAACTCGAACGCAAGTAACGCTCCTGCCCACTCCGCTCCCCTCAACCCGCCCCCCCGCACCCCGCACCCCGCATCCGCGCAAAGGACCGGCCCGTGTCTTCCCAGCCCTTCATCGGCATCAGCACCTACTTCGAAGCGTCCGTGAAGTGGGGGGTGTGGGAGCTGCCCGCCGCGCTCCTCCCGGCGGGCTACCCACGGCTGGTTCAGGCGTCGGGCGGCAGCGCGGTGATGCTGCCGCCCGACGACCCGGCGCACGCGGCACAGGTCGTGTCCCGCCTGGACGGCCTGGTGATCGCGGGCGGGCCCGACGTCGACCCGCGGTGGTACGGGGCCGCGCGCGATCCGCGTTCGGGGCCGCCCGCCCCGGAGCGGGACGCCTGGGAGCTCGCCCTGATCAGGGCGGCACTGGAGGCGGGCACCCCCCTGCTGGGCATCTGCCGGGGCATGCAGCTGCTGAACGTGGCGCTCGGCGGCACCCTCGTCCAGCACCTCGAAGGACACATGGACACCGTCGGTGCCTTCGGGCAGCACCCGGTCACCACCGTGCCGGGCACCCGGTGCGCGGCGGTGCTGCCCGGCGGCAGCGACGTACCCGCGTACCACCACCAGGCCGTCGACCGGCTCGGTGAAGGACTGGTGGCGTCGGCGCACGCCGCGGACGGCACCGTGGAAGCGGTCGAACTCCCGCAGCCCGCCTGGGCGCTGGGGGTTCAGTGGCACCCGGAGATGGGCACCGACCTCCGGCTGACCCGGGCACTGGTGGCCGCCGCCGTCGAGGCCCCCGCGCTCACGCGCTCCTGACTTTCCGAGGTACGGGTCCTCGGAGTCCTTGCCGGCCCCGGGCAGCGGACCGCCGCGGGCACCGCCGGAGCAGCCGGCCGACCCGTGTTCCTCGCCACGCCACCCGTCCGGCCGCGCCACCGCTCCGAATCCCCGGCAGGAGCTCACAGTGGAGAGGTCCGGGGAACGAAGGCGAGGAGGCGGTGGCGTGCGGTGTCTGGTGACCGGGGCGAGTGGATACATCGGCGGGCGGCTGGTACCGGAACTGCTGGCCGCCGGGCATCAGGTCAGATGCCTGGCCCGCACACCGTCCAAACTGCGGGACTTTCCCTGGGCGGGCGACGTGGAGATCGTCCGGGGCGACGTGACCGACCCGGAGTCGACCGGGAAGGCCATGGCGGGCATGGAGGTGGCGTACTACCTGGTGCACGCGCTCGGCACCGGCAAGGGCTTCGAGCGGACCGACCGCGAGGCGGCGCGCACCTTCGGTGAGCAGGCGCGGCGGGCGGGGGCCGGCCGCCTGGTCTATCTGGGCGGGCTCACCCCCGCCGGGGTTCCCGAGAGGGAACTGTCGCCGCACCTGCGGTCGCGCGCCGAGGTCGGCAGGATCCTGCGGGACTCCGGGGTGCCGACGGCGGAACTGCGTGCGGCGGTGATCATCGGGTCGGGTTCGGCGTCCTTCGAGATGCTGCGGTACCTGACCGAGCGGCTGCCGCTGATGGTGACGCCCAGCTGGGTGCGCACCCGGATCCAGCCGGTGGCGGTGCGCGACGTACTGCGACTGCTGGCCGGCTGCACCGGGCTGCCCGAGGGGCTGAACCGGACGTTCGACGTGGGCGGTCCCGACATCCTCACCTACCGCGACATGATGCAGCGCTACGCGCGCGTGGCCGGGCTCCCCCGGCGGCTGATCCTGCCCGTGCCGGTGCTCACACCCGCCCTGTCCAGCCACTGGGTGGGGATCGTGACCCCGGTGCCCGCCTCGATCGCCCGCCCGCTGGCGGAGTCGCTGCGGCACGAGGTGGTGTGCACGGAGCACGACATCGAGAAGTACGTACCGGGGCCCGAGGGAGGGCCTGTCGGCTTCGAGCGGGCGGTGGAGCTGGCGCTGCGCCGGGTCCAGGACGCGGATGTCGCCACCCGCTGGTCGTCCGCCTCGGTGGCCGGCGCGCCGAGCGATCCGCTGCCGACCGACCCGGACTGGGCGGGCGGCAGCCTCTACACCGACGACCGGCAAGCGGTGGTCCAGGCGTCGCCCGAGCGACTGTGGCGGGTGATCGAGGGCATCGGCGGGGACAACGGCTGGTACTCGTTCCCGCTGGCCTGGGCGGTCCGGGGCTGGCTGGACCGGCTGGCGGGCGGGGTGGGGCTGCGGCGCGGGCGGCGGGACAAGGCGCGGCTGCGGGTCGGCGAGTCGCTCGACTTCTGGCGGGTCGAGGAGATCGAGCCCGGCCGGCTGCTGCGCCTGCGGGCTGAGATGCGGGTACCGGGCCTGGCCTGGCTGGAGCTGCGGGTGGAGCGGGACGAGCAGGGGCGCACGGTCTACCGGCAGCGGGCGGTGTTCCATCCGCACGGGCTTGCCGGGCAGGCGTACTGGTGGAGCGTGGCACCGTTCCACGGCGTGGTGTTCGGCGGGATGGTGCGCAACATCGCGGCGGCCGCGGCCGCCTGACGCACCACCGGGAACGTGTGGCTTCCGGTGGTACGTCTCGTGCGGCCGCGGCCCTTGAATGTTCCGCGGGGGCGGGTGGGTTCCCCGGCACGTCGGGTGCTCGCCCGGCCGGAGGTCACCCGAGGGCCATTCAGAGCTTTCCGTCGGCCAGCAGCCTGGTCAGCGGGCCCCGGCTCGCCTGCTCGACCTTGCGGCCCGCCGCGAAGGACACCGCACCCAGCGCCACGACACCGGCGCCCGCCCCGGCGACGATCGCCTTGCGGTTGCTGATCACGGTCCAGGCGGTGGTGGCCGTCGAGACGACCTTCCCGGAGGCGGACCCCAGGGCCTGCTTGCCCGCGTTCACGCCCTTGAGTCCGGTGGCGGCCGCGGTCTGGGCGGCACCACTGGCGCTGCGGGCGACGGAGCCGGCCTTCCCGGTGGTCTCCTTGGCCTTGTCGGCCGCCCCCTTGGCCGGGGCGGCGGCGCTGCTCGCGGTCTTCTTGGCACCGGAGGCGGTGGTCTTCGCGGTGGACTTCGCGTCGTCGGCGGTGGACTTCGCGTCGGTAGCAGTGGACTTGCTGTCGGCAGCGGTGGACTTGGTGTTCTGATTCTGTGTGGTCATGGCCCACGGGTAACCGCTGGGCCGCATACCAAACAACTCCACTCGAACACCCGTCCCCACGCTCCCGGTTGCGGGCCGGCCCCGTCAGCCCCGCCTCGTCAGTGCCAGCAGGTCACGCCCCGGCCCGGCCGGCCCCGGGCCCACCCGCCACACCGCCCTCAGTTCCCTCCGCAGCCGCACCCCCTGGACCGGCACCCGTACCAGCCGTCCCGCCGCGAGTTCCTCCCGTACCGCCAGTTCGCTCAGCACGCTCGGGCCCGCGGCACCCACCGCGGCCGCCTTCACCGCCGTCGTGGAGGAGAACTCCAGCAACGGGGCGCTCAGTCCGCCGTACTCCGCCAGTGCCGCGTCGAGCACCTGGCGGGTACCCGAGCCCTGCTCCCGCAGGAGCAGCGCCGCCGACGCCAACTCGGAAGCCTCCAGGGGGCGTTGACGGCGCGCCCAGGCGTGGGCGGGTGCCGTCACCACCACCAGCCTGTCGTGCCCGATCACCACTTCGTCCAGGCCGTCGGGCACCGCGAGGCCCTCCACGAAGCCCAGGTCGGCAGAGCCGTCCAGCACCTGGCGGGCGACCGCCGCCGAGTTGCCCGCGACCAGCGAGACCGCTGTCCCCGGCCGCGCGGCCTGCAGGGCCACCAGCCAGCCCGGCAGCAAGTACTCCGCGATCGTCATGCTCGCCGCCACCCGCAGCCGCGAGTCCCGCTGCCCGCGCAGCGCCCGCACTCCCGCGTCGAAGGCCTCGGCGGCCTCCACGATCCGCCGCGCCCAGTCCGTGACCAGTGCTCCCGCCTCGGTCAGCCGCGATCCGCGCGGCGACCGCTCCACCAGCGTCACCCCCAGCTGCCGTTCCATCGACCGGATCCGCCCGCTCGCGGCGGGCTGCGATATGCCGACCTCCCTGGCGGCCCGCCCCAGACTCCCCAGCCGGGCCACCGCGAGCAGCAGCTCCATGGCCGCCAGATCGGGCACCCGGTGCGACAGCAGCCCCGGCGGCGGCAGGGAGGGGCCGAGGAGTTCGGAAGGGGCGGGCGGGTCGGCGGCGGACGTCACACAGTGGCCGGAGGGGGCAGCCGGGTCGGCGGCGGACGTCGCACCGGGGCCGGAGGGGGCATCAGGACCGGAAGGAGCGACGGGGGCATCAGGACCGGAAGCGGCGGCGGGGCTCATAAGTCCAGCTTATGTCCCCATAGGGCAGTACTCCCTGGTGGGAGCCCTGCCGCCGCCGCAAGCTGGCTCCATGGTCACCCTCGCTCCACCCCTCCCCCGCACCGCCCGGGCAGCCGTACCCTCGCTGCGCCACCTCGGCCCCAACTGGTACGCGACCGTCATGGGCACCGCGATCCTGGCCACCGCGGGCCATGCACTCCCGTACCACTCCCCCGTGCTGCGGACCGCCCTGATCGGCGCCTGGGCGCTGGCCGCCGCCGCTCTGCTGGTACTGCTGCTCGCCCGGGCCGCGCACTGGCGCCACCACCCCGACCAGGCCAGGGCCCACCTCCTGGACCCGGCGGTGGCGCCGTTCTACGGGTGCCTGGCCATGGCCGTACTGGCCGTCGGCGGTGCCACCACGGCCGTCGGAGCGGACGTGATCGGCGCCGGGGCGGCCCTGATGGCCGCCGCCGTGCTCTGGAGCGCCGGCACCGTGCTCGCCCTGCTGGCCGCCGCCGGGATCCCCTACCTGATGGTCGTCCGGCACCGGATGGAGGGCGCGCACAGCGCCTCGCCGGTCTGGCTGCTGCCGGTGGTGGCGCCGATGGTCTCGGCCGCGCTGGGCCCCCAGCTGATACCCCACCTGCCCGCGGGTCAGGCCCGCGCGGCAATGCTGCTGGGCTGCTACGCGCTCTTCGGTCTGAGCCTGCTGGCCACGCTGCTGCTGCTCCCGCTGGTGCTGACCCGGCTTCTGGTGCACGGCCCGCTGCCCCTGGCGCTGACGCCGGCACTGTTCCTGGTGCTGGGCCCGCTGGGGCAGTCCACCACCGCCGTCAACCAGCTCGCCGACGTCGCACCCGGTGCGACAGGCGCGGTGTACGCCCAGGGCTTCCAGGCCTTCGCGGTGGTCTACGGGGTGCCTGTGCTGGGCTTCGCGCTGCTGTGGCTGGCGCTGGCGGCCGCCATGGTCGTGCGGGCGGCGCGGGCCGGGATGCCGTTCGCGATGACCTGGTGGGGGTTCACCTTTCCGGTGGGCACCTGTGTGACGGCCGCGGCGGGGCTGGCCGGGCACACCGGTCTCGACGCGCTGAACTGGCTGGCGGCCGCGCTGTTCCTGCTGCTGGCCACCGCCTGGGCGGTGACCGCCTTCCGGACGGTACGGGGCCTGCTCAGCGGTGTGCTGCTCGCAGCGCCGCGTCCAGTGCGGTAGCGGCGTGGGCGAGAGAGGGCCCGTACCAGGTGAGCAGCCGCCCGTCGACGAGAGCGGCGGGCATGCCGGGGAAGGCTTCGGGGCCGTCGTCGGGGGTGAAGCGGTAGGGCTCGTCGGGGAGGACAACCAGCTCGGCGCCGCAGGAGCGGAGGGCGCCGATGTCCACGCGCGGGTAGCGCTCCCGGTGGGACGCGTAGACGTTCTCCACGCCGAGGCGGCGCAGCAGGTCCCCGGCGAAGGTGTCCCTGCCGAGCACCATCCAGGGCTTGCGCCAGACGGGCACCACGGCCCGGCGCACGGTGGCGGGGCCGGGCAGGTCCGCCCAGGCCGCGCGGGCGGCCGCCAGCCAGGGCGGCCTCCGGTCCGCACCACAGGCGCGCAGGACCCGCTCCAGCTCGGAGAAGGCCTGTTCCAGCGTCCGCACCCGGGTGACCAGGACGTCGAGGCCCGCCTGCCGGAGGGCGGTCAGGTCCGGTTCCCGGTTCTCCTCCTCATTGGCGACGACGAGGTCGGGGCGCAGCGCGACGACGGCAGGGATGTCGGGGTTCTTGGTGCCCCGGACGCGGACGACACCGGCGCCGAGGTCCGCCGGGTGCGAGCACCAGTCGGTCGCGCCGACGAGCGCGCCGGGAACGCTCACCGCGACGGCCTCGGTCAGCGAGGGGACGAGGGAGACGACGCGCACCGCCCGGCCCCCTCCGCCCCGCACCGCCCGGCCGCCCACGCCATCCACGGCCCAGGCGTCTCCGCCACGCGCGCTCCGCCCGTCTCCGCCGCGGGGCTCCCGCCCGCCTCCGCCGCGGAGGTCCTGCGGGCCGCGCCCGTCGCCGGGAGCGACCGGGCGCATCACGCCCTCACCTCCGCGTGTCGTCGGCGGCGTCGATGTGCTCGGCGACCGCCACGACCACGATCTTCGTGTCCGGCTCGGTGGCCCGCCACCGGTGCCGCACCCCGCCCGACAGGTGCAGTGCGTCGCCCCGGGAGAGCCGGTAGGCGCGGCCCTCGGCCTCGACCTCCAGCGCGCCCTCGGCGACGTACATCAGCTCGTCGTTGCGGTGCTGGTACTCGCGCCCCGCGTCCTGCATGCCGGTGAACTCCAGGGCGTGCAGCTGGTGGTGGCCGCGCACCAGCGGGCGCACTCCCGGGCCGAGTTCGAGGCCGGGGTCGTCGTCGGCGCGGACCAGGTCGACGGAGAGTGCCGAGCCCGCGGCGGCCAGGAGCTGGTCGGCGGTGGTCTCCAGCGCCTCGGCGACGCGCTGGAGGGAGCGCATGCTGGGGCGGGCCCGTTCGTTCTCTATCTGGCTGAGGAAGGGAACGGACAGCCCACTGCGCCGCGCCACCACGGCAAGGGTGAGTTCCAGGGCACGGCGCCGTCTGCGGACCGCCGTGCCGACCCGAAGGATCTCCTTGTCGTCCTTCTTCTCCTTCGACATCACAGCTCCCCTCCCCCTACCGTTCTTTCCACCGACCCGTTCTTTCCACCGACGGACAGCAGACTACGCAGCTTGGTGCCTCGGTTTCGTACACATGTCACACCTGGGCCGCAGAACCGGGCGTGCCGTGCACCGGCAGGAGTGCCGTACCGCACCCACGTGCGGGCGGTACAGGGCACGGTCCGCACCGCCCGGCGCCGTACAGCCGCGCTGTCAGTGCCGTACGGCATCATCGGGAGCGTGACCCGACGCCTGATGCTCCTCGACACCGCCTCTCTCTACTACCGGGCCTACTTCGGGGTCCCCGACTCGGTCCGTGCCCCCGACGGCACCCCGGTCAACGCCGTCCGCGGCCTGCTCGACTTCATCGCCAGGCTGGTCCAGGACCACCGCCCGGACGATCTGGTGGCCTGCTGGGACAACGACTGGCGCCCGCAGTGGCGGGTGGACCTGATCCCGTCGTACAAGGCGCACCGCGTGGCCGAGGTGATCGAGGGCGCCCCGGACACCGAGGACACCCCGGACACCCTGTCCCCGCAGGTCCCGGTGATCGAGGAGGTCCTCGCCGCGCTCGGCATCGCCCGGGTCGGTGCCGACGGGTACGAGGCCGACGACGTCATCGGCACCCTCACCGGCCTGGCGAAGGGACCGGTCGACGTCGTCACAGGGGACCGCGACCTGTTCCAGCTGGTCGACGACGCCCGTGAGCGCCGCATCCTCTATCCGCTCAAGGGCGTGGGCACGCTCCAGGTCACCGACGAGGCCTGGCTGCGCGAGCGGTACGGCGTGGACGGGCCCGGTTACGTGGACCTGGCCCTGCTCCGCGGCGACCCGAGCGACGGCCTGCCGGGCGTCCCCGGCATCGGCGAGAAGACCGCCGCCAAGCTGCTCGACGCGTACGGGGACCTGGCGGGCATCATGGCCGCCGTCGACGACCCCCGGGCAAAGCTCACCCCGTCCCAGCGCAAGCGTCTCGACGAGGCACGGCCGTACATCGCGGTGGCGCCGAAGGTGGTGCGGGTGGCGAGCGACGTACCGCTGCCCGCCTTCGACCCGGCCCTTCCCTGCGCGCCGCGCGATCCGGCGGCCTTGGAGGCCCTTGCCGAGCGGTGGGGTCTGGGAGGCTCTTTGCAGCGTCTGCTCGCCGTGCTCGCCCATTGAGCTGTTAGCTTAGGTAAGCCTAAGCAAACAGCCGTACCTGGGGAGAGCACTGTGGCAGAACGACCCGCCCGCAAGGCACCGCGAGCCCACGAGGCGACCGTGGTGCGCACCGAGCGGATCACTCCGCACATGGTGCGCGTCGTCCTCGGCGGGGAGGCCCTCGCGGGCCTCGGCGCCGACGAGTTCACCGACCACTACGTCAAGGTGCTCTTCCCGGCCCCCGGGGTGACCTACCCCGAGCCCTTCGACATGGCCCGCATCCGCGAGGAGTTCCCCGCGGAGCAGTGGCCGGTCAACCGGACGTACACGGTACGGAGCTGGGACGGCGAGGCCCGCGAGCTGGCCATCGACTTCGTCGTGCACGGGGACGAGGGCCTGGCGGGGCCGTGGGCGGCGCGGGTGCGGCCCGGCGAAACGGTCAGGTTCCTCGGCCCCGGCGGCGGTTACGCCCCGGACCCGGCCGCCGACTGGCACCTGCTGGTCGGTGACGAGAGCGCGCTGCCCGCGATCGCGGTCGCCCTTGAGCGGTTGCCCGCGGGCGCGGTCGCACACGCCTTCATCGAGGTGCCCGACGCCGCGGAGGAGCAGAAGATCGTCGTCCCGGACGGCGTCTCGGTCACCTGGCTGCACCGCGGCGGGCGTCCGGTCGGCGAGCAACTGGTCGCGGCGGTGCGCGAGCTGGCCTTCCCCTCCGGTGACGTGCATGCCTTCGTCCACGGCGAGGCGGGCTTCGTGAAGGAGCTGCGCCGTCACCTGCGGATCGACCGCGAGGTCCCGCGCGAGCGACTCTCCATTTCCGGCTACTGGCGCCTGGGCCAGGACGACGACGCGTGGCGCGCGGTCAAGCGCGAGTGGAACGAGCAGGTGGAGCGGGAGCAGGAGTCCACCCCGGCCTGAGCGCAGGAATCGGGCCGCTCCCAGCCGGCAGCTCCCGCCTGCGCCCGGCCCCGGTGCTGCCCCCCACGGTCGTTCCCGCCTGACCTCGGGGCCTGGGGCCCGCCCCCCCCCACGCCCACTCCTGCCCTGCCCCCGGGATCGAGGCCGCCCTCCACGGGCACTCCCGCCCGACCTCCGGCCGCGGGTGCCGCCTCCTGGCGCTCCGGCCCCGGGCCCGCCCGCGGCCGGCCCCGTCCGCAGTACGGACGGGGCCGGCCGCGCGGTCGCCCACCGGCACCCCGGCTGCCCGGACCCGGCGGCCCAGCGCTCCGGCACCCCCGGCCCGGCTGCCCGCGGCCCTGCGGCATCCGCTACTCCTTGTACACCCGCCGGGACTCCTCCGCCTGCGCGAGCCTGCGCAGCGAGCCGAACACGGCATCGCCCAGCACCATGCCCACCACCACGCTCTCCAGCACGTCGTCGACCTCCCCCCGGCCCAGCACGTACGCCAGGTCCGCCTCGGCGACCCGCTCCGCGGCGTCGGCGTACGCCTCCAGCGTGCCCGCGAACTCCTCGTGGCCCAGCCGCTCCGCCTCCGTGAGCGTGCGAGCGAGCGCGTCGCCGTCCGGGTGGCCCTCAGTGACGTGCCACCCGCGCCGCGCGACCAGTTCCGCCACCCGCCGACGCGCCCGCTCCGAGGGCTCTCCGGCCTCGCCCGCTGTCGGCACCCGGGGCGCGGCGACCGTCTCCGCGACCTCCCCGAGCAGCTTGTGCACCGGCGCCGAGGTGTCGTCCACCACCGCCAGCACCTCCTTGATCCGCGCCAGTGGCAGCCCGCCGGCCCCGAGCAGCGCACGGATCAGTCGCAGCCGCCGCTCGTGCGAGGGCGCGTAACTCGCCTGGTTGGGGCTGGTCAACTCCCCCGCCGGGAGCAGCCCTTCGCGGACGTAGTACTTGATCGTCGGCACCGGGACTCCGGTTCTGCGACTCAATTCCCCTATGCGCACCGCGCGTTCGCCTTTCGCCGTTCCGAAAATCCCTCTTGCCAGCCCCCATCATTCCATGGATAGTTCCCCTATCCGATAGCGGTGAGTGCCGCTATCCATATGGATCAACGGGGGTACTCCCATGCACACCTGGCGCACCTGGCACCGGCCGCTGGTCGTCTTCTCGGCACTGATGGTCCTCTTATCCTTCGCCACCGGGCTCGGCCTGGTGCTCGACGAGAGGCTGGTCAATCACTCCCCGGTGTGGTTCAAGCCCTTCAAGTTCTCGGTGTCGTTCACCGCGTACGGACTGTCGCTGGCCTGGATGCTGTCTCTGCTGCCCGCGGGCAGGCGAGTCAGGGCCGGCTGGTGGGCCGGGACGGTGGTCGCGGTGGCGAGCCTGGCGGAGATGGTGCTCATCGTGGGCCAGGCGGCCCGCGGCAAGCGCAGCCACTTCAACACCGAAACCCCTTGGGACGCCTCGCTGTTCGCCCTGATGGGCACCACGGTGGTGATCATCTGGCTCGGCAGCCTGGCGGTCGCCCTGCTGTTGCTCCGCACCCGGATCCTCGACGGGGCCACCTCTCTCGCGGTGAAGGCCGGGTCCGTGCTCGCCCTCGCCGGGACCGGCATCGGGTTCCTGATGGTGCGGCCGACCGCCGCTCAGCTGGAAGCCGGCCTCACCGACACCACCGGCGCCCACGGCGTGGGGGTCGCTGACGGCGGCCCCTCGATGGCCGTGACCGGATGGGCGACCACCGGCGGCGACCTGCGGATACCGCACTTCGTCGGCATGCACTCGCTGCAACTGCTGCCGTTGGTGGCCCTGTTGCTGCTCGCCCTGGCTCCCCGGTTCGCCCGCCTCGCCGACCCCCGCGTACGGCTGCGGCTGACCGCGGTCTTCTCCGCGTCGTACGCCGCCCTGCTCGGCCTGGTCACCTGGCAGGCACTGCGCGGCCAGGCACTGGTCGCCCCGGACGGCACCACCCTCGCGACGGCGGGCGCCCTGGCCGTGGCGGCGGTGGCCGCGACCCTGCTCGCCCTGCGACCGGGTCCCGTGAGCAGGCGCGAGCAGCAGGACAAGGAGCTCGCGGCATGATCCCCGCCCCCGTCGGCCCGCATTCCCCCGGGCCGTCCGGCGGTCCGCCGCGCCCCGCCCGGCGGGCCCTGCCCGCTCGCACGCCCGAGGTGGGGCAGGCTGACCAATCCGGGTGCGCACCGGCTCCGAATGCCCTGTGGGAGTCAGTGTCCGCGCAGTGAGAGAGAAGGAACCACCCGCGTGAAAGAAGCCGTCCAGCTCAGTGGAGCGGCCCCGTCGGGGCCCGACCTTCAAGAGCTCATCAGCCGCGTCGCCCGGGGGGACCAGGATGCCTTCAGCCGGGTGTACGACCTGGTCAGCGGTCCGGTCCTGGGTCTGATCCGCAGCGTGCTGCGCGACCCCGCGCAGTCCGAGGAGGTCGCCCAGGAGGTACTCGTGGAGGTGTGGCGCACCGCCGCCCGCTTCCAGCCGGCCCGGGGCAGCGGGATGACCTGGGTGCTGACGCTGGCGCACCGGCGGGCGGTGGACCGGGTGCGTTCCGCCCAGGCGTCGACCGACCGGGAGCAGCGGGCCGCGCTTCTCGACCGCACACCGGCGTACGACGAGGTCACCGAGCAGGTGGAGGCGCGGCTGGAGCGCGAGCAGGTGCGCCGCTGCCTGCGCACCCTCACCGAACTGCAGCGTCAGTCGGTGACCCTCGCGTACTACCGGGGCCTCGCCTACCGTGAGGTCGCCGAGCTCCTGTCGGTGCCCCTGGGGACGGTCAAGACCCGGATGCGCGACGGACTGATCCGGATGCGCGACTGCCTGGGGGTAAGCACATGAGCACCACCGAACTGCACATGCTGACCGGGGCGTACGCCCTGCACGCGCTGCCCGACGACGAGAGGGCCGCCTTCGAGCGGCACCTCGTGGACTGCCCGTCCTGCGCCCAGGAGGTGGGCGAGCTGGCCTCCACGGCGGCCCGGCTGGGCCGTGCGATGACCGAAACACCGCCCGGCCGGATGAAGGACGAAGTGCTCCGCCGGATCTCCACCGAGCGGCAGGAAGGCCCGGTGACGGTACGTCAGGGCCGGGCGCGGGCCCGCTTCGGCCGGACGGCGACCCGCTTCGCGCTGGCGGCCTGCCTGGTCGCCGCCGCCGGATCCGGCGGAATCGCGGTGTGGCAGCACCAGGTGGCCGAGGACGCACAGCAGCGGGTTTCGCAGCAGGCGCAGGCCGCGCAGCAGCGGGACGAGGCGCTGGCCGCGGTGCTGGCGGCACCGGACGCACAGGTCACCACCGGCAAGGTCGCCGACGGGGCGAAGGCGGCGGTGGTCCTCTCGCGCAGCCGCGACCGGGCGGCGTTCGTCGCCTCCGGGCTGCCGAAGCCACCTGCGGGGAAGGTGTACCAGCTGTGGTTCAACGACGGCGGCACCATGCGTGCGGCGGGTCTGCTGAACCCGGCCGCGCGCGCGGACTCGGTGCTGATGGACGGCCCGGTGGGCAGCGCGTCCGGCATGGGCATCACCGTCGAACCGGTCGGCGGCTCCCCCGCCCCGACGTCGGACCCCGTCGCGCTGATGGACTTCCCCGCATGAGCGCGGTGGACGCGGCGGGCGCGGCGGGCGCGGCGGGTGCGTCCCGCATCGCCGTCGTCCTCTTCACCTCGGACCTGCGGGTCCACGACCAGCCGGTGCTGCGGGCCGCCCTGCGCGACGCCCGGGAGGTGGTGCCGCTGTTCGTGCAGGACGACGGGGTGAGCGCGAGCGGCTTCGCCGTACCGAACCGACGGGCGTTCCTCGCCGACGCCCTCGCCTCACTGGACGCGCAATTGCGCGACCGGGGCGGCCGGCTGGTGGTCCGTACCGGCGAGGTCGTCAGGGAGACCGCCCGGTTGGTGGCCGACACCGATGCCCGCGTGGTGCATGTGGCGGGCGGGGTCAGCGGGTACGCGCTCGGGCGCGAGCAGCGGTTGCGTACGGCGCTGGCCGCCCACGGCTGTGAGCTGGCGGTGCACGACGCGGTGATCACCGTGCTGCCGCCCGGCGCGGAGACCCCGTCCGGCTCCGGCAGGGACCACTTCGCCGTGTTCACCCCGTACCACCGCAAGTGGGCGGCGGCGGGCACGCGCGCCGTGCTGCCGGCGCCGAGGGCGGTGCGGGTGCCGGAGTGGGTCGCGAGCGATCCGCTGCCCTCGCGCGAGAAGGTGTCCGACGTCTCGCCGGGGCTGCCGGCCGGTGGCGAACGGGTGGCCAGGGAGCGCTTCAGCTCCTGGCTCACGCAGGGCACTTCGGGCATCCAGGCGTACGAGGACCGGCACGACGAGCTGGCGGGCGATGCCACCTCCCGGCTCTCGCCGTACTTCCATTTCGGCTGCCTGTCGCCGGTGGAGGCGGTGCACCGGGCGCGGCGGAAGGGCGGTGCGGGGGCGGAGGCGTTCGTCCGGCAGCTGGCGTGGCGGGACTTCCACCACCAGGTGCTGGCGGCACGCCCCGCCGTCTCCTGGACCAACTACCGTGAGCGGCACGACCGCTGGCGTGCGGACGAGCGGGAGATCGCGGCCTGGAAGGCGGGGCTGACCGGCTTTCCCGTGGTGGACGCAGCGATGCGGCAGCTCGCGCACGAGGGGTGGATGCACAACCGGGGGCGGCTCCTGGTGGCGAGCTTCCTGACGAAGACGCTGTACGTGGACTGGCGGGTCGGCGCCCGCCACTTCCTGTCCCTGCTGGTCGACGGGGACCTCGCGAACAACCAGCTGAACTGGCAGTGGGCCGCGGGCACCGGCACCGACACCCGGCCGAACCGGATCCTCAACCCTCTCGCCCAGGCCAAGCGGTTCGACCCGCACGGGGACTACGTGCGGCGGTGGGTGCCGGAGCTGGCGGACCTGGCGGGCTCGGCGGTGCACCAGCCGTGGCACCTGGAGGGGCCTGAGCGGGCCCGCTTCGACTATCCGGAGCCGATCGTGGACCTGGCCGAGGCCCGGGCCCGGTTCGAGCGGGCGCGGGAGTGAGCGAGGCCGGCGACGCGCGGGGCCGGACTCCCGCCCACCAGGGCCCGGCGACGCGCGGGGCCGGACTCAACCCCGCCCGGGCCCGGCGACGCACGGGGCCGGGTTCCGCCCACCCGGGCCGGTGACGCGCGGAGGGCCGGCCCCGGGGCGGAGGGCCGGCCCTCACCCGCTCGCGTCGCGTTTCAGCGCCGGGCACGTCCCGCCGGGTGCGGTGAGCAGCTCGAAGTGCCACCTCTCGTTGGCGTACACCTGGCACAGTCCGTAGGCCGCTCCCTTGCGGATCAGCCAGTCGTCCGCGTTTGCGGGGCCGATGTCGACGGCCCTGCCCCGGGGGTGTTCGGACTTCTCCGGGGTCTGCACGAACTGCCGCGCCCGTTCCAGGCTGCCGTACCTGTCGACGGCCCGGTCGAGCAGTTCTTGCTGGTAGTCCTTGCTGCGCCAGCCCGCGGTGACGTAGAGGTCGATGCCTGCCCGCTTGGCATCGGTGGCCGCCCGCTGCACGGCCTTGAGCAGGGCGGGGTCGAGGTTCCTGAGCGCGGAGTGCCCGGTGTCGAACGGGGTCAGCGTGCGAGCGGCCGGTATCGCCCCGTCGCCCGCGTCCGCCGCGCCGTCCGCGTTCTTCCCGCCGCCCTGCGGGGAGGGTTTGCCCGGCTGCGGGAACTCCGGGGCCGTCGTCACCCTTGCCGCCGGGTACCTGCCGGGGTCGTCCGCGAGCACCGCCGCCGAGGCCACGCCCACCGCGCCCGCCATCGCGAGACCTCCGGCGGCCCACCAGGTGCGGGACCGCTTCGCTTCACGCATGTGTCTTCCTCCCGGAGTCCGCGCCGCGGCCCCGCGACAGGGGCCGGGCCACTGCTCTCAGTGCAGCGGGAGGGGTGTTGTCCGGACGTTTCGATTTCTGGATACGTGGGCGACAGGGCGGGCGCAGTCCCCCGTTACCGCCCGCCCTTCCTCGGAAGGGCGGGCGCAGACCCCCGCTACCCTCGACCCTTCCTCGGCGGCCACGGAAAGAACCCGTTCGTCCGTGCCGCGTACGCCGTAAACCCGGGCCGGTCCGCCATCCTCCGCTCCAGCAGCCGCTTCCCGCTCCCGAAGATCAGCAGATAGCTCATCACCAGCGGCCCGGCCACACTCGCCGCGGCCACCGGGACACTGCCGGCGGCGGCAAGGAAGATGCCCCACCAGACGCAGAAGTCCCCGAAGTAGTTCGGATGGCGGGTGAGGCTCCACAGGCCCCGGTCCATGATCATCCCCTGGTGGCGCGGGTCCGTCCTGAACCGGGCCAGCTGCCGGTCACCCACGGCCTCGAAGAACAGCCCCACACCCCACAGCGCACATCCCGCCCAGGCGACCCACCCCAGCTGGGCGGGCTCGTACATGGCCATCTGCACCGGCAGCGACACCAGCCACACCAGCGCCCCCTGGAGCAGGTACACCATCCGAAACGCGTACAGGTTCCTGCGGCCGCCCGGCGCCTTGGCGAGCATCGCCTCGTACCGGGGGTCCTCCCCGTGCCCGCGTCCGCGCCGGCCGATGTGCACCGCCAGACGCAGCCCCCACACGCAGGTCAGCACGGTGACCAGCAGCCGCCGGCCGTCGTCCCCGGACCCCGTCGAGACCGCGTAGGAGACGACGGCCACGGCCGCGAAGGCGACGCCCCACGCGACGTCGACCACCCGGTGGACCCCGCGCCGGACGGCGAGGGCGAAGGTGACCAGCATGACGGCGAGCGCGGCACCTGCCGCCCAGGCGAGGTTGAGGGCCCAGTCGGCCCACGGGAATCCGTTCACCGGACGCCGCCTTCCGTCAGCAGCAGCTGCCGTACATCCAGATAGCCGGAGCGGAAGCCCGCCTCCGAATAGGCCAGGTAGAACGACCACATCCGGCGGAACACCGCGTCAAAACCGAGCGCGTCCACCTCGGCGCCGCGCGCGTCGAAGCGTTCCCGCCACAGCCGCAGCGTCTCCGCGTAGTGCGCGCCGAAGCCCTCCGAGCGGGCCACCCGCAGCCCGGTGTGCGCGGCGGCGGTCTGTTGCAGGGCCTCGGCGGAGGGGATGAGGCCGCCGGGGAAGATGTACTTCTGGATCCAGGTGTACGTGTCCTTGGCGGCCAGCATCCGGTCGTGCGGCAGCGTGATGGCCTGCAGGGCGATCCGCCCGCCGGGAGCGAGCAGCCGCTCCAGAGCGGCGAAGTACTCCGGCCAGAACTCCTCGCCGACGGCCTCGATCATCTCCACGCTGACCACCGCGTCGTAGGTGCCGGTCAGCTGCCGGTAGTCCCGCAGCAGGACACTCACCCGGTCGGTGAGGCCCGCATCGGCGACGCGGCGCAGCGCAAGTTCCCGCTGTTCTCTCGAGAGTGTCGCACTGGTCACCCGGGCTCCCCTGCGGGCGGCCCGGATGGCCAGTTCGCCCCAGCCGGTGCCGATTTCGAGCACCTCGCTGCCCTCGCCGACCCCGGCCAGGTCGAGAAGCCGGTCGATCTTGCGGTGCTGGGCGGCGGGCAGCAGTTCCGCGGTGGCGGGGAAGGAGCGGAAGACGGCGGAGGAGTAGCTGAGGGTGTCGTCGAGGAAGAGGGCGAAGAGGTCGTTGGAGAGGTCGTAGTGGTGGCTGATGTTGTCGCGGGAGCCTTCGGGGGTGTTGCGTGCGGCGGCGGGATGCCGGGGCGCCCAGATCCCGCGCAGTCGCTGCAAGGGCTGCGGCACCAGGGTCGCCGCATGCTCGGCAAGGACGGTCAGTACGCCGACGAGGTCGTCCGCCGTCCACTCCCCCGCCATGTACGACTCGCCGAAACCGATCAGGCCGCCCGCCCCGATCCGTCGGTGGAAGGCGCCGGGCGCGTGCACCCGCATGACCGGGCCGCCGAGCCCGAGCGTGGAGCCGTCGCCCCACTTCACGGTCAGCGGCAGCCGGGCGAGCGCCCGGCGGACGATCAGCCGGGCGACCGCGGTGCGTGCCGGGGACGCGTCCGGCAGCCGCGCCACGTCCGGCCAGCGGTTCCGGTCCACGGGGAGGGGTCCGGCGTAGGGAGCCGTCGCGGGCCGGCCCGGTGCCGTGGCCGGGGACCGGGGGTGCGGGGGGCGGGAGGCCGGAGGCAGGGACACGGTCATTCGACACCCTCCTGGGGGTGAGGGCAGGGGCGTTTCTGTACGGGCAGTCCGCGCAGGTACAGCAGGACGCCGTGCAGCCGGATCGCGGCGGAGACCGCCAGAGTGGACAGGGGATGGCGCACCGCGGCCCGGAGCAGCCCGGCCGTGGTGGCGGGCCTTCGAGCCCCTCGTACGGTCGCCGTGAACGGGCCGGCGCCCGGGCGGTCGAGGCGGATGCTCAGCTCCAGTCGCGCCCCGGGCTCGGGCAGCGTCATCCGGTAGTGCCCGTCCACGGGGAAGAACGGCGATACGTAGAACTCCTTTGCCACCTCGGCCGGTTGGGCGCCCTCCTGGCCGGGAGTCAGCAGGTAGCAGTGCCGTTCGCCGTAGGTGTTGTGGACCTCGGCGACGATGCAGCGCAGTGCCCCGTCGGGGCCGTGGCACCAGAAGAGGCTGAGCGGATTGAAGACGTACCCGAGGGCCCTGGCGTGCGCGAGCATCGTGACGTGGCCGCCCCGGAGGTCGATGCCGCGCGCGGCGAGGAACTTCTCCAGCCCGCTTCGGATGCCGGGCCCGGTGCCCCCGAAGTGGTCGCGGGCGTCGAACCGGGCGAGCGGACGCAGGGGGCGCGGCAGCCGGGGCAGCCGGTCCAGATCGACGTACCACAGGTAGGTGCGGTGCTTGAGGGTGTGGCGGCGGGGGGTGGTCCGCACGTGGGCGACGGTGCAGAGGTAGAGGGCGGGTGCGCGCGGGCCGAGGTCCGGAGCGGCCGCGTCGGCCGTCGGACGGCGCTGGGCGACGGTCACCAGGTCACCCCCAGTGCGGCCGCCGCCTCGGCCCCCGACCGGCAGCCGTCCTCGTGGAAGCCCCAGCCGTGGTACGCCCCCGCGAAGGCGGTCGTCGCCGTGTTGAGCGAGGGGAGCTGCGCCTGGGCGGCCACCGACTCCACGGTGAAGACGGGGTGTTCGTACACCATGCGTGCCACGACCCGCTCGTCGTCGACGATTTCGGCGCCGTTGAGAGTGACGACGTACGTCTCGGGTGCGTCGAGCCGCTGGAGCCGGTTCATGTCGTAGCTGACCCTGACGCGTTCGGCGCCCGCGTCGCACGACGGCATCGCGTAGTTCCAGGCGGCCCTGGCGCGGGGGCTGCGGGGCAGCACCGTGGTGTCGGTGTGCAGCAGGGTGGGGTTGCGGGAGTAGCGGAACGCGCCGAGCACCCGTTGCTCGGCGTCGGTGGCGTCGGCGAGCAGCCGCAGTGCCTGGCGGGGGTGGACGGCTATGACCACCCGGTCGTACCGGGCGGTGGCGCCGTCCTCGGTCGTGATCTCGACGCCGTCCGTGGTCCGGCGCAGTGCGCGTACGGGGGTGGCGGTGTGGACGGCGGCGAGGTGCTTGGCGACGCGGTCGACGTACTCCCGCGATCCGCCGGTCACGGTCCGCCATACGGGCGAACCGCCGAGGGCGAGCAGTCCGTGGTGGGCGAGGAAGCGGAACAGGTAGCGGGCCGGGTAGCGGAGCGCGGTGGCGGGGTCGCAGGACCATACGGCGGAGACGAGCGGCGTCAGGAAGTGCGCGACGAAATAGGGGGAGAACCGTCCGCGCCGCACGAACTCGTCCAGCGTCGCTGTGTCCTGCCCCTCACCGGCCAGCAACTGCCGGGCGCGGCGGTGGAACTTCGGCACCTCGGCGAGCATCCGCAGATAGGCGGGCCGGGCGGCGTTGCGCGGCTGCGCGAACAGGCCGCCGGGGCCGCGCGCGCCCGCGTATTCGAGGCCGCAGCCCCCGCACCGGACGGACATGCTCATCTCGGACTCCTGGGCCTCCACCCCGAGTTCGCCGAAGAGCCGCAGCAGGTGCGGGTAGGTGCGGCGGTTGTGCACGATGAAACCGGAGTCGACCCGGTGGACGCGGCCGTCGGCGGACGGCACGTCATGGGTGTGGGCGTGCCCGCCGAGCCGGGGTTCCGCTTCGTACAGCGTCACGCGGTGGGCGCGGGCGAGCACGTACGCGGCGGTCAGCCCGGCCACCCCGCCGCCGATCACGGCGGTGGCCGGATAACCGCCGGGCGGCCGCTCCCTGACCTGCGGTCCCACGCCTTTGCCTGACATATGTCCTCCCACTGTCCACGACTGTCGGTGAGGGTTCGGAGCCGTCAGCACGGTGGATTGGCCGTTGCCCCAAAAGAAGTAATCCGGGCTTCGCACCAATCCGCCTGCCCCCTGTGCACCGAACCCCAGACGTGAGTGGAAAACGACGCACCTTCGCAAGCGCGACCGGCGGCCTGGTCGCCGGCTTCTCGGCGCTGTGCGCCGCGGAGCTGGCAGCCTCGGCCGTACGGCCCGAGGCGGGACCTGTGGCGGCGGTGGGCGGCGCGGTCGTGGACCGCACCCCCGCCGCGGTGAAGGATTTCGCGATCCGCACCTTCGGCACCGCCGACAAGCTGGTCCTCCAGCTGGGCATCCTGACGCTGCTGGCCCTGTTCGCGGTGGCGGTGGGCCTCCTGGCCGCCCGGCACCGCCGCACCGGGGTGCTGATGGTCCTCGCGTTCGGCGCGCTGGGAGCGTGGGCGGCACTCGAACGCCCCGACAGCCGCCCTCTGGACGCCCTGCCCTCCGTGGTGGGCGGCGTGGTGGCCTGCGCGGTCCTCTCTCTGCTCACCTCGAAACTGGGCCCTCGACCGTCCCTTACGGCTGGGGAGACGATCGAGGCGCCCGGGGCCGGGCCGGACTCCGGCACCGGGAACGAGGGTTCCCCGTCCGGTCCGGCCCGCCCCGTCCAGGCCGGGAGCCCGCCGGAGGGGGCCCGCCCGGCCGACCCGTACGGGCGGGGGCAGGACACTGCGGGATCTGCCGCCGCCCGTACGCACACCTCACCGGGAACCGGGCACCCGACGGACTCCGGCTCCGGTTCAGGGACCCCTGAGGAGTACGACTCCCACGAGGCCCCGGGACGGCAGGACACCCCCGAACTCCCCCGGAACATGATCCCGGGCACCACCGCCGCCACCCGCGCCGACGACGAGGGCGACGTCACCGGCAGCAGCGACGAGGGCGACGTCACCGGCAGCAGCGCTGAGAACGCACCGGCCGCACCCGGCGCCGCCGGCACTCCCGGCTTCGACCGCCGCGGCTTCGTCATCGCCGCCTCGGCCGTCGCCGCCGCGTCCGCCGGCGCCGGACTCCTCGGGCGGCAGCTGAATTCAGGCCGGCAGGCCGACGCAGCCGCCGCGCGCTCCAGGATCACGATCCCCGCTCCGGCCGACCGGGCCCGCCCCGTGCCTGCCGGCGCCGAGCTCCGCGTGCCGGGCCTCGGCCCCCTGACCACCCCCAACCGGGACTTCTACCGCGTCGACACCGCTCTCGTCGTCCCTCGCGTGGACGCCACCCGCTGGAGTCTGACCATCCGCGGCAAGGGCGTGTCCCGCCCGCTGACCCTCTCGTACGAAGACCTGCTCGGACGCCCGCTGATCGAACGCGACATCACGATGACGTGCGTGTCCAACCAGGTCGGCGGCCCGTACGTGGGCAACGCCCGCTGGATCGGCGTACGGCTGGCGGACCTGCTCAGTGAGGCCGGCGTCCGGCCGCCCTCGCGCGGCGGACCCGCCGACCAGCTCGTCGCGCGTTCCGTCGAGGGCATGACGCTCGGCTCCCCCGTGGAGACGGTCATGGACGGCCGCGACGCCCTCCTCGCCGTCGGCATGAACGGCGAGCCGCTCCCCTTCGACCACGGCTTCCCGGTCCGCATGCTCGTCCCCGGCCTCTACGGCTACGTGTCGGCGTGCAAATGGCTCCGGGAGCTGGAACTGACCTCCTTCGACGACTTCGACGCGTACTGGGTACGGCGCGACTGGGCCCGGGAGGCACCCATCAAGACGCAGTCGCGCATCGACACCCCGCGCCCCTTCGCCTCGCCCAAGGCGGGCGAGGTCACGGTCGCCGGGGTGGCCTGGGCGCAGCACCGAGGCATCGCCCGGGTCGAACTGCGCGTCGACGGCGGCCCCTGGCAGGACGCCCAGCTCGCCACCGAGACCAGCCGGGACACCTGGCGGCAGTGGCGGTGGCAGTGGCGGGCCGCCGCAGGAAGCCACACCCTCGAAGTCCGCGCGACGGACCGTGAGGGCGACACCCAGACCGAGCGCCGGGTCGGGACCGTTCCCGACGGCGCCACGGGCCTCCACTCGGTGGTGGTCTCCGTGACCTGACACCCCGGGGCCCACCTCGGAACCCTGTCCTCATCCCGCTCCACTTCCGTACCGCTCAAGGAGAACATCATGCGCACCACCCGCACCCTCGCCCGTCGCGCCGCCCTCGCCGTCGCCGCGGCCGCAGCCCTCCCGCTGGCCCTCACCGGCTGCTCGCAGGACAGCAAGCCCACCAGCGACGCCGCGAAGTCCTCGCCCTCCAAGCAGGCGAGTATGGATTCCTCCCCCTCCGAGGCGGCCCCGGTGTCCGGTCCGTTCGGTCCGGGCTGTGCCGGTGTCCCCAAGGACGGCAAGGGCAGCTTCGACGGCATGTCCAAGGACCCGGTGGCCACCGCCGCGTCGAACAACCCCGCCCTGTCCACGCTGGTCACCGCCGTGAAGAAGGCGGGCCTGGTCGACACCCTGAACAACGCCCAGAACATCACCGTGTTCGCCCCGACCAACGACGCCTTCGCCAAGATCCCGAAGGCCGACCTGGACAAGGTCCTGGCCGACAAGGACATGCTCACCAAGGTGCTGACCTACCACGTGGTGGGCGAGAAGCTCACCCCCAAGCAGCTGGAGAACGGCACCTACCCGACTCTCCAGAAGTCCACCCTGACCACCGCGGGCTCCGGCGAGTCCTACAAGGTCAACGACACGTCGTCCGTGGTCTGCGGCAACGTCCCGACCGCCAACGCAACGGTCTACATCGTCGACACCGTCCTCATGCCGAAGGCCTGACCCCGGCCCGTACTCCCGGCCCCGCCGCCTCCAGCGGCGGGGCCGCCCGCACTCCGCCCCCCTCAGGCGGCGGAGCCGCCCGCACCCCCATCACCCCAGCTCCCCTCGGGCGGCGGAGCCGCCCGCACCCCCGATACCCCGCCCCCTTGGGCGGCGGGGCCGCCCCCCGGGGGCGAGTGGGGCCTCCCCTGCTCGAGCGAAGCCGAGAGCTTGGGGAAGGGCGGGCAAGGGGGCGGCCCCCGGCGGAGCCGCGCACCCCGGTCCCGGCCCGCCGGAGCCCGCCCGCCCGGCCCACCGGAACCCCGTTCCCCCCCTCCGTACCCTTGTCCCACCATGACGCGCAGACCCCGCCCCCGCTCCACCACCCCCGCTCCCCTCCCCCAGCGCCTCGGCATCGACCCCGTACACCTCAGGCTCCCGCCCGCAGGGCACAGCGCGGGAGCCGGCCCCGGGGACGGCTCTCCGGGCACACCCGCCACCCTCCGCGCGTACCTCCTCGCACGGCTCCCCGCCGCCGGTCCCGCCACCATCGACCGGATGTTCCGCGAGGGCGCCTTCGTGACCGCCGACGGCTCCGCCCTGCCGCCCGACGCACCCTGCACGCCCGGCCTCGGCATCTGGTTCCACCGGGACCTCGCCGAGGAGCCGCCCGTACCGTTCCCGGTGACGGTGGTGTACCGCGACGCGCACATCCTGGTCGCCGACAAGCCGCACTTCCTGGCCACCACCCCCCGCGGCAGCCACATCACCGAGACGGCCCTGGCGCGGCTGCGCCGGGAGCTCGATCTGCCCGAGCTGAGCCCGGCGCACCGACTGGACCGGCTGACGGCGGGGCTGGTGCTGTTCGTCGTGGCCCCGCGGGCGCGCGGCGCGTACCAGACGCTCTTCCGCGACCGTCTCGTACACAAGGAGTACGAGGCCCTGGCACCGTACGATCCCGCACTCACCCTTCCCCGAACCGTCCGCAGCCGCATCGAGAAGATCCCCGGCATCCTCGCCGCCCGCGAGATCCCGGGCGAGCCCAACAGCGAGAGCCGGGTCGAACTCCTGGAGCAGCGGGGCGAAGTGGCCCGCTACCGTCTGGTCCCGCACACCGGCCGCACCCACCAGCTCCGCGTCCATCTGAACGCGCTCGGTCTGCCGATCCTGGGCGACCCGTACTTCCCCCGGCTCACCGACCCGGCCCCGGACGACTTCACGAAGCCGCTCCAACTCCTCGCCCGCACCCTGGAGTTCACCGACCCGTTCACCGGGGACCGGCACCGCTTCGAGAGCCGCCGCACGCTGCAGGCCTGGAGCGACCCGGAGGGCTGGGCGCGGGGCGACCGGGCATGACGAAGGCCCCGGCCGGAAGCTGGTCCGGCCGGGGCCCGCGTGCACAGCAAGGGCGTGGCTTCGCGTGCGCAGCAAGGGCGCGGTCACGCATGCGCGACAAGGGCGCGGTCACGCGTGCGCGAAAAGGGCGCGGCTCAGCCCACCGAGCTGTACGCCACCACACCCCGCAGCACCGCTTCCACGGCCTTGCGGGCGTTCTTCGCCACCGTGCTGTTCTCCCGGGGGGCCGCCGCGGCGACCTGGCCCAGCACGTCGATGACCTGCTTGCACCACCGTACGAAGTCGCCGGCCGGCATCTCTGCCTCCCGCAGCACCTCGTCGAGGCCCTTGCCGGAGGCCCACATGAACACCGCCCAGGCGAACCCGAGATCGGGCTCGCGCTGCCCGACCCCTTCCGCCTGGTTGATCTTGTGGTCCTCCTCCAGCGCGTCGAGCCGGCCCCAGATGCGGACCATCTCGCCGAGTGCGGCCTTCGCCGCCCCATTCGGCACCTTCGGTGCCACGGCATCGTCGGACTGCCGCGCCTCGTACACCAACGCCGAGACGCACGCGGCCAGTTCGGCCGGGCTCAGCCCTTCCCACACGCCGTCGCGCAGACACTCCGAGGCCAGCAGGTCCAACTCGCCGTACAGTCTGGCCAGCCGCTTGCCGTGCTCCGTCGCCTCGTCACCGCGCAGGTAGTCCAGCTCGGTGAGCAGTGCGTAGATCCGGTCGAAGGTGCGGGCGATGGTGTTCGTCCGGCCCTCGATGCGGTTCTCCAGCTGCCGGGTGTCGCGCTGGAGCCGGTGGTAGCGCTCCGCCCACCGGGCGTGGTCCTCCCGCTCGTCGCAGCCGTGGCAGGGGTGCGCCCGCAGCTCCGCGCGCAGCCGCGCGATCTCCCGGTCGTCGGCGGCGGCCGCCCGCCCCTTGCGCTTGCGGTCGGGCACGATGTGCCCGGCCTTGGAGCGCAGCTGGGACGCCAGATCGCGCCGGGACTGCGGCGAACGCGGGTTGAAGGACTTCGGGATCCGCATCCGCTCCAGCGCCTCCACCGGCACCGGGAAGTCGATCTGCGCCAGCCTCTTGACCTGCCGCTCCGCGGTCAGCACCAGGGGGCGGGGCCCGTCGTGATGCTCCAGACCGCGGTGACCGTTGGTGCGCCCCGCGGGCACGCCCGGGTCCAGCACCAGGGCCAGCCCCGCGAACTTCCCCGTCGGCACATGGATGACGTCGCCGGCTCGCAGCTTCTCCAGCGAGTCCGCCGCGGCCACCCGCCGCTGGCTGGCGCCCTGCTTGGCGAGTTCGGTCTCCCGGTCCTTGAGGTCACGGCGCATCGCCGCGTACTCCTCGAAGTTGCCGAGGTGGCAGGTCATGCCCTGCCGGTAGCCCTCCAGGCCCTCTTCGTTGCGCTGGACCTGCTTGGAGATCCCGACGACCGACTTGTCCGCCTGGAACTGGGCGAACGACGTCTCCAGCAGCTCCCTGGACCGGTGCCGCCCGAACTGCCTGACCAGGTTGACCGCCATGTTGTACGACGGCTTGAAGCTGGAGCGCAGCGGGTACGTACGGGTGCCCGCGAGCCCGGCGAGCGCGCTGGGGTCCATGCCGCGCTGCCAGAGCACCGCCGCGTGGCCCTCGACGTCGATGCCGCGCCGCCCGGCCCGTCCGGTGAGCTGGGTGTACTCGCCGGGGGTGATGTCGGCGTGCTGTTCGCCGTTCCACTTGACGAGCTTCTCCAGTACCACGGAACGCGCGGGCATGTTGATGCCGAGCGCGAGCGTCTCGGTGGCGAAGACCGCCTTCACCAGACCTCGTACGAACAGCTCCTCCACGACCTCCTTGAAGGTCGGCAGCATTCCGGCGTGGTGCGCGGCGATGCCCCGCTCCAGGCCCTCCAGCCACTCGTAGTACCCAAGGACGTGCAGGTCCTCGCCGGGGATGGAGGCGGTCCGCTCCTCCACCAGCTCACGCACCTGCTGGCGCGCATCCTCGTCGTTGAGCCGCAGCCCCGCGTACAGGCACTGCTGTACGGCGGCCTCGCAGCCGGCCCGGCTGAAGATGAAGGTGATCGCGGGCAGCAGCCCTTCGGAGTCGAGGCGTTCGATCACCTCGGCCCGGCTGGGCGTCCAGACCCGGGTCCGCGATCGGCGCTCGCGCTCCCGGTCGGCCTCGCGGACCATCTTGCCGCGGCGGCGCTCGCGCGGGTTGTACGTCTTCTGGTTCTCCATCCGGGCCATGCGCAGCAGGTCGGGGTTGACCTCGCGGCGGCCGCCGCGGCCGTCGTCCGACTCCTCGAAGAGGTCGTACATCTTCCGGCCGGCCAGTACGTGCTGCCACAGCGGCACGGGCCGGTGCTCGGAGACGATCACTTCGGTGTCACCGCGCACGGTGTCCAGCCAGTCGCCGAACTCCTCCGCGTTGGAGACGGTCGCCGACAGCGACACCAGGGTCACCGACTCGGGCAGGTGGATGATCACCTCTTCCCAGACGGCCCCCCGGAAGCGGTCGGAGAGGTAGTGGACCTCGTCCATGACCACATAGGCGAGTCCGAGCAGGGACTGCGAGCCCGCGTAGAGCATGTTGCGCAGCACCTCGGTGGTCATCACGACCACCGGGGCGTCCGCGTTGACACTGTTGTCGCCGGTGAGCAGCCCGACCTTGTCCGCGCCGTAGCGCCTGGCGAGGTCCTGGTACTTCTGGTTCGACAGTGCCTTGATGGGCGTGGTGTAGAAGCACTTGCCGCCCTGGGTGAGGGCGAGGTGCACGGCGAACTCGCCGACGATCGTCTTGCCCGAACCGGTGGGTGCCGCGACCAGCACGCCCTTGCCCGCCTCCAGCGCCCGGCAGGCCTCGATCTGGAAGGGGTCCAGGTCGAAGTCGTACATGGCGCGGAAGGGGGCGAGCGCGGTGGCTTCCTCGGCGGCGCGGATCCGGGAGGCGGCGTATCGCTCGGCTGGTGAGAGGTCCTCTGTCATCTTGTCTTCGAGCCTACCCGCCACCTCTGACACTCAGCCCGATCTTTTACCGGCCCCGGTCCCTCAGGTGATGTCGTCGTACCCGCTGAGCTGCTTGCGGCCGCCTTCGACCTGCTCCGGCAGCGGGGTACGGCCCGCGGCGACGGGCTCGATCACATGGCCCAGCGGTTCCGGCGTCAGGTCCAGGTGGGACGCCTCGTCCGGGTCCAGCTCGGCGTCGGGGTCCTTGCGCCGGCGGCGCCTGTCGTTCAGCAGCGAGAAGCCCACCGCGACGAAGTACAGGACGGCGATCGGCCCGGCCAGGGCGAGCATGCCGACAGGGTCGGTCGTCGGTGTGATCACGGCGCCGAACACGAAGACGCCCATGATGACGCCGCGCCACCACTTGACCATCGTCCGGCCGGAGAGGACCCCGGTCATGTTGAGCATGATCAGGACCAGCGGCAGCTCGAAGGAGACACCGAAGACGATCACCATGCGCAGCGTGAAGTCGAGGACGTCGTTGAGCTGGAGGATGTTCGCAGATCCCTCGGGCGTGAAGCTGATGAGCACCTTCACGCTGATCGGCAGGATCAGGTACGCGAGGTAGGCGCCGCCCGCGAACAGCGGCACGGCAGCGCCGACGAAGGCGTACGTGTACTTCTTCTCGTTCCGGTGCAGCCCCGGCGCGACGAACGCCCACAGCTGGTACAGCCAGATCGGGCTGGACGCCACGAGACCGACGGTGAGACTCACCTGGATCGTCACGCTGATCGGTGCCATCAACGTCTGGAAGACGACCACCGCGCAGTCGCCCCCGCTGCCGGTGGATCCCTCGGGGCACTTGGGTACCGGCTCCGTGATGAAGCCGAGCAGCTTCTCACTGAAGACGGCAGCCACGACGGTCGCCACGAGAATGGCGGCCACCCCCTTGGCGAGCCGGTTGCGGAGCTCGCGAAGGTGTTCCACGAGGGGCATCCGGCCCTCGGGGTCCTTCTCCGTCTTGCGGGCAGACTTGAGCAACCCACGTCCTCATCTCGTGCGGCAGCAGATCACCGGTCGCGGTGACTGCGGCGGACCTGGGGTCAGCGCTGGGTGTCGGTGGGCTCGGCCACCGGGCGCGAGCTGGTCACGTCGCCGGGCGCGGCCTTGATGGTACGGGGGGCTTCGGTGACCGGTCCGTGGCTCTGCGTGTCCGCGGGGGCCGGCTCGGGGGTGTCGTCCTTCTTCATCGCCTTGGCTTCGCTCTTGAGGATGCGGGCGGACTTGCCCAGCGAACGGGCCATGTCCGGCAGCTTCTTGGCGCCGAACAGCAGGATGATGACCAGAACGATGAGGATGAGTTCGGGGGCACCGAGGTTCATGCTGTTTACCTTCTTCACCGGGGCGACAGGGGGGTCTGGCACTCGACCGGCCGGACAGGTGTCCGGTCGCCGCGCTGTCAGCGATCGTAACCCGGGGGGGTAAACGCGGGGCAATCCCCGCGCGTCGCCCGGGTAGCGGCCCGTCGCCTCGATCCGGGGCCACCGTTCATCGAGCGTACCGCCCGTACGTGAACAGTGGTGGAAGCCTGTACAGGTCGCCGGGCCGCTAGCGGAGGGTCTCGCCGGTCCGCGCCAGGCTCTCCGCGGAGCGCTCCAGGTCCTGCGCCGCCCGGTTGATGCGCTGCGAGCTGTTCTCGACCTGACGGCCGAGCCTGCGCACTTCGGCGAAGACCCTGATCGCCAGGACGCCGAGCACGGCGAGTCCGAGGAATCCGAGGGCGATGGCGAGCATGGGCCAGAACATGGACAGAGCCTAGACGTTTGCGGGGCGGACGGGAGACGGCGGCGTGGTGGGGGCACGACAGGCGTGGTCACGGGCGTGACCGCACCGTCCCCGGGCCCTCAGAGCGCGGAGTGCAGGCGCAGCGTCCGGACGCCGCCGCCGGTGAGCAGTTCCACGATGCGCTCGCCCGCCGGCTTGCGCACAGCGGCTCCGCACTCCGGGCAGGTGAAGGAGTAGAAGGTCGTACGGGGGCTGCCGCCGATGGCCAGCCGCAGCTGCTGCGCGTCCAGCTCGAAGCGGGCACGGCAGTCGGGGCAGCCCGCCTTGAAGAGGACCGCTCCTTGCGGAGCGGCCACACCAGACATCACGGTCATGTCTCCAGCTCTCCTCGTCCGTCGCTCTCTTGTTTCTGTGGCGCTCCTGCACCGGCTCTGCGGCGGGGCTGTCCCGTTTCTGCGGCACGGCTGCCCCGTTTCTGCGGCGCGGCCGTACTCGCTCTACTGGGCGGGCGCGCCCGGACCTCGTGCGTCCGCCGACTCGTAGGCGGCCAGTGCTTCCCGGGCCGCCGTCCGCGCGCTGTCCGCGAGCGCGGACGGGGACACGATCCGGCCGTCCTGGCCCAGCCGCAGCCCGAGCCGCCGCAGCGAGGCCGGGTCGGGGGTGCGCAGCGTCACCCGCAGCCCCCCGTCGGGCAGCTCCTCGGCACTGTCGTGCGGGTAGTACTCGGCGACCCAGCGCCCGCCGGGCCCCACCTCGACGACCACCTCGGGGTCCTCCGCCGCGGGCTGCACGAGGCCCTCGGAGAGGTCCCGCAGCTCGATCTGCGGCGCCTCGGACGGCTCGTCGAGCAGTTTGATCTCGGCGACCCGGTCCAGCCGGAAGGTCCGGCGGGCCTCCGAAAGCCGGCACCACGCCTCCATGTAGGTGTGGCCGACGGCGAACAGCCGGATCGGGTCCACCTCGCGCTCGGTGAGCTCGTCGCGGGCGGGCGAGTAGTAGCGCAGCCACAGCCGGCGCCGCTCGGAGATCGCCCGGTCGACGTCGGCGAAGACCCCGCCCTCGGACTCGAAGGTCACCGAGAGCCGGGAACTGGCTCCGGCCGCCTCACCGGCCGCCGCCTCCAGCTTCGCGGTGGCGCGCAGCAGCGCCTGCCGGTCGCCCTCGCGCAGCCCCGGCAGGGTGGAGACCGCCCGCGCGGCCACCAGCAGCGCGGTCGCCTCGTCCGCGGCGAGCCGCAGCGGGGCGGCCACGTCGTCGGGGTTGTGCCACCAGATCCGCTCGCCGTCGGTGTCGATGTCGAGCAGGTCGCCGCCGCGGAAGCTGGTCCCGCACATCGGCAGCACGTCCAAGTCCGAGATCAGCTCGTCCTGGGTGATGCCGAAGGCCCTCGCCACGTCCTCGATGTGCGCACCGGGCCGCTCCCTCAGATACGTCACCAGCGACAGCATCCGCCGGGTCTGGTCGATCGCGTTCGTCGCCATGTCGGCTCCGCCCCTCAGCCCTTGGCCACGGCGCGCAGCCGGTCCACGACGTCCGCCCGCAGGTCCGCGGGCTCCAGCACCACCACATCGGGACCGAACTCCACCAGCCAGGCGTCCAGCCCGTGCCCGTAGGGGATCGCCAACTCGTCCCAGCCGTCTCCCAGTTCACGCACGGCACTGGCCCGTGCGCGCAGCGGGTACCCGGATCCCGCGCGCAGTTTGATCAGCGCGCTGCGGGTCGCCGTCTCCCCCGCCCAGCTCTCCACGGTTTCCCGTACGGTCACCACATCCGGCACCTCGGCGCGGAAGGCGCCCGCCCGGGAGCGCACCTTCCCGGTGATCCGCGACAGCCGGAACACCCGCTCCGCCTCCCGGTCGCGGTCCCAGCCCGCCAGGTACCAGTGGCCGCGCCAGCACTCCAGCGTCCACGGTTCGACCTGCCGGGTCTCGGGGCGGGCCGCGGTGGCCTTTCGGTAGTCGAAGACGACCGGGCGGCGGTCCCGGCAGGCCAGCATCAGGGGTTCGAAAGCCGCCTCGTGCACCGGAATGCGCGGCTCCAGCGCGCCGTGCTGCGGCCCGTCGTATGGGTTCTCCGCCTCGGGCATCCCGGCGGCGCGCAGTTTCTGCAGTGCGCCGCTGGCCGCTCCGGCGAGGCGGGCCTGCTGCCACACCTTCGCGGCCAGGCCCAGTGCGGCGGCCTCCTCGGCGTCCAGGGTGATGGCGGGCAGCCGGTTGCTGTCGCGGCGGGCCAGGTACCCGGCGTCGCCGTCCAGGTTCTCCACCGTCTCGATGACCAGGCCGAGTTCGCGCAGATCGTCCTTGTCGCGCTCGAACATCCGGTTGAAGGATTCCTCGTTGCCCGCCTCCAGGTAGGCCTCGATCGACTCCTTGAGTTCGCGCTTGCTGAGCGGGCGCCGGGTTCCCAGCAGGCACAGCGCCAGATTCATCAAACGCTCGGCCTTGGCAATCGCCATCGACGCCCTCTCTGAAGTCAAGTGCGCCACGAACCGTCCCGGCGCTACGACCGTCGACCGTACCGCCCCGGGGTGTCGCGGCAAAAGCCGAGGGCCCCCGCCGGTCCGGCAGGGGCCCTCTTCACCGCACGCGGTGTGCGCGTCCGCGCACTCAGACGGACATCAGGTCGCACACAAAGATCAGCGTCTCGCCCGGGGCGATCACCCCGCCGCCGGCGCCGCGGTCGCCGTACGCGAGGTGGGCGGGGATGGTCAGCCGGCGGCGGCCGCCGACCTTCATGCCCTGCACGCCCTGGTCCCAGCCCTTGATGACCTGGCCGGCGCCGAGCTGGAACTCCAGCGGGTTGCCGCGGTTCCACGAGGCGTCGAACTCCTCGCCGGTGGAGAAGGCCACGCCGACGTAGTGGACCTTCACGTAGTCGCCGGCCTTGGCAACGGCGCCGTCGCCCTCCCAGATGTCCTTGATCTCCAGGTCCGTGGGGACGTCGCCCTCGGGGAAGTCGATCTCGGGCTTCTCGATGCTCACTGCTCTGCTCCTACTTCGTACCTGTCGGGACAACCGGGAAAGTTTCGCACGGACCGGGCAGAGCACCGCCGCCGCGCGGAGACGGGCCGCCCCGGACCGGACTGCGCCCGGGGTCAGACGGTGCCGACGATGTCGACGACGAAGACCAGGTTGTTCTTGGCAAGCTCGTTCTGCGGGGTGCCGCCGTAGGCGAGGTCGGACGGAATGCTCAGCAGCACCCGGTCACCGATGTGCTTGCCGACCAGGCCCTTGTCCCAGCCGGGGATGACACCGCCGACACCGATCGGGAACGCGGTGGCGCCGCCGTGGTCCCAGGAGGAGTCGAACTTCTTTCCGTCCTCCCACTTCACGCCGGTGTACTGGGCGACCAGGCCCTCACCGGCCTTCACCTCGGCGCCCGACCCCTTGATCAGCACCTGCTCCTTGAGCTCCTTGGGGGCCTTCTCGCCCTTCGGGATGGTGATCGTCGCGGCCTTCTGGCCCTGCGCCTTCACCTCGGGCATGCCCTTGTCCGAAGCCGCCTGTGCGCCCTTGGACTCGCTCTTCTTGTCGAAGGTCTTGGCGCCGACGATGTCCAGGACCCAGACCAGACCGTCCTCCGGCGCGATCCCCATCTGCGGGTTGAGCTGGCCCACCAGTTCCTTGGCCGCCCCGTCGACCTCGATCCGGCTGCCGACCTTCTTGCCCACCAGCCCCTCCAGCACCTTGGGGGGCAGCTGGTTGGGCTGGGCCATGTCCTGCACGACCTGCGTCCGCGGCGCCTTCGGGTCCGCGCCCTTGGCCTTGGCCCAGGTGGAGCCGAGGTCGGCCCCCTTGGTGGTCTTGCCCGCGACGTCGAGGCGCACGAAGTCCGTCTTCTTGACCTCTGCCCCCGTACCCGTGCTGAGGGTCTTCACCTCCACCTTGCCGGGCGCCTTAGCACCCTTCGTGATCTCGATCTTGGGCTGGTCTCCGAACTTCCCGGACACCTTGGCAATCGCCTCGCTGGACGCGGTCTTGGACCCGTCTTCCTTGGTCTCGCCGCCCCCGCACGCGGCGGTCAGCAGGAGAACGGGCACCGTCAGTGCCGCAGCGGCAATGCGGACAGTCTTCGTGGGGATCATCAGTCCAACTCGCGGTAGGGGGTCCGGGCAGTCCCGCCACTCTACGACCTGGCCCCACCAGCACCACGAGCACCGACACGGCCGTGCGCCGGGGCGGCATCACCCCGGCGCACGGCCACGCACACCTGTTTCCCGCCTTCCGCTACATCCCGGCGATCAGCTTCTCCACCCGGTCGTCCACCGACCGGAACGGGTCCTTGCACAGCACCGTGCGCTGCGCCTGGTCGTTCAGCTTCAGATGCACCCAGTCGACGGTGAAGTCCCGTCGCTGCTCCTGCGCCCGCCGGATGAAGTCGCCGCGCAGCCGCGCCCTGGTGGTCTGCGGGGGCACTGACTTGGCCTCGAAGATCTTCAGGTCGTTGCAGATCCGGGCGGCCTGGCCCTTGCGCTCCAGCAGGTAGTACAGGCCGCGGCGCCGGTGGATGTCGTGGTACGCGAGGTCGATCTGGGCGACCCTCGGGTTCGACATCGTCATGTTGTGCTTTTCCCGGTACCGCTCGATGAGCTTGTACTTCATGACCCAGTCGATCTCGGTGCCGATCCGGTCCAGGTCCTCCGCCTCGATGGCATCCAGGGTCCGGCCCCAGAGCTCCAGCACCTTCGCCACGTTGCCCTCGCGGATCCCGCGGCGGTCCACGAAGTCCACGGCCTTCTCGTAGTACTCGCGCTGCACCTCCAGCGCGGACGCCTCCCGGCCACTGGCGAGGCGCACCTTGCGCTGGCCCGTGATGTCGTGGCTGACCTCGCGGATCGCCCGGATCGGGTTCTCCAGCGTCAGGTCCCGCATCACCGTGCCCGCCTCGATCATGCGCAGCACCAGGTCGGTGGCACCGACCTTGAGCAGCATCGTCGTCTCCGACATGTTCGAGTCGCCGACGATGACGTGCAGACGGCGGTAGCGCTCGGCGTCCGCGTGCGGCTCGTCACGGGTGTTGATGATCGGCCGGGAGCGGGTCGTCGCGGAACTGACGCCCTCCCAGATGTGCTCGGCGCGCTGGCTCACGCAGTACACCGCACCGCGCGGCGTCTGCAGCACCTTGCCGGCACCGCAGATCAGCTGACGCGTCACCAGGAACGGAATGAGGATGTCCGCGAGCCGGGAGAACTCTCCGTGCCGTGCCACCAGGAAATTCTCGTGGCAGCCGTAGGAGTTCCCGGCGGAATCGGTGTTGTTCTTGAACAGGTAGACGTCGCCCGCGATTCCCTCCTCGTGCAGGCGGCGTTCGGCGTCGACGAGCAGGCCCTCGAGAATGCGCTCGCCGGCCTTGTCGTGGGTGACCAGCTCGGTCAGGTTGTCGCACTCGGGAGTTGCGTATTCCGGATGCGATCCCACGTCGAGGTAGAGGCGGGCGCCGTTCCGCAGGAAGACGTTGCTGCTGCGGCCCCATGACACAACACGGCGGAAGAGGTAGCGCGCCACTTCGTCAGGAGACAGTCGGCGCTGTCCCCTGAACGTGCACGTGACGCCGTACTCGTTCTCCAGCCCGAAAATGCGGCGGTCCATGTCTGAACATTACGCCTGATGGCCTGAGCTGAAACCGGGTTCGGCCTCACCGATTCGATCATTTTCAAAAGCCCCGCCCATGTTTACTCCGCGCCCGGTAACCGGAGGAACCGTCAGCACCCGGCGCGTCGCCAGCAGAACCAGCAGCGCCAGCACGCCGCCGACAGCCGCCACCGCGAAACTCGCCGAGGTCCCCCCGAGTTCGACCGCGGGCCCCGCGGCACCCGTACCGACCGCGGACCCCACGCCGAACGTCGTCACCAGCCAGGAGAACGCCTCCGTGACGGTCCCGCGCGGCGCGTGCCGGTCCACCACGATGAACGCGCACGCCAGCGCCGGCGCCAGGAACACGCCCGCCACCGCCGAGAGCACCGTCATCGCGACGATCCCCGGCGTCAGCATCAGCGGCAGATAGCCCGCCGCCAGCAGCGCCACGATCACCAGCAGCCGCGGCTCGGGAGCACCCGCCCACTGCCGCGCCCCGTACAGCAGACCGCCCACCAGCGCGCCCAGCCCGAGCGCCGCCATCAGCACCCCGTACACCCAGGTCCTGCCGTGGTCGTCGCCGTACGCGACCCCGGCGACGGTGATCGAACCGAGCGCCGTGCCGACGAAGAAGAACGACCCGAGGAGCGCCAGCAGCCCCGGCGAGCGCAGCGCCCCCAGCCAGTGCGCCTCGCGCGGCGCGGACCGCCAGTCCCGCGAGGGCCGGGAGACGACGACCGACAGCGCCCCCAGGACTCCGACCGCGTTGATGACCAGCAGGGCGGCCGCCGGTGACCGGAGCGAGACGAGCAGCGTGACCAGGAGCGGGCCCACCGTGAACATGATCTCCTGGGCGACCGCGTCCATCGCGTACGCCCGGTGCACCTTGTCCTCCTGCCCCAGCACGCTCGGCCACAGGGCCCGCAGCCCGCCCTCCAGCGGCGGCGTGAACAGACCGGCCACCGCCACCGCGGCGTACGTCAGGACCAGCGGGTCGAGGCCGCTCAGGCAGAGCGCCAGCATGCCCAGCGCCGACACCAGCGCGGCCGGGAGCTGCACCTTCGGCTGCCCGTGCAGGTCCACCGCCCGTCCCAGCAGCGGCTGCCCGACGGCGTTGGCCACCCCGTACACCGCGGCCAGCACCCCGCCCAGGGTGTAGCTCCCGCCCTCGGCCCGGGTGAACAGCATGATGGCGATCGGCGCCGTCGCGTTGGGCAGCCGTCCCACCAGGGTCCCGGCCAGCAGCCGCGCGGCGTGCCGCGTCCGGAGCAGTTCGCCATATCCCGCGGCCATCTCGTCCCGCCCTTCTCCCCCGAACGCTCCCGCGCACACCGAGGTTTTACGTATAACTACCGGCGTCATACGTACCATGACCACGGACCGCAGGTCCATCCCACGCTCCGCAGGTCCGCCCCACGGCCCGCGTCCCCCACCCTCGGAGACCCCCGGTGACCCACCCGGCCCAGCCCCCCCGCACCGCCCCCACCAGCCGGGACGTCGCCCGGGCCGCCGGTGTCTCGCAGGCCACCGTGTCCCTCGTCCTCGGCGACAAGTGGCGCGGCCGGGTCTCCGAACGGACCGCCGACCTCGTCCGCGCCACCGCCGGGGACCTCGGCTACCGCCCCAACCAGGCCGCCCGCACCCTGCGCTCGGGGCGCACCCGCACCGCCCTCCTCGTCGTCCCCGCCCTCACCAACGAGTTCTTCGCCCGCGTCTACACCGGAGCCGCCAGGACCGCCGCCGAACACGGCTTCGGAGTGGTCCTCTACCCCTCACCCGACGGCGTCGGACCCGCCAGGGACCCGTTCGACTCCGCCCGCACCGCCCTCGACGGCGTCATCGCCTCCTCCATGGCCACCGGCGCACTCGGCGCCCTGCGCGGCGCGGGACTCCCCCTCGTCATGCTCGACAGCGACCCCGCCGACCCCGAGGGCGACGCCGCCGCCCACGTCAACCTCGCCATCGCCGACGGCATGCGGCAGGTCGTCCGCCACCTCCTGGAACTCGGCCACCGCCGCTTCGTCCACCTGGCCTCCGCGGTGGACTCCTGGACCTTCGAGGTTCGCGCCCACGCGCTCGCCGACACCCTGCACGACACCCCCGACGCCACCGTGCGCACCGTGCGCTCGGCCCTGGACGTGCACAGCGCCCGCGCCGCCACCACCCTGGCGCTCCAGCCACCGGCCGCCCGCCCCACCGCCCTGATCTGCGACGACGACATCCTGGCCGCCGGAGCCTGCAAGGCCCTGCGCCGCCTGGGGCTCGCCGTGCCCGAGGACGCCTCCGTGACCGGCTTCGACGACCTCGCCCTCGCCACCGCCGTCGACCCCGAACTCACCACGGTCCGCCTCCCGGCCGAACAGGTCGGCAGACGCGGCATGGAGGCCCTCCTCGCCGTGCTCGACGGGCGCACCCCGGAATCCGGGGACCTCGCCGTCGAACTCGTCGTCCGCGGCTCCACCGCCCCCGCCCCCTGAACACACCCGAGGCGGCCTCTTCCGGACGGACACCCCGGACCCGCCCACCCCGCGCGCCCTGAACGCACGGGTGGCCCCGGACCGCCACAGCGGTCAGGGGCCACCCGGGGGGCACACGGATCCCTACTCCTCCTCGGTGTCCGAAGGCACCTCGGTCGGCGCCGACGCGTCGCCGTCGGCCTCCAGCAGGCGGGTCAGCTGCCGCCCCACGATCCGCTTGAACTTCCGCTGCTGCGGCCGCGTACGGTCCAGCACGGCCACTTCCAGCCGCTCCGCCGGAATCTCCCGCTCCGTACCGTTGGTGTCCCGCGACAACGCCTGTACGGCCAGCTTCAGCGCCTCCGCCAGACTCATGTCGTCACGGTGCCGCTGGTCCAGGTAACTGCTGATCTGCTCGGCGTTGCCGCCGACCGCGACCGAACCGTGCTCATCGACGATCGACCCGTCGTGCGGCAGGCGGTAGATCTGGTCGCCCTCCGGCTCGGCACCGACCTCGGCGACCACGAGCTCGACCTCGTACGGCTTCTCCGCGTTGCTGGAGAAGATCGAGCCGAGCGTCTGGGCATAGACGTTCGCCAGTCCGCGCGCCGTCACGTCGTCGCGGTCGTAGGTGTACCCGCGCATGTCGGCATAGCGCACGCCGCCGATCCGCAGGTTCTCGTACTCGTTGTACTTGCCGGCGGCGGCGAAACCGATCCGGTCGTAGATTTCGCTGAACTTGTGCAACGCACGGGACGGGTTCTCGCCGACGAAGACAATGCCGTCGGCAAACTGCAGCACAACCAGGCTGCGTCCACGGGCAATGCCCTTCCGCGCGTATTCCGCCCGGTCGGCCATGGCCTGCTGGGGTGAGACATAGAACGGCGTCGACACCGGCTATCCGTCCCTTTCTGTCAGAGGCAAAAACTTCGAAGAGACCGAAAGACGGTCCACGGGGGCGCTCACGGCCGCACGCACCTACAGCAGCGCGGCCCGCGGCCCGTCCGGCTGCTCCATCCGCTTCGCCAGAATCGTCCGCGCCAGCTCGGCGGACTCCTCGTCGGTCAGCCGCCGGAAACCGTCCTCCGTGATGACCGTGACGATCGGATAGATCCGCCGCGCCATGTCGGGGCCCCCGGTCGCCGAGTCGTCGTCGGCGGCGTCGTACAGCGCCTGGATGACCAGCGTCGTGGTCTCCTGCTCGGACAGGTCCTTCCGGTACAGCTTCTTCATCGAACCGCGCGCGAACACCGAGCCCGAACCGGTCGCCGCGAACCCGAGCTCCTCGGAGCGTCCGCCGGTGACGTCGTACGAGAAGATCCGGCCCTTCTCGCGGTCGAGGTCGTACCCCGCGAACAACGGCACAACTGCCAAGCCCTGCATGGCCATTGCGAGATTCGACCGGATCATGGTCGACAGCCGGTTCGCCTTGCCCTCCAGGGAGAGCTGCGCCCCTTCCACCTTCTCGAAGTGCTCCAGCTCCAGCTGGAAGAGCTTCACCATCTCCACGGCCAGACCGGCCGTGCCGGCGATCCCGACGGCCGAGTACTCGTCGGCCGGGAACACCTTCTCGATGTCGCGCTGCGCGATCATGTTCCCCATGGTCGCCCGGCGGTCACCGGCGAGCACGACGCCCCCGGGGAACGCGGCGGCCACGATGGTCGTCCCGTGCGGTGCCTCGATGACGCCCTGCGTGGGCGGCAGCACCCGGTTGCCGGGCAGCATCTCGGGCGAGTGCTCGCCGAGAAAGTCCATGAACGACGAGGAGCCCGGCGTCAGGAAGGCAGCCGGTAGACGCCCGGTGCTACGAGTGTTGGCTTCCACGCGTTTCCCTCCAGATATGCGATGGCCCGACGCATGGTGTCGGGATCGTCACCCAACTGCCCAAGGGCCGCATTGCAGTTGAAGCACAGTACGCCCCGGACCTTACCCGTTTCGTGGCAGTGATCCACATGTACCGCTGCGGCCTTCAGGCAGATTGTGCATACGCCACCTTGGGAGAGGACCATCTCGTCCCGCTCAGCTTCGGTGATGCCGTACTGGCGCTTCAGGTGGCCCGCCCGACTCTGCACGACTCGGCACGCCTTGCAGCGCGTGGAAAGGCCGTCGGAAGCACTGGAGTTACGGTGCCACTCACTGTGCGGCTTGATTTCCCCGCAGGTCCGGCAGAGTTTGTGCCCCGGAGGCGCGTCAACCTTGTCCCGCACCGACTTCCCCAGCGCCTCCTGGCGACGCCGGTAATACATGGCCCCGTACTCCGCCACGCATTCCCGGCACCGCACCTGGAGGCCGTCCGCCCGATTCCGATCGAACGCAAAGGAATCGCAGGGCAATTCCTTCTTACACCCGGAGCAGATTTTCCCATTCACCAAATCGGACATATACTCTATTGTCCGCCTTTTTGCACGAATGAGCGCACGAACTCCTCGGCATTTTCCTCGAGTACGTCGTCGATTTCGTCCAATACCGAATCCACGTCGTCCGACAGCTTTTCCTGCCGCTCCTTGAGGTCCTCCGAAGCCTGCGCGTCCTGCGTCTGCTCCTCGGTCTCCTCGGTGGAACGCGTGGCCTTCTGCTGTCCGCCGCCGGTGTCCTTGGTCGCCATCTCTACCTCACCCCGCTCGGTTCGATGTCCTTGGTCCTTGATCAGACCCTACTAGCGGGGTCCGACACCCGCCTCGTACTTGATGAAGCCGCAGGTACCACCTGGATGATTCCCACCGGCAGCCCTTTTCAGCCGCGATCAGCCGCCCGAGAGCACCCGGACCAGCTCGTCCGCCGTACGGCAGCGGTCGAGCAGCTCCTTGACGTGGTTCCTGGTGCCCCGCAGCGGCTCCAGGGTGGGCACCCGCTGGAGCGAGTCCCGGCCCGGCAGGTCGAAGATCACCGAGTCCCAGGAGGCCGCCGCGACGTCGTCCGCGTACTGCTCCAGGCAGCGGCCCCGGAAATAGGCCCTGGTGTCCTCGGGGGGCTTGTTCTCGGCCCGCTCCACCGCGCTCTCGTCCAGCAGGCGCTTCATCCTCCCCCTGGCCGCCAGCCGGTTGTAGAGACCCTTGTCGGGGCGTACGTCGGCGTACTGGAGGTCGACCAGGTGGAGCCTGGGGGCGTCCCAGTCGAGCCCGTCGCGCCGCCGGTAGCCCTCCAGGAGCTCCCGCTTGGCGATCCAGTCCAGTTCCCCGGCCAGGCTCATCGGGTCGTTCTCCAGGCGGTTCAGCACGTCCTCCCACCGGGTGAGGACGTCCTTGGTCTGGTCGTCCGCGTCCGCCCCGAACCGCTCCTCGACGTACTTCCTGGCGAGCTCGAAGTACTCCATCTGGAGCTGGACCGCGGTCAGTGAGCGTCCGCTGCGCAGCGTGATCAGGTGCTGGAGCGTGGGGTCGTGGGAGACCTGGTGCAGGGTGCGCACCGGCTGGTCCACGGCCAGGTCGACGTTGATGAAGCCGTCCTCGATCATCGACAGCACGAGGGCCGTCGTGCCGAGCTTGAGGTAGGTGGAGATCTCCGAGAGGTTGGCGTCACCGATGATGACGTGCAGCCGGCGGTACTTCTCCGCGTCGGAGTGCGGCTCGTCGCGGGTGTTGATGATGGGCCGCTTGAGGGTGGTTTCCAGGCCTACCTCGACCTCGAAGTAGTCGGCGCGCTGGCTGATCTGGAAGCCGTGCTCGTGCCCGTCCTGGCCGATTCCTACACGTCCGGCCCCGGTGATGACCTGGCGGGAGACGAAGAACGGGGTGAGGTGGCGCACGATGTCCGAGAAGGGGGTCTCCCGCTTCATCAGGTAGTTCTCGTGCGTGCCGTAGGAGGCGCCCTTGTTGTCGGTGTTGTTCTTGTAGAGCAGGATCGGCTGCGCCCCGGGCACCTGCGCGGCGCGCTCGGCGGCCTCGGCCATGATGCGCTCGCCGGCCTTGTCCCACAGCACGGCGTCGAGCGGGTTGGTGATCTCCGGTGAGCTGTACTCGGGGTGTGCGTGGTCGACGTACAGCCGTGCGCCGTTGGTGAGGATGACGTTGGCCAGGCCGATGTCCTCGTCGGTGAGCTGGCTGGAGTCGGCGACTTCGCGGGCGAGGTCGAAGCCTCGCGCGTCCCGCAGCGGGTTCTCTTCCTCGAAGTCCCAGCGGGCGCGGCGCGCCCGGTGCATCGCCGCCGCGTAGGCGTTGACGATCTGGGACGAGGTGAGCATGGCATTGGCGTTCGGGTGGCCGGGGACGGAGATTCCGTATTCCGTCTCGATGCCCATTACTCGCCGTACGGTCATGCGGCCCTCCTTGCCCGGCGCCGCCCCCGTCCTGGGGCGGCGCTCAAGTACCGCTGGTTCTGGGGTGCGTGTGCGGTGCCCGTCCCCGCACTGTGCGACCGGCGGTGGCGGTACGGAAGAGCCTAGAACGCCTTTGCGCTGGTGGGGAGATCAAATCCGTCATTGCTCTGTTGTGTGCCGAAGTCCCGCCCTATTGGCTGGAAGATGCGGGGAAACGGACCGGCTGCGGATACCCGCGGGGGTATCCGCAGCCGGTCTGCGCATTACAGGTACTGGCCTGTGTTCGCCACCGTGTCGATGGAGCGTCCGGTGTCCGCGCCCTGCTTTCCGGTGACGAGCGTGCGGATGAAGACGATCCGCTCGCCCTTCTTGCCGGAGATGCGGGCCCAGTCGTCCGGGTTGGTGGTGTTGGGCAGGTCCTCGTTCTCCTTGAACTCGTCCACGCAGGCCTGGAGGAGGTGTGCGACCCTCAGGCCCTTCTGGTTCTGGTCGAGGAAGGCCTTGATGGCCATTTTCTTGGCCCGGTCGACGATGTTCTGGATCATCGCGCCGGAGTTGAAGTCCTTGAAATACAGGACTTCCTTGTCACCGTTGGCGTACGTGACCTCCAGGAAGCGGTTCTCCTCGGATTCCGCGTACATCTGCTCGACGACGGTCTGGATCATGCCGTGCACCGCGGCGTCCTTGGAGCCGGTGTGCTCGGCGAGGTCGTCGGAGTGCAGGGGCAGGGTGGCCTTGAGGTACTTCGCGAAGATGTCCTTGGCCGCTTCGGCGTCCGGACGCTCGATCTTGATCTTCACGTCGAGCCGGCCGGGGCGCAGGATCGCCGGGTCGATCATGTCCTCGCGGTTGGAGGCGCCGATGACGATGACGTTCTCCAGGCCCTCCACGCCGTCGATCTCGGCGAGCAGCTGCGGGACGATGGTGTTCTCCACGTCCGAGCTGACACCGGATCCACGGGTGCGGAAGAGCGATTCCATCTCGTCGAAGAAGACGATGACGGGGGTGCCCTCGCTCGCCTTCTCCCTGGCCCGCTGGAAGACCAGGCGGATGTGGCGCTCGGTCTCGCCGACGTACTTGTTGAGGAGCTCGGGGCCCTTGATGTTGAGGAAGTAGGACTTCCCCTGGGGCTGGCCGGTGACCTCGGCGACCTTCTTGGCAAGGGAGTTGGCGACGGCCTTGGCGATGAGCGTCTTGCCGCAGCCGGGCGGGCCGTAGAGCAGGATGCCCTTCGGCGGCCGCAGTTCGTGCTCCTTGAAGAGGTCGGGGTAGAGGTAGGGCAGTTCGACCGCGTCGCGGATCAGCTCGATCTGGTTGCCCAGGCCGCCGATCTTGTCGTAGTCGACGTCCGGGACCTCTTCGAGGACGAGCTCCTCGACCTCGCTCTTCGGGATGACTTCGTAGACGTAGCCGGACCTGGGCTCCAGCAGCAGGGCGTCGCCGGGGCGGATGGTGATGTCCAGCAGCGGCTCGGCGAGCCTGACCACCCGTTCCTCGTCGGTGTGCCCGACCACCAGGGCCCGCTCGCCGTCCTCGAGGATCTCCTTGAGGGTGACGATGTCCCCTGCGCGCTCGTACTCCATGGCCTCGACCACGTTGAGCGCTTCGTTGAGCATGACTTCCTGGCCGCGCCGGAGCTCTTCGAGCTCGACGCCGGGGCTGACGTTGACCCGGAGTTTCCTTCCTCCGGTGAAGATGTCGGCCGTGCCGTCCTCATTGGCCTCCAGGAACACACCGAAGCCGGCCGGCGGCTGTGCGAGCCGGTCCACTTCTTCCTTGAGGGCCACGATCTGGTCGCGGGCCTCGCGGAGTGTGTTGGCGAGCCGCTCGTTCTGTGCGGACACGCCTGCCAGGTTGGTCTGCAGCTCGACGATCCGCTCTTCGAGAATCCTCGTGTGCCGCGGAGAGTCGGCGAGCTTGCGTCGCAGGACGGCGATTTCCTGCTCTAGATAGGCAACCTGTCCGGCGGGGTCCTCGGACCCTCGCGCGGGCCGGATGCCGCGGTTGATGTCGTCGTCGTGGGCTGCCACGGTCCTCACCTCCTCCAAGGGGAGCTGGACGCTTCCTGACCCTACCTGGGTAGGTGTTGATTAAAACCCCTAGATCACAAAGACGATCGAGGAGTGTCCGATCTTCACCCTTGCGTACTCCCTCACAGAGGGGGGATACCCACCCAGCAACATCGGAAAGCGGGCGGTTGTATCGTCGAAGTGTTCAACACCCGTCAGGGCTGGCTTCAATTGGTGCATACCGCGCAGGGAACGGCAGGAGATATGACCGTGCAGGAGAAGGCTCCCACCGCAGACGGTGCCCAGGTCGGGGACCCTCTTGAGGTGTGGATCGACCAGGACCTCTGCACCGGCGACGGGATCTGCGCGCAGTACGCGCCGGAGGTCTTCGAGCTCGACATCGACGGGCTGGCGTATGTGAAGAGCGGCGACGACGAGCTGCTCCAGGCCCCCGGTGCCACTACGCCGGTGCCGTTGCCGCTGTTGCAGGACGTGGTGGACTCGGCGAAGGAGTGCCCGGGCGACTGCATTCATGTACGTCGCGTTTCGGACAGGGTCGAGGTGTTCGGGCCGGACGCCGGGTAGGCCAGGTCGCGCAGGAGGTGCGGGTCCCGCGGTGTCAGACGCTGCGGGGCCCGGTGGTGGCGGAGCGGGTGAACTTCCCGTTCCGCCACTGCCATTTGGTCTTGCTGGTCTTGTCGGGGCAGCAGCGGGCGACCGCGTCGGAGGAGTAGCCGAGGAGGGTCGCGGTGACGCTGCCCCGGGTGACGGTGAGGTCGGTGACGTTCTGCTCCTCGCCGGGTTCCAGCAGGGTGGCGACGACGCGGCCGGCTCCGGTGAGGACGTAGAGCGCGCTCGGCGGGGTGCCGATGCCCCAGTCGCAGCGGACCGCGGCGACGGTCTCGGGGTGGCCGTCGCCGTCCAGGTCGCCGGTGGCCTGCCGGAGCAGAACGGTCTTGCCGCTGCGGCATTCCAGCGGGTACGCGGCCGTCTTCGCGTCCGGGGCGGGGAGGGCCGGGGCCGCGCCTGCGGCGGTCCTGGCGGACGGGGGTGTCTGGGTGGCGGTGGCCGCCGGGGGCTGGAGCAGGGCGGCGCCCGCTACGACGGCGGCCGTCGCGGTGGCGGTGACCAGCCAGTGCACCGCGCGGGGCCGGGTGTGTGCGGGGGCCTGGGGCGCGGAGCTCTGCACGTGGAGTGTCTCCTGTGGGGCTGTGCCGGGAGGGACACCGGCGACGGGAGGATGGCGAGCATCGTGCCACATCAGGGTGGTGGGGCGGAACGCCGGGGTGGACGGCGCCGGGCAAAGACTTCGTACACGGGCGGACGGCCTGCGCGGGGTGGTGCCGGGCGGGCGGTGCCCGCCGGGGGCGACCGCCCGGCGGGGACGCGCTCTGTACGGGGCGGGCCCTGTACGGATCCGGGCGCGGGACCCGCGCCCGGGACCGGGACAACGTGAAGGCGCCGCCGTCCAGTTCTCGTGTCGGTCCGGGAACTGGACGGCGGCGCCGGTCTGTTGGGGCGGTGCGGCCGGGCTCAGCCCTGGCTGTTGCCGCGCTCCTTGTTGGGGCCCTCGTAGTCGTCGCCGTAGGCACCCTTGGAGGGACGGCGGCGGCGCATCGGGGGCTCGACGCCGTCGGCGAGACGGCGGGCGGTGACCAGGAAGCCGGTGTGGCCGATCATCCGGTGGTCCGGACGGACCGCCAGGCCCTCGACGTGCCAGTTGCGGACCATCGACTCCCACGGCTGGGGCTCGGCGAAGCAGCCGATCTCGCGGATGGACTCGACGGTCCTGGCGAGCTGCGTGGTGGTGGCGACGTACGCGCACATGATGCCGCCGGGGACGAGCGCCTTGGAGACGGCCTCCAGGGTCTCCCAGGGGGCGAGCATGTCCAGGACGACACGGTCGACCTCGGTGTCGGACAGGTTGTCCTGGAGGTCGCCGACAGTGAGGGTCCACGCGGGGTGGGGGCCGCCGAAGTAACGCTCGACGTTGCCCTTGGCGATCTCGGCGAAGTCCTCGCGGCGCTCGTAGGAGTGCAGCATCCCGTGGTCGCCGATGGCGCGCAGCAGGAAGGCGCTCAGTGCACCGGAGCCCACTCCCGCCTCGACGACGCGGGCGCCGGCGAAGATGTCGGCGAAGGCCAGGATCTGCCCCGCGTCCTTGGGGTAGACCACGGCTGCGCCGCGGGGCATGGACAGGACGTAGTCGGGGAGCAGGGGGCGGAGCGCCAGGTAGGCGACGTTCCCCGTGGTACGGACAACACTGCCCTCGGACGCCCCGATCAGCTCGTCGTGCGAGAAGGCACCCTTGTGGGTGTGGAACTGCTTCCCGGCTTCGAGCGTGAACGTGTAGTGGCGGCCCTTGGGGTCAGTCAGCTGGACCTGGTCCCCGACCTTGAAGGGCCCGCGTCGGCGGGCGGCACCGGTCGGTTCGGACATGTGACCAGCCTACCGGCTGTTTGAGTGCTCCCCTGCCGCGGTCCGGCCCGGCCAGGCCCGCCGCGGGGCCGGCCGGGTCACTGCTGGGGGCGGGCCATCGCCTTGACGAAGGCGCGCTCGACGTCGGCGGTGGACAGTACGCCGTAGATCTCGCCGTTCTCCTCGATCACCAGGTACTCGGTGGCGGGGGCCGCGCGGAGCCGGTCGAGGAGGGCTTCGCCGGCGAGTCCGGCGGGGATGCGCATGTCGTCGGTGAGGTCCGCGGCGAGGCCGCTGACGGCGACCCACGGGCGGCGGTGCTCGGGAACGCCCACGATGGCGGCTTCCCGGACCACGGCGGTGGGGTCGCCGTGGCCGTCGACGACGACGAGGGCGCGGGCGCCCGCCTCGTTCGCCCGGCGCAGTGCCTCGGAGAGCGGGGTGGCCGGTTCGACGGGGACCGCGCGGCGGGTGAGGGTGCGGGCGCGCAGGTCGGGGAGGTGCTGGCGCAGCCGGGCCATCCGCAGGCTGTTTCCGGCGCCGGTCCAGATGATGGCGGCGAGGATCGCGGCGAGGAGTGCGTCCAGCACGGTGTCCATGCCGGTGATGTCCTCGGTGGCGTTGCCGAGGGCGCCGGTGTGGGTGAGCAGGGGCAGTCCGATGAGGACGGCGACGGCGAGCGCGCGGCCGATCCAGGCCGCGGCGACGGTGCCGGTCATGGGATTGCCGGTGATCTTCCAGATGACGGCGCGGAGCATCCGGCCGCCGTCCAGGGGCAGCCCGGGGAGCAGGTTGAAGGCGGCGACGATCAGGTTGGAGATCATCAGGCCGGCGAGCAGGACGCCGGGGACGGTGCCCGCTTCGACGAGGCCCATGGCGAGGTAGAAGAGCCCGCCGAGGACCAGCGAGAGGAGGGGGCCGACGAAGGCGAGGACGAATTCGCGGCCCGGGGTCTCGGTCTCCTTCTCGATCTCGGAGACGCCGCCGAAGAACTGGAGCTGGATGCGCCGTACGGGGAGCTTGAAGCGGAGGGCGGCGACCGTGTGGGCGAGCTCGTGGACGAGCACGGAGGCGTAGAAGGCGACGGCGAAGAAGAGCGAGACGAGGTAGCGGGCGGCTCCGAGCTCGGGCAGCACGAGATCGAGCTGGCCGCCGAAGACCCAGGTGATGAGTGCGGCGACGAGGAACCAGCTGGGCGCGACGTACACGGGCACGCCGAAGGGGCGGCCCATGAGCAGGCCGCCGCCGGCACCGTCCGGGGTCCGGTCGCGGTCCGGGTCGGTGGTGGTGCTGCCGTCCGGGCCGGACCGGGGCCGCTCGCCTTCGCCCTTCTTCCTGTCGGCGCTGCGCTCGTCGCTCTCGTCCACGGGGTCCCTTCGTTGTGTCACGCCGGTGTCGCCCTGATGCCGTTGTGCGGGGCAATGCCCTGATCATGCAGTGCGGGAGGGTCTGCCGTCGATGGTAGGGGGGCGTTGTCAGTGGCGGGCCGTAGGGTCTGAGTCATGGATACGAGTACCGGTACGGCGGACGGGGCGCGACGGCCCACGGGGCTGTCACCCTCCCGAGCGAGCGACTTCATGCAGTGTCCGCTGCTGTACCGGTTCCGCGTGATCGACAAGCTGCCGGAGAAGCCCAGTGAGGCTGCTACCCGGGGGACGCTGGTGCACGCCGTGCTGGAGCGTCTGTTCGACGATCCGGCGGTGGAGCGGACGGTGCCGAAGGCGCGGGGGATGGTGCCGGGTCAGTGGGACCGGCTGCTGGAGTCGAAGCCGGAGCTGTCCGGGCTGTTCGCGGACGACGCCGGGGGCGAGCGGCTGACGCGGTGGCTGGGGCAGGCGGAGGACCTGGTCGAGAAGTGGTTCTCGCTGGAGGACCCCACCCGTCTTGAGCCGGCCGACCGCGAGCTGTTCGTGGAGACGGAGCTGGAGTCGGGTCTGCGGCTTCGCGGGGTGATCGACCGGGTGGACGTGGCGCCGACGGGCGAGGTGCGGATCGTCGACTACAAGACGGGGAAGGCGCCGCGGCCGGAGTACGCGGAGGGCGCGCTGTTCCAGATGAAGTTCTACGCGCTGGTGATCTGGCGGTGGAAGCGGATCGTGCCGCGCAGGCTGCAGCTGGTGTACCTGGGCAGTGGCGATGTGATGACGTACGACCCGGACGAGGCGGACCTGGAGCGGATGGAGCGCAAGCTCCACGCGCTGTGGGAGGCGATCGAGGAGGCCACGGAGACGGGCGAGTGGCGGCCGCGGCCCACGAAGCTGTGCGGGTGGTGCGATCACCGGGCGGTCTGTCCCGAGTTCGGCGGGACTCCCCCGGTGTATCCGCTGGAGGTGCGGCCCCGGGCGGCAGCGGAGTAGCGCGGCACGGGTGCGGGGGTGCGGCGGCGGGGTGGGCCGGCGGGGGCCCGGGCCCGGCGGGGGCGCGCCCGGCACGCGGGGAGACGGGCAGGGCAGAATGGGGCTCGTCTAGGGAAGAGGAGTTCACGTGGCTATCCGCGTCCTGCTGGTGGACGACCAGCCGCTGCTGCGCACCGGGTTCCGGATGATTCTGGAGGCCGAGCAGGACCTCGCGGTCGTCGGTGAGGCCGGGGACGGTCTGCAGGCGCTCGATCAGGTGCGGGCGTTGCAGCCCGATGTGGTGTTGATGGACATCCGGATGCCGCGGATGGACGGTGTCGAGGCGACCCGGCAGATCACGGGTCCCGGACGGGACGGGCCGGCGAAGGTGCTGGTGCTGACCACGTTCGATCTGGATGAGTACGTGGTGGAGGCGCTGCGTGCGGGGGCAAGTGGTTTCCTGTTGAAGGACGCGCCCGCGCACGAGCTGGTGCAGGCGATCCGGGTGGTGGCGGCGGGCGAGGCGATGCTCGCCCCGAGCATCACGCGCCGGCTGCTCGACAAGTACGCGGATCATCTGCCGTCCGGTGAGGACGAGGTGCCGGACACTCTGCACACGCTGACCGAGCGTGAGGTGGAGGTGCTGAAGCTGGTGGCACGCGGGCTGTCGAACGCGGAGATCGCCGCCGATCTGTTCGTGAGCGAGACCACGGTGAAGACGCACGTGGGTCATGTGCTGACGAAGCTGGGGCTGCGCGACCGGGTGCAGGCCGCGGTGTACGCGTACGAGAGCGGTCTGGTGAGGCCGGGCGCCCAGTAGCGCCCGTCTGCCCGATGCGCGGGGGACGCGCGGGGCGTGCGGTGCACACGAGGAGGGCCCCACCGGCATTCATCCGGTGGGGCCCTCCTCGTGTGCACACCGTGTGCGGGCTGCTGTCCGTGCGGCGCGTGCGGGTTTGCGCCCGTGCGCCGTGTGCGGCTGCTGCCCGTGCCGCGCCCCGCGTGCGGGTTGCTGTCCGTGCGGCGCGAGCGGCCCCGGTCAGTTCTTGCTGATCTCCCAGAAGCGGAAGACCGTCGACGGGTCGAGGGTCCATTCCAGGCCCGCGATGTCCTGGTGGGCGACGGCGTACTGCTTGCCCTGCCACAAGGGGAGGAACGGTACGTCCTCGGCGACGATGTTCTGGAGGCGGCCGAAGTCCTCGGCAGTGTTGCCGCGCTCGGTGACGCCCGCCGTGCGCGGGAGGATCCGCGCGGTGATTTCGGCGTTCTCGTACCCGTTGGCCAGGACGTTGCCCTTGCCGAAGAACGGCTGGGTGAAGTTGTCCGGGTCCGGGTAGTCCGGGATCCAGCCCTTGACGTAGACGCCGTACTTGCCGGCGGCGATGTCCTTCTCGTACTGCTTCTGCTCGACCGACTTGACGTCGGCCGTGAACAGACCGCTGCGGTTGAGCTGCTGGGCGAGGGCCTTGAACTCCTCGACGGTGGCCGGCCCGTAACGTTCGGGCGTGGCCCAGAGGGTGAGCTTGACCTTGCCCTTGACGCCGGCCTCGTGCAGGGCCTGGCGGGCCTTCTCCGGCTGGGGGCTGCCCCCGTACTTGTTGAAGAAGGCGGTGTTGTGACCGGCGATGCCCGCGGGGATGACCGAGTACAGCGGGGTGGCGGTGGACCGGTAGACCTCGCGGACGAGGGCTTCGCGGTCGACGAGGTAGGCGATGGCGCGGCGGACGCCGCGGTTTCCGGCGACCGGGTCCTTCACGTTGAAGACCAGGTGGTGGACCTCGGCGCTGCTGCCTTCGACGGGGGCGACGGGCTTGTCGCCGCTGAGGGCCGCCGTCTCGGCGTCGGCGATCTCCTTGGCGGCCAGGCCTCGGTAGGCGAGGTCGACGTCGCCCCGCTGGAGGGACTCCCCCAGCGCCTTCTGGTCGCCGTGGAAGAGCTTCAGGGTCACACCGGTGTTCTTGATCTTCGCGGTGCCCTGGTAGCGGTCGTTGACGGCGAAGGCGGCCTTCTCCTTGCCGAAGGAGTCCAGCCGGTAGGGGCCCGAGCCGACGGCCTTGCCGTCGGTGCGCAGCTTGTCCGCCGGGTACTCCCGGTGGTCGACGATCGAGCCGGCTCCGGAGGCGATCTTGCTGGGGAAGGTGGCGTCGGGCACCTTGAGGTGGAAGACGACGTGCCGGTCGTCGGGGGTCTCGATGGACTTGATCGACGAGAGCATCACGGCGGGGCCGGCCGGATCGTTGATCCGCAGGGTGCGCTCGAAGGAGTACTTCACGTCCTTGGAGGTCAGCGCGTGCCCGTTGCTGAAGGCGAGGCCGTCGCGCAGGGTGCAGCGGTAGACGGTGCTGCCCTGGTCGAACGCGCAGCTCTCGGCGGCGTCCGGTTCGGGCTGGGAGCCGCTCTTGGGGAAGGCCATCAGCGACTGGAAGACGTTGTTGAACAGCAGCCAGGAGCCCGGATCGTAGCCGGAGGCGGGGTCCGTGGACTTGATCTCGTCGGACATGCCCATGGTGACCGGTCGGCCGGTTCCCGCGGTGGGCTGGGCCCCGCTGCTGCCGGCGTTGCCGCAGCCGACGAGGAGGCCTGCCGAGAGACCGGCCGCGAGGGGGGCGGTCAGCCATGGCTTACGTATCTGCACCGTGCGATTCACACTTTCGGAGGGTTGTACGTCGTACGTCGGAGGGTCCGGTGGCGTCAGACGCCGCGGCCGAGCTCCCAGAGCTGGAGGTCGGCGGCGAAGTTGACCGCCCATTCGGTGCCGGTGATGTCGCTGCGGGCGGCGAGGTACTGCTTGCCCTGCCAGAGCGGGAGGAACGGGACGTCCTCGGCGACGATGTCCTGGATCTTCTCAAAGGTCGGCACGGCCGAGCCGCGCTGGGCCTCACGCCGCGACTGCGGGATGAGGGTGCCGCGGATCTGCTCGTTCGCGTACGGGCTGTTGAGGAAGTTGTCCTTGTCGAGGAACGGGGCGACGTAGTTGTCGCCGTCCGTGAAGTCGGGGAACCAGCCCATGCCGTAGACGGCGTAGTCGCCGGCCTTCTGCCTGGTGGAGAACTCGCTCCACTCGGTGCCCTTGAGGGTGACGTCGAAGAGCCCCGAGGCGTTCAGCTGCTTCTGCAGGGACTCGAACTCCTTCTTCGTGACGGAGCCGTAGTGGTCGGTCGTGTAGTTGAGCGTCAGCTTCATCGGGGTGGTGACACCGGCGCCGCGCAGGAGGTTCTTGGCCTTCACCGGGTTCGGCGCGGGGTACTTGTTGAAGAAGGAGTTCTTGTGGCCGGTGATGGTCGTGGGGACCAGGGAGTACAGGGGTTCGGCGGTGGAGCCGTAGACCTCGCTGGTGAGCTTGGTGCGGTCGACGACCGCGGCCATGGCCTGGCGTACGGCCTTGTTCTTCACGGCCGGGTCGGAAGTGTCGAAGCCGAGGTAGCGGATCTCCAGACCGGGCAGTTCGACGAGCTTGACGTCCTTGTCCTGGCTCGTGGACATGCGGTTGATCTGCTCGGGCGACAGGGTGCGGGAGGCCATGTCGATCTCGCCGTCGCGCAGGGCCTTCTCCATGCTCTCGGAGTCGGCGAAGGAGCGGATCTCGACCTTGTCGTTCTGGAGCTTGATGTCGCCCTTGTAGTGCGGGTTCTTGGTGAAGACCGCCTTCGTGGCGCTCTTGCCCCTGGTCTCCACGTGCACGGTGTAGGGCCCCGAGCCGTTGACCTCGAAGCCCGCGCGCACCTTGTCGGGGGCGTAGGCCGCGTCGTCCACGATGGACGCGGCGGGGGTGGCGAGCTTGTACGGGAAGGTGGCGTCCGAGGTCTTGAGGTGGAAGACCACCTCGTGGTCACCCTTGGCCTCGACGGTGTCGATGTTGGACAGGAGGCCGACGGGGCCGTTCTCGTCCTTGATCCGCAGTACCCGCTCGACGGAGAACTTGACGTCGGTGGCGTTCAGGGCCTTGCCGTCGGAGAACTTCAGTCCGCCGCGGAGCTTGCACCGGTAGCTGGTGTTCTGCGTGTCGGTGAAGCCGCACTGCTCGGCGGCCTCGGGCACCGGTACACCGCCGCCGCGCGGCACGCGCAACAGGGTCTGCAGGGAGTGCCGCAGGATGTTCCAGGTGCCGACGTCGTAGGAGTACGCCGGATCGAAGGGGGCCGGGCCGCTCTCGGTCGCGACGAACTGGTCCGTGGTGCCCACGACAATGGGCTTGCCGGCCCCGTCCCCGCTGCCGGCCTCTCCGCCGCACCCGGCGAGCACCGGTGCGAGCAGGCAGACGGCTGCGGGCAGCACCCATGTCTTGCGGTTCATCCTGGACGTTCTCCCTCAACCGGCGCTGCGGTGCAGCCTTGGTGCGAACACTTCGCCGTTATCCGCCAGTTGGGGATGAGCAGATCGGGCCGGTTACCGAACCGCAGAGGGGTCCGGCGAAGTTCTCGCGTTGAGATTAGTGGGATTACGTGCGGGTGTCCGACCGCAGTCCCCGCCCGGTCCGGTGCATCGGCGGGGGGAATTTTTCGTACACCTCTTCATCAATCAGGACACAAGGTCACCCGAAAAGCCCCATCGGCCAGGCATCTCACTCCCTGGACAGACATGGGCGCCCCCACCCCGTGACCAAGCTCACTCCGTGAATACATTTACGGAGCTGCGAATTCCCCATAGAGATCTCACGCATTACACACGGCCCGATGCCCTGCGTTTCCTTCCTTTCGGAAAGCCACGCAGGGTGTCCGTATCAGTGCATTCCCGTGATGAGCTTGCGAAGAAATGCGAGATCGACTTCTTCGAGCGATCCGACGACCACGCGGCCCTGTGCGGGGGCGATCGGTGCCACGGACGGGACGGCCACCACCCGGCAGCCCGCCGCCTCGGCCGCCGCCACTCCGGTCGCGGTGTCCTCGATCACCGCGCACTGCTGCGGGTCCGCGCCGAACCTGGCCGCGGCGTGCAGATACGGGTCGGGGTGCGGCTTGGTGCGGGCGACCTCGTCGCCCGCGACGGTGAAGTCGAAGGTGCCGGGCCCGAACGATTCGAGGACGCGGTCGATGATCCGCCGGTGCGAGGCCGAGACGAGCGCCGTCGGGATGTCGTACGTGCGCAGTTCCGCCAGCAGCCGCTGCGCTCCGGGCATCAGCGGCACGCCGCGCCCGATGCGTTCCTCGAAGCGGTCGTTGAGCAGGACGGTCAGCTCCGGCAGGGCGATGTCGGCGCCGGTGGACTCGATGAGGAACCCGGCACTGCGGGTCATCGGCCCGCCGACGACCACTTCCCGCCAGGATTCGTCGAGCCGGTGCCCGAGGTCGGCGAAGACATCCCTCTCGGCGTCCCACCAGAACCCCTCGGTGTCGACGAGCGTGCCGTCCATGTCGAGGAGGACCGCCTGGAGTGCGGCACCCTCCGCCGACGGGGTCTCCCCCGCTCGAACGGCCTGCAGAGCCTGTGGCTGGGTACCGCGTGCGGGGACCGTGCTTGTCATCCGGGCACACCTCCTGGAGGGACGAGAAGGCCGGGGGGCCCGCCAACCGCGAGGGCCGCCGGCCGGGACAGGGGCGTCCAGTGTAAGTCGGGCCCGGTGTACACGCGTTCCCGGTTTTA
>NZ_JBHXRV010000038.1:0-88706 GCF_042716745.1 Streptomyces sp. NPDC058663
GGACCGCTCTCCAGGAGCGGTCCGGGGCCCTCGTCGTGCGTAGGCCGGGGCGGCGGGGTTCCTCAGCGCGCCGCCTGCGGGGCGTGCGTACCGCCGCCGCGCGACTGCGGCGGACGCCGGCTGCCCGCGGGGGTGACCGGGGCGCGCTCCGAGCGGGCCGAGTGCGGCCGGGTCTGGAGCTGCGCCTGGGTCTGGAGAGAGGCCGCCTGGTGCGCGGAGCGGCCGCCCGTGTACCGGCTGCCGGCGCCCACCGTCTCGCGGGCCGGGACGGGCTCGGCCGCGCCGGGACGGATCGAGGGAACGACGGTCGGCGCACCGGCAGGAACCGGGGCACCCGCGACGCCCCGGGCGACGGGAACGTACGCCCCACGGGCCCGCCACCGCTCGCGCACCGCGAAGACGAAGGCCTCCGCGCGGGCGATCAGCGGCTCGAACCAGGGCAGCGCCAGCAGGATCAGCAGACCCGCGGCCCAGCCGAGCAGCACATCGCTCAGCCAGTGCGTCCCCAGATAGACGGTGGTCGCGCCGACACCGAGGGCGACCACCGCGGACAGCACCGACAGCCAGCGTCTGGCCCGCGGGGTGGTCGCCAGGTAGGCGAGGATGCCCCAGGTCACGACCGCGTTGGCGGTGTGGCCGGAGGGGAATATATCGCCGCCCGCATACAGCTCGGCCGAGCCGATCTGGGTCGCGTAGTGGGGGCCGAGCCGGCCGAGGCCGATCTTCACCGCGCCCACCGTCACGTTCAGCAGCAGCAGGGCGGCCGCCAGGGCGAGCAGCGGACGCAGGGTGTGCTGGCGCCAGGAGCGCCAGCCCAGCCAGGCCGCCACCATCACCGCCGTCGGGCCGCGCTGGCCCAGGACCACGAAGTAGTCGAGGAAGGCATGCAGCTCGGGCCACTGCTCGTAGGACCGGAAGAGCATCACCTTCCAGTCGAGCAGAACGAGCCAGGACGAGACCAGCACCGCCCAGACGATGGCGATGTAGAACGCCGTCGTCGAGCCGAAGAGAGCCTTGCGGGTCCGGCTCATGCCGGGGATCTCTATCTTCGGCGGCTCCGGTTCCCGGTCCAGCCGGGCGAAGATTCGGTCGATACGCACCCAATCGACATTACCGCGAGTGCGTGACGGGCCCGACCGGTCCCGGCTCTTTGTGATGACCATGTGATGTGGAGTGCGTCTCATCGCGGTGTTATTCCTCGCCGATACGTAAAAGGCCCGGGACCTTCTGCTCTATTCAATGCGTGCGGTTCCCGCAACTCTCCTGGAATCCCGCCGCATTTCCTTGTGCGCGCCGACAGCCGGAATTCTCCTCTCCGCAACCCGCTCCCGGCGGCCGGCGCGGGCACCGCTGCCGCCGGACGCCGGGCAGACCCCCGCCTCCCGGTGGAACCGGGCGCGCCACGCCGAGCGTGGTGTTGCGTGGTGCACACCACACCGGCTCGGACGAATCGGTGAGGGATGGGCCACGCGCCCGAGGGGTGAACTCGCGTACGCTGACGGCTCACTCGCCCGTCGATGCCGGGCCCACCAGGACGTATGGACCGCGTACGTGTCCCAGGGCCTGCCGAGCGCGAGCGTTTTACTGGGAGGTTGTGTAGATGGCAGGGACAGCCACGGCCGGCACGGAGTCGACTGCGGGAGGTCCTTGGCGACGGCTCCTCGCGGGGCGCGGCGCGAACCGGTGGGTCGTCCTCGCGCTGTTGTGCGCAAGCCTCACCCTCGTCGCGCTGGATTCGACGATCCTGCACATCGCGGTCCCCTCGGTCACCGAGGACCTGCGGCCGGGATCCGTGGAACTGCTCTGGATCGTCGACGCGTACCCGCTGATCTGCGCGTCGCTGCTGATCCTCTTCGGCACGCTCGGTGACCGGGTGGGCCGGCGCCGCATCCTGCTGCTCGGTTACGGACTGTTCGGCATCGCCTCCGCGATGGCCGCGCTCGCCGACACCCCGCAGATCCTCATCGCCGCCCGCGCCCTGCTCGGCATCGGCGGCGCGATGATCATGCCCGCCACCCTCTCGATCCTCCGCCAGGTCTTCCCCGACCGGCGCGAGCGGTCGATGGCCATCGGCATCTGGTCGGCGGTCACCGGCATCGGCGCCGCCGCGGGCCCTGTGGTCGGCGGGTTCCTGGTCGAGAACTTCTGGTGGGGCTCGGTCTTCCTGATCAACATCCCGCTGATGGCGGTGCTCCTCCCGCTCGGGCGCCTCCTGCTGCCCGAATCGCGCGGCAGCGGCCAGGGCCCGTGGGACGTCGTCGGCGCGCTGATGGCCTCCGCCGGTGTGCTCGGCGTCGTCTACGGAGTCAAGCGCGCGGGCAGCGGCGACCCCACTCTCTCCGCGCTCACGCTGGGCCCGCTGCTGGTGGGCCTGCTCCTGCTGGTGCTGTTCGTGCGCAGGCAGCGGCGCCGCGCGCACCCCTTGATCGACATGAAGCTGTTCTCCCGGCCCGCCTTCACCACCTCGGTGGGCTGCATCGTGCTCGGCATGCTCGCGCTGGTCGGCCTGGAACTGATCGCCGTGCAGTACCTCCAGCTGGTGCTGGAGCTCAGCCCGCTGGAAACCGGCATGCGGCTGCTGCCGCTGACCTTCGCCGCGATGGTGGCGGGCGCGCTGGGCTCCTATGTGCTGCAGCGCGTCGGACCGCGCGCCATGGTCGCCTTCGGCTTCACGCTCACCGCGGCCTCCGTCACGCTGCTGACGATGATGGGCCAGGAGGACAACCCGGGGCTGCTGGCCTTCGGCTTCGTGCTGCTCGGCTTCGGCCTGCAGGCCACCCTCTTCGGGTCGTACGAGTCGATGCTCAGTGAGGCCCCGGCGGACGCGGCGGGCGGGGCTGCGGCCATCGGCGAGACCTCGTACCAGCTCGGCGCAGGCATGGGCATCGCCCTGCTCGGCAGTGTGATGAACGCCGCGTACGGCCCCGGCCTGAAGAACGTCGACGGCGTCTCCAAGCAGCACAGCGACTACGCCTCCCACTCGCTGGGCGAGGCGTACGAGGTCGCCAGGGAGCTCGGCGGCGCCGCGGGCGCGGCCCTGCGCTCCGCCGCCCGGGCCGCCTTCGTGCACGGACTCCATGTGACGCTGCTGACCAGCGCCGCCCTGCTGCTCGTCGGCGCCGTCGCCGCGCTCAGGCTGCCGAAGAGCATGGAACAGGGCACGGACCGCGAGGACGGCAACGACGGCCAGGACGGACAGGACGGCGGGGGCGCGGCGGACGGCGAGGATGCCAAGGGGGGCACGGACGGGACGGCAGACAAGGCCGACCTCCGCAAGCTCCCGTCCGCGCGGCGCGAGCGCGCCGACGCGTCGGCAGGCCTGGACTGAGGAGGCGGCGGGCCGTAACGTCGGCCCGGAGCTTTAACTACCACCGCTAGTTAAAGGCCCGGTGCCGCTGGTGGAAGCTCCGCAGCCGCCTCACTGACCGAGCCGCCAGTTCCCCGAGCCGCCGGAGGGCCCGCATGTCCGCACGTCCCGCGAAGCTGCCGCCGTTCGACCCCGCCGACCCGCTCGGCATCGACGACCTGCTCACCCCCGAGGACCTCGCGGTCCGGGCGACCGTCCGCGACTGGGCGGCCGACCGGGTCCTGCCGCACATCGCCGACTGGTACGAACGCGGCGAACTCCCCGGAATCCGCGAGCTGGCCCGCGAACTCGGTTCGATCGGCGCGCTCGGCATGTCCCTGACCGGCTACGGATGTGCGGGCGCCACCGCCGTCCAGTACGGGCTGGCCTGCCTGGAGCTGGAGGCCGCCGACTCCGGGATCCGCTCGCTCGTCTCCGTACAGGGCTCGCTCGCCATGTACGCGATCCGGCGCTTCGGCTCCGAGGAGCAGAAGCAGCGCTGGCTCCCCTCCATGGCGTCCGGCGAGACCATCGGCTGCTTCGGCCTCACCGAACCCGATCACGGCTCCGACCCGGCCGGCATGCGGACGTACGCGAAGCGGGACGGCGCCGACTGGGTGCTCACCGGCCGCAAGATGTGGATCACCAACGGTTCGGTGGCCGGGGTCGCCGTCGTCTGGGCGCAGACCGACGAGGGCATCCGCGGCTTCGTCGTCCCCACCGACGCCCCCGGCTTCAGCGCCCCGGAGATCCATCACAAGTGGTCGCTGCGCGCCTCGGTGACCAGCGAGCTGGTCATGGACGAGGTGCGGCTGCCCGCCGACGCCGTACTCCCGGAGGTCGTGGGACTGAAGGGGCCGCTGAGCTGCCTGAGCCACGCGCGGTACGGAATCGTCTGGGGCTCGATGGGCGCCGCGCGCTCCTGTTTCGAGGCGGCGGTCGGCTACGCGAAGACACGCGAACAGTTCGGCAGGCCCATCGGCGGTTTCCAGCTCACCCAGGCCAAGCTCGCCGACATGGCGGTCGAGCTGCACAAGGGCCTGCTGCTGGCCCATCACCTCGGGCTGCGCATGGACGCCGGGAAGCTCCGCCCCGAGCAGGTCAGTTTCGGCAAGCTCAACAACGTCCGTGAGGCGATCGAGATCTGCCGCACCAGCCGCACGATCCTCGGCGCCAACGGGATCTCGCTGGAGTACCCGGTGATGCGGCACGCCACCAATCTGGAGTCGGTGCTCACCTACGAGGGCACCGTGGAGATGCACCAGCTGGTGCTGGGCAAGGCGCTCACCGGACTCGACGCGTTCCGCTAGCGGGAACCGGGGCCGATGGGCGCCCTGCCTGATCGGTGGACACAGTGCCGGTCCGGGGGATTCCCCGGGCCGGTGGCCGGGAGCGGAGGTCCGCCCATCAGCTCTGGTTGAAGAAGCCGCCGGTTTGGCGGCCGGCGGTCTCGCCGTTGACGATGCTCGTGTTGGCGGGGGTCAGCAGGAAGACCCTGGTGGCCACGCGCTCGATGGAGCCGCGCAGACCGAAGGTCAGCCCGGCTGCGAAGTCGACGACGCGCTTGGCGTCACCCGGCTCCATGGCCGTCAGATTCACGATCACCGGGACACCGTCCCGGAAGAGCTCGCCGATGCCTCGCGCGTCCCGGAAGCCGTCCGGGGTGACGGTCGCGATGCGACGGCCCTTGTCCTCGGCCGCCTCGGAGACGACACGGACCCGGGGGTCCGTGACCCAGGGCTCGGGTGTCTCGTTGGTTCCCTCGGCGTACTCGTCGTCGTAGTAGCGGTCGTCGTCGCTGTCCTCGACGAGTCCGAGCCAGGCACTCGCCTTGCGCACCGATCCCATGAACGCCTCCTTTCACCGCGGTCTGCTTGTGTTCCGCTCCCCCCATGGTCGTCCATCATGCGGATTGCGCGCCAAGTGGATAGTCGGCGCGCAGGGTTTTCGTTGCGGTACTGGTGCAGAAGTTATGGCGATTTCTCTGGGTTCCGTCGTTGCGGGAGCGGCCGGGCGGGTGTAAATCGGATCATCGGGCCAGACGGGTGAGCAGGGGGACGGACGGGTGAACATACGCCCTCTGTACGATGCCTGACGGACTGTCCAGTGAGTGAGGCACCGCAGTACGGGGGCGCAATTGTTCGGCATCGTCAGACCCTGCTCGCACCGGCTCGGCGAAGGCCTGAAAACGGAGTGGATGGCTCATCTCTGCGGGCTGTGTCTGGCACTTCGCCGCGACCACGGCCAGTTCTCCCGGGTCGTCACCAACTACGACGGCCTGATCGCCTCGGTTCTGACGGAGGCTCAGTCCGTACGGACCACGGACTGGCGGCGCACCGCGGGATTGTGCCCGCTGCGTGCCATGCGTTCCGCGCCGGTCGCACAGGGTGAGGGCGCCAGACTCGCCGCCGCCGTTTCGCTGGTGCTCGCCTCGGCCAAGGTGCGCGACCACGTCGCTGACGGGGACGGGCTGTTGGCCCGCCGCCCCCTCGCCCTCGCCGCGCGCAGGATCGCCAGGAGCTGGGACAGGGCCGGGGCCAGGGCGGGCGCCTCGCTCGGCTTCGACACGTCGGTCCTGGTGGACGCGGTCGACCGGCAGGGAGGCATCGAGGCCCTCGCGGGCATCGGCACCCCGCTCCTGTTCGTGACCGAACCCACCGAGACCGCCACCGCGGCCGCGTTCGCGCACACCGCCGTGCTCGCCGGGCGGCCGGGCAACGCGGCCCCGCTCGCCGAGGCGGGCAAGCTCTTCGGCCGGCTCGCGCACCTGCTGGACGCCGTGGAGGACCAGGCAGCTGATGACGCGTCAGGTGCGTGGAACCCGCTGACCGCCACCGGTACCTCCCGCGCGGAGGCGCGCCGGCTGTGCGACGACGCGGTGCACGGGGTGCGGCTCGCGCTGCGCGAAGCGGAGTTCGTGGACTCCAAGCTGGTGCACGTACTGCTCGCGCACGAACTCCACGAGTCGGTGAACCGGGTCTTCGGCACGACCGGATGCGCGCACGCGGCCGAGGGCCACGAGGGACGGGTACAGGCCCACGGGTCGCCGCCGCCCGGAGGCGGACAGCAGCCGGGACACCCGGGGCAGGGCGGACCGTACGGTTCCGTCAATCCGTACGGCGGTGGTGGTGCCGGCGATCCGTACAGCGGCAACCCGTACGGCAGCGGACCGGGGCAGGGAGTGCCGCCGGGCGGTGGAGGGGACGGCGGGGGAGGGCTGCCGGGTGGGCAGGCGATGCCGCCGGAGGGGAAGAAACCGCGCGGCTTCTGGGCCGGGTGCGCGGTGGCGATCGGGCTGTGCTGCACGTGCAAAGTCTGCTGCGCGACCGAGTTCGAGGGCCCGTGGTCGCGGAAGAAGCGCAAGGGCTGCTGCGAGAAGTGCGACTGCGGCAACTGCGACTGCGGTTGCTGCGACTGCTGTGACTGCAGCTGCTGAGCCTGCCGCGCGGTGACCGTGCGGGCCGCAGGGGCCGCCGGCCGCCCGGATTCGGGCGATTGTCCGAGCCGTATGGAAGGCTGGCCGCATGACCAGCCGCAGCGACAACAGGGGTGCGCAGGCACCGGAGGACCCGCGGCGGGAGTGGGAGCGCTGGCACGCCCAGCGCGTCGAGACGGTCTCCGCGCCGTACGGACCGCTCTCCCTCTCCGGCACCCACTGGCTCGCCGACCACCCGGACGGCCACATCGGGGGCGTACCGGGGACGTGGCGGCAGGACGGCACCGAGGTGGTGCTGGGCGCGGAGGAGCATGACGGGATCAGTGTCGACGCAGAGCCGTTCACCGGGGAGGTGCGGCTCACCGCCGACCGGGGACCGGTCTCCCGCTCGCGGGTATCCACCGACGGTCGGCGCCTCGTGGTGCTCAGCCGGGAGGGCCAGTGGGCGGTCCGCGACTTCGACCCGCGGTCCGCGGCGCGGCGCGCCTTCGCGGGGATCGAGGCCGCCCCGTACGACCCGGCCTGGGTGCTGCCCGGCAGGTTCGTGCCGTACGGGGAGAGCCGTACCGTCCAGGTCGAGAACGCCGACGGGCGCTCGCGAGGTCTCGGCCTGGCAGGCGAGGTCGTCTTCGGGCACGACGGCGGAGAGCACTCGCTGCACGTCGCGGTCGAGGACGACGGCTCGCTGTGGGCGGTCTTCGCCGACGCGGACAGCGGGAGGAACAGCTACCGGTTCCGCTTCCTGCGGCCCGCCGCCCCGGACGCCGACGGCACGGTGAGCGTGGACTTCAACCGGTCGCTGCTGCCGCCGTGCGCCTTCGCCGACCACTTCATCTGCCCCTTTCCGCCGCCCGGCAACACGCTGCCCTTCGGGGTCCCGGCCGGAGAGCTCAACTCGCGGGAGAGGTAACGCCCCGGGCGCTGCGGGCGGTCCGGCCGGCCCCGGCGGGCGGACGGTCCGGCTCGTTCCCGGCGGGCGGACGGTCCGGCTCGTTCCCGGCAGCCCCGGCAGCCCCCGCAGCCCCACCGGCACCGGGGCTGCCGTACGCCGCGCCCGTCCGTTCGCGCCACTGGGGCCCCGTGCGACCGCACAAGGCCGAAACGCGCCCTTGCGCGGGCCTGGGGCGCGCCGAATACTCCCGAGACAGCGCTTGTCAGGAGCACAGCGAGTGGCCGCTGCACCGCCCGGCTGCCCGCGCGTCTCCTGCTGCGCCTCACGGGCCCCGGGAATGACCCGATTCCGCACCGGGCCCCCGATTCCCCTCGGGAGGAACGCAAGTGAGGAAAGAGCGCACCACCCCCCGCAGTACGGCGAGACGTGTCCGGTTCACGGCCGTGGCGGCAGGACTCGCCGCCGCCGCTGCTCTCGCCATACCGAACGCCCAGGCCCAACCCGCCCCCACCGTCTCCGCACTGAGCGCCGACCAGCTCGCGTCCGCCCAGGCCGCCGTCCTGGCAGCGGACGTGCCGGGCACCGCCTGGCACGTCGACCAGTCCACCCGCACTCTCGTCGTCACCGCCGACAGCACCGTCTCCGGCACGGAACTCACGCGGATCAGGCAGGCGGCGGGCGACCAGGCACGCGGGCTGCGCATCGAGCGCACTCCGGGCAAGTTCTCCAAACTCCTGTCGGGCGGCGACGCCATCTACGCGCCCAGCTGGCGTTGTTCGCTCGGCTTCAACGTCCGCAGCGGCACCACGTACTACGCCCTGACCGCCGGGCACTGCACCGACGGCTTCCCGGACTGGTACACCAACTCCGCCCGTACGACTCGGATCGGGCCCACCACCGGGTCCAGCTTCCCCGGCAACGACTACGGCATCCTGCGCTACGACAACGCCTCGGTCGCCCACCCGGGCACCGTCGGCAACGTCGACATCACCAGTGCAGCCAACGCCACCGTCGGGATGAGCGTCACCCGGCGCGGCTCCACGACGGGCACCCACAGCGGCACCGTCAACGGGCTCAACGCCACGGTCAACTACGGCAACGGCGACGTCGTCTACGGCATGATCCGCACCAATGTGTGTGCCGAACCCGGCGACAGCGGTGGTCCGCTGTACTCGGGCAGCCGGGCCATCGGTCTCACCTCGGGCGGCAGTGGCAACTGCCGGACCGGCGGAACGACCTTCTTCCAGCCCGTAACGGAGGCGCTGAGCGCATACGGGGTCAGCATCTACTGACCGGCGGCGGCCACCGTTCCCCGGCCGCTTCCGGAACAACTCCACCGCAGCCGGCAGCAGGCAGGCCCCCGTTCCGGACTCCTCCGGGGCGGGGGCCTTTCCGCGTGCCGGGGAGGGGGAGAGCCCGGTGACACGAGTGCGTGGTGAGCATGTCAAGGGGAGGGGAGTGAGTGGTGCTTGTCGTGTGCGCGTACTGAAGTCGACCTTGTGTGCGCCCTGTTGCGCTGTGAATAGTGGGGCCTCACCCGGGCCCAACCCCCACACTTCCGGGTCCGGACCCCCCACAGGAGGTCACTTGTGAAGCACCGACGCATACCCAAGCGGCGCGCCGCGGCGGCAGGTACCGCCGTCGTCGCCCTGGTCGCCACGGGCATCACGTTCCAGACCGCGAACGCCAGCGAAGGCAGTGCCCCCACGCCTGCCCCCCAGACGCTGTCCGCGGCGGGTGCCACGCAGCTCGCCTCGTCACTGACCAAGCAGCTCGGCGCCGAAGCGGCCGGTGCGTACTTCGACGCGAAGGCGAAGTCGCTCGTGGTCAACGTCACCGACGAGGCGGCGGCCGAGACCGTCCGCGCGGCCGGCGGACGGGCCAGAATCGTCGCGCACACGCTGGCCGAGCTGAAGTCCGCCCGTACGACGCTGGCGGGCAAGGCGTCGATCCCGGGCACGTCCTGGGCCAGCGACCCGGTCAGCAACAAGATCGTCGTGACGGCCGACCGCACGGTCAAGGGCGCGGCACTCGCCAAGCTCACCAAGACCGTCAAGGAACTCGGCCCGAAGGCCACGCTCAAGCAGTCCAAGGGGGAGTTCAGGCCGCTCATCGCGGGCGGTGACGCCATCTACGGCGGCAGCTCGCGCTGCTCGCTGGGCTTCAACGTGACCAAGGGCGGCGAGCCGCACTTCCTGACGGCCGGCCACTGCACCGCGGGCATCCAGAGCTGGTCCGACAAGCAGGGCGGCGCGGCGATCGGCACCACCACCGACTCCAATTTCCCGGGCAGCGACTACGGCCTGGTGAAGTACAGCGGCGACACCCCCCACCCGAGCGAGGTGAACCTCTACAACGGCTCCACCCAGGCCATCACCAAGGCGGGCGACGCGACCGTCGGCCAGAAGGTGCAGCGCAGTGGTTCCACCACCCAGCTGCACGACGGTGAGGTCACCGGCCTCGACGCCACCGTGAACTACGGCAACGGACAGGTCGTCAACGGGCTCATCCAGACCACGGTCTGCGCCGAGCCCGGCGACAGCGGCGGCGCGCTCTTCGCGGGCGACACCGCGCTCGGCCTGACCTCCGGCGGCAGCGGCGACTGCTCGGCCGGCGGCGAGACCTTCTTCCAGCCGGTGACCGCGGCGCTCGCCGCGACGGGCACCGAGATCGGCTGACCGAGGCCGCACGGGGGCGCAGCCCCGGTCCGCACACGCCGTGCGGACCGGGGCTCTGTCGTGCCCTACCGCTTGGGCCAGTACCAGAGCGGTTCGTCCAGCGGGCCCTCGCGGCCCGCGACCGTCGTCTGCCCGAAGTCCTTCACCAGCTCGATCGTGTGCAGGTCGATGCGGGCCCGGCGCGTCCCCTCGGCCAGGGCGTCGGCGAGGGGGCGGGCGTGGGTGACCACGACCAGCTGGATGTGCTCGCTCGCGGTGAGGATCAGGTCGGCGAGCGGGCGCAGCAGGTCCGGGTGGAGGCTGGTCTCCGGCTCGTTGAGAACCAGCAGCGCCGGTGGGCGCGGGGTGAGCAGCGCCGCCACCCACAGCAGGTAGCGCAGGGTGCCGTCGGAGAGTTCGGCGGCACCCAGCGGACGGAGCAGACCGTGCTGGCGGAGCTCCAGCTGGAAACGGCCACCGTGGGAGGCGACGGAGACCCGGCTGCCCGGGAAGGCGGCGTCCACCGCCTCGTCCATCGCCGCGTGGTCGCCGATCTCGCGGATCGTCTGGAGCGCGGCCGCCAGATCCGAACCGTCGGCGCTCAGCACCGGGGTCCGGGTGCCGACCTGCGCGGCCCGTGCCGGGGCGTGGGCGTCCGTACGGACGTGGTCGTAGAACCGCCAGTCCCGTATCCGCTCGCGCAACAGCAGCAGGTCCGGGGCGAGCTGGGGGTCCGCGAGCTCGCTCAGCATGCTGTCGTACGGGCGGACCGCCCCCTGTGAGCGGTGCCAGCCCCCGGACGCCGTCCGCACCTTCACCGCCGGTCCTGAACGCTCCGAAAGGAGGGCGGCCGGGCGCAGCACCGGGCCCGCCCAGGTGCACTCGCGCTTGATCTCCGGGTCGCCGCCGAACATGGACCTGTCGCCCGCGGACTGCCGGCCGAAGTCGATCGCGTACCCGAACTCGTCGCCCGCGAAGCCCAGGCGCAGGTTCACCGGCTCCTGGCGGACCACCGCCTGCACGGGGTAGCGACCCTCGCGGACGTCGCGGCCGGTCTTCTCAGGACCCGCCCAGAGCGTGGAGTCCAGCCCGCCCTCCCGGGCCAGGGCCGCCACCGCGCCGTTGCGCGAGGAGTCGGCGAGCAGGCGCAGAGCCCGGTAGAGGCTCGACTTGCCGGTGCCGTTCGCGCCCGTGACGACATTGACCCGGCCAAGCTCGACGACCAGCTTCCTGAGGGAGCGGTAGTTCTCGACCGCGAGAGTGGTGATCATGCGGTGCAGCCTCTCAGCCGCCACTGACAATTCGGGACGGGCCTGTGGAAAACCCGCTCCGGTGCGGCTTCAGTGCCCTGCGGGTACGGGAGGCCTCAGGAGCCCTTCGGGTACTGGGTGGCACCGGGGCCTTCGCCGCCCTCCACGACCGGCCTGCGCAGCGAGGACATGACCAGCGTGACGACCGTGCCGACGATTGCCCAGATCGCCAGGACCTGGAGGGGGCCGGAGACGGCGTTGCCCTTGAAGTACGCGATGGAGCGCGCCGCCCAGGTGCCCGCGCCCGGCGGCAGGGCCGCACCGATCGTCTGCCAGAACGGCGGCAACATCGGCGCGGGGAACGCGCCGCCCGCACTCGGATTGCCGCCGATCACCACGACGAGCACCGCGAGTCCGATGCCGACGATCCCGGTCAGCGACTGGAGCGCCAGCGTCAGCGCGCCGACCGCGAACACCACCAGCGCACCCAGCCCCCACAGAGCCATGACACTGCCCGGCAGCGCACCGAGGACCGGCCCGACGATGACCGCACCGCCCAGACCGCCCAGGACCGAGTACACCGCCATCGAGCCGAGACGGATGCCCGCCCGCCGCGGGGTGGCCGCCCGCGAACCGGCGCTGATCGCCAGGATCGACGCGCACAGATAGCCGCCCACGCACCAGCCGACCACCAGGTAGAACGCGGACAGCCCCTCGAAGTCCTCCGAGGAGGCCGGGGCCACGTCGACCGTCTTCAGGGTGCGCTGCTGCGCGGCCCCGAACTTCTCCCCGATCGTGCCGAGCGCCTTCGACAGGGCCGCGCCGCCGCCGGAGGCGATCAGCAGGGTGTCCTGCTTGCCGGCCGGGTCGTACAGCAGAGCGCCGTCGATCTTCCGGTCCATGATCTGCTCGCGGGCTTCCGCCTCGGAGGTCACCTGGCGTGCGTCCAGCGGGTCGCCGGACAGCTGGTTGAGCTGTGTCACCAGCTTGTCGGCGGCCTCGGGAGGTGCCTGCCCCGGCACCACCACGCCGAACGCGACGTCCCTGGGCTTCGGGTGGTGCAGTGCACCCACGTACGACGTGATGAACAGCAGCTGCAGGGCGAGGCAGCCGATCACCAGCAGGGCGGCCCGCGGGGTGACGGCTTGCTTCAAATCGGCGGCGAGACTCATGCCCCCACGCTCGCGGTCCCTCCCCGCCACGGCAGGCGGGGAGGGACCGAACGGGTGAGGGGGCCGTCAGCGCCCGTGCCTCATGGGGTCAGCCCCCGTGCCTCATGGGGTCAGCGCCGTGCCTCACGGGGGCAGCGCCGTGCTCCATGGGGTCAGCGTCCGTGACGCCCGCCCGTGGCCGCCTTGCGGCGCACCGTGCCGAACATCACCGCGGCACCGAGCGCCAGCACCGCCGCACCGCCGACGGCGATGTACGGGGTGGTGCTGTCGCCGCCGGTCTCGGCGAGGTTCTCACCGGCCGGAGCCTGCGCGGGGGTCTGTCCGGCGCCCTGCGGGGCCGGTGCGTTGGCGTCCGGGGCGGTCGCCGGGGCGTCGGCCTTCGGGGCCTGCGGCTTGCTGACCGCGTCGCCGCTGCCACCCGCGTTGCCGGCGTTGGTCGTGTGGTCGGAGTCGCCGTGGCCCTTGTGCTCGACCGAGGACTTGTCGGCGCCCGCGGCGATGTCCGCCTCGGTCGGGGCGGAGGCGACCGGGGCGGGAGCGGTGCCCGCGCCGGTTCCCGTACCCGTACCCGTGCCTGTGCCTGTGCCTGCGCCCGGGCCGGCGGTGTCCTTGCCGAAGACCACGTCGGAGCAGGTGTAGAACGCCTCCGGGCTGTCCGAACGCTGCCACACGCTGTAGACGAGGTGGCGGCCGGACTTCTTCGGGATCGTGCCGTCGAAGACGTAGTCGCCGGCCTCCATCCTGGGGTCGGTGACCTTGGCGAACGGCTGGGCCTCCAGGTCCGACCACTTCAACGGCTTTGCCGGGTCGTAGCCGTCCTTGGTGATGTACAGCTCGAAGGAGCCCTTGTGCGGGGCGGTGCCCTTGTAACGGAAGGTGTGCTTCCCGGAGGCCAGCTTCGACGAGGGCCAGTCGGCGCGCGCCAGGTCCAGGCCCTTGTACTTGTCGTTGCCCGCGCTGCACAGCTTGCCGTCGGGGATGAGCGCCTTGTGGTTGCCTGCGGCGTTGGCGATGTTCACCGCGTTCCAGTCGTAGAACGCCTGGACTCCGCTGGCGGCGACAGCCTCCTTGCACGCCGCCGACTTCGGGCTCTCCGGACCCTCCGCGTAACAGGCGGAGACCCGGCTGACCGGGTCGGTCATGGATCCGTGCGCGGCGGCGGGCGAAGCGGCGAGACCGGTCAGGGCGAGCGGGGCGAGACCGAGTGCGGCGACGGTGGCGGCCTTGCGACGAGCGGTGGACATCGTGAGGAACTCCTTGGCAGGGGATGCATCCGTAGCCGGGGGAGAGGGGGGAAGATCTCTCCCGGCGCAACAGCACGCTAGACCCCTGAAACCGCGAAATCCCCTGCTGAGGGCGGGTGATGGCGTTCTTTATGGCCCGCTTAAGGACCCACTCAGTGACGATTAAGAAGGCTGCCCCAGAGCGCCGGGCACGTAACCGTCAGTGAGCCGCAGGGGAGCCGTCGCCGGCGAGCGGAAGAGGCCGAGTCGCGGAGTGACCGCCGGCGCCCGGCAGTACCGGTGCCGACGCGCGTGGAGGCCTCATGCCACCCACGTGACGCGCGTGACCGTCTCACGCCACCCACGTGACGTGCGTGACCGTCTCACGCCACCCGTGCGACGCGTGGTCGTCTCACGCCACCCACCGGTACCGACGCTCCGGACGCCCCGTGCCCCCGTACCGCAGGGTGACCTCGGCCCGGCCCGTCGCCGTGAAGTACTCCAGGTACCGGCGCGCACTCACCCGCGACAGCGCCCCGCCCTCCGCGCACTCGGACGCCGAGAGCCCGTCCGGGTGGGCCCGCAACGTCCGCTCCACCAGCTCCGCGGTGTGCGCGGCCAGACCCTTGGGAAGCTCCCGCGAGCCGGGCGGCCGGGTCCCGAACAGCTGGTCCACATCCTCCTGCCGCGCCTGCCCGTGCAGGGCGAGCGAGTCGAACCGGGTCCGCAGCGCCGCCACGTGCCGTAGCTGCTCTCGCAGGGCCGCCTGGTGGAACGGCTTGATCAGATAGTGCAGGGCGCCGGCCCGCAGCGCCGCCCGCACGATGCCCGCATCCCGCGCCGCCGTGATGAACAGGGCGTCCGCCGTCGGCCGCTCCGCGTCCAGCGCCTCCGCGGCCCGCAGCCCGCGCAGCACATCGAGCCCGTCCATGTCGGGCAGATACACGTCGAGCAGTACGAGGTCCGGGCGCAGCCGCTCCGCCGCCCGCAGTGCGTCGGCACCGCTGTGGGCGACCCCGACGACGGAGAAACCGTCCATCGCGGACACACAGCGGCTGTGCACCTTCGCCACCATGAAGTCGTCGTCCACCACCAGCACATTCGTCACCCGCCCACGCTAGGGCGCGACCACAAGGACCACAACGTCCGTTGGTTCCGGAACGGCGACAGCTCCTTAACGCCCCGGCAACATGTCCCCACCCCCTACCTCTCCGTAGGACACCCCCCATACCCCGGTATGGCCACCCCCTTCCCCCCCGTACGACTTCCGAAAGGCGGCGCCCGTGCGTTTGCGCACCCCCCTCGCCCTGGCCGGGGCGGCATCCCTGGTGCTCGTGGGGCCACCGCTGCTCACCACGGGCAGCGGCTCCGACACCGGCACCCAGATCCCCGGACTGCGCTTCATGGTCCCCAACACACCCGGCGGCGGCTACGACATCACCGCCCGTACCGCGGCCAAGAACGCGGAGGAGGCCGGGCTCTCCTCCGGCATCGAGGTCTTCAACCTTCCCGGCGCGGGCGGTACGGTCGGCCTCTCCCGCCTCGCCTCCGACCACGGCAACGGCAAGGCCGCCATGACGATGGGCCTCGGCGTGGTCGGTGCCGTGCACACGAACAAGGCGCCCAAGACCCTCGCCGACACCACCCCGATCGCCCGGCTCACCGAGGAGCAGGACATCGTCGTGGTCGGCAAGGACTCCCCGTACAAGAGCATCAAGGACCTCGTCGCCGCCTGGAAGGCCAACCCGGCCAAGGTGCCCGTCGGCGGCGGCTCCGCGCCCGGCGGGCCCGACCACCTGGCGCCGATGCTGATGGCGCGCGCCGCCGGCATCAAGCCGAAGGACGTCAATTACGTGCCCTTCGACGGCGGCGGTGAGCTGCTCGCCTCCATCCTCGGCAACAAGGTCGCCTTCGGTGTCTCGGGCGTCGGCGAGTACCTGGACCAGATCAAGGCCGGTGAACTGCGGCTGCTGGCCGTCACGGGGCCCAAGCGGGTCCCCGGACTGGACGCCCCGACCCTGCGCGAGTCCGGCCTCGACACGGACTTCACCAACTGGCGCGGTGTCGTCGCCCCGCCCGGCATCACCGACGCGGAACGCACCAAGCTGATCGCCCTCTTCGAGAAGCTGCACGCCTCGGGGCAGTGGAAGGACTCGATGAAGAAGAACGGCTGGGACGACGCCTTCCTCACGGGGGAGAAGTTCGGCGACTTCCTGGCCGAGGAGGACAAGCGCGTGGACTCCGTACTGAAGGAGCTCGGACTGTGAACTCCCCGGAGAAATCCCCCAGTTCCCCCGAAAAGTCCCCCAGCTCACCCGAGAAGTCTCTTGGCTCGCCCGAGAAGGCCCCCCTCTCCACCGGGAAGTCGTCGACCGAGATGTCGTCGACCGGGACGTCGTCGACCGGGGCCGCCTCGACCGGGACCTCGCGGGGGCCCGCGCCGGCCAGCCGCGCCGCCTGGCTGCGCGAACACTCCGAACTCGGCGTCGGCGTGCTGCTGTTCGTGATCGGCGTCCTGGTCCTCACCGACGCCCTGACCATGCACGTCGAGATCGCCCAGCGCGGTCCTGTCGGCCCGACCACCGTGCCTCTCGTCGTCGGCGGCGCGCTGATCCTGGTCGCCGTACTCCTCGCCGTCGACGTACTGCGCGGCGGGCGCGGCGAGGCCGAGGGGGGCGAGGACATCGACCTGTCCGAGCCCGCCGACTGGCGCACCGTGCTGCTGCTCGCGGGAGTCTTCCTCGGCAACGCCGTCCTGATCGGCCCGCTCGGCTTCCCGATCTCCGGCGCGCTGCTCTTCTGGGGCTCCGCGTACGCGCTCGGCAGCCGCCACGCCAGCCGCGACCCGCTGATCGCGGCCGGCCTCGCCCTCTTCACCTACTTCGTCTTCAACAACCTGCTGGGTGTCCCGCTGCCGGGCGGCCCCCTGATGGGAGTGCTGTAAAAACTCATGGACTCCCTGAACTCCCTGATGGACGGTTTCGGAACCGCCCTCACTCCGATCAATCTGCTCTGGGCCGCCGTCGGCGTCCTCCTCGGCACCGCCATCGGCGTGCTCCCGGGCATCGGCCCCGCCATGGCCGTCGCGCTGCTGCTCCCCGTGACGTACGGGCTGGAACCCACCGGCGCGTTCATCATGTTCGCGGGCATCTACTACGGCGCGATGTTCGGCGGTTCGACCACCTCGATCCTGCTCAACACCCCGGGTGAGAGCGCCGCGGTCGTCGCCGCCATGGAAGGCCATCCGATGGCCAAGGCGGGCCGTGGCGCCCAGGCCCTGGCCGCCGCCGCCATCGGGCACTTCGCGGGCGGCATGATCGGCACGATCCTGCTGGTCGCGCTCGCGCCCGCCGTCGCCGCGCTCGCCGTCGACATCGGCGCACCCGACTACTTCGCGATCATGGTGCTCGCCTTCATCGCGGTCACCTCCGTCCTCGGCTCCTCCCGCATCCGCGGGCTCGCCTCCCTGCTCATCGGTCTCACCATCGGACTCGTCGGCCTCGACCAGATGACCGGGCAGTCCCGCCTCACCTTCGGCTCGCTCGAACTCGCCGACGGCGTGGACGTAGTGATCGTCGCGGTCGGCCTCTTCGCCATCGGCGAGGCGCTCTGGGTCGCCGCCCACCTGCGGCGCGGTGGCGTGGACGCGATCCCGGTCGGCCGCCCGTGGCTGGGGAAGGCGGACGTCAGGCGCACCTGGAAGTCCTGGCTGCGCGGCCCGCTGATCGGCTTCCCGTTCGGTGCGATCCCGGCCGGCGGCGCAGAGATCCCCACCTTCCTGTCGTACGTCACCGAAAAGCGCCTGTCGAAGCACAGGGACGAGTTCGGCAAGGGCGCCATCGAGGGCGTCGCGGGCCCGGAGTCCGCCGCCTCCGCCTCCGCCGCCGGAACCCTCGTCTCGATGCTCACCCTCGGCCTGCCCACCACGGCCGTCGCCGCCGTGATGCTGGCCGCCTTCCAGCAGTACGGAATCCAGCCGGGCCCGCTCCTCTTCGAGCGTGAACCCGAGCTGGTCTGGGGCCTGATCGCGTCCCTGTTCGTCGGCATGGTGCTGCTGCTCGCCCTGAACCTGCCCCTCGCCCCGCTCTGGGCGAAGCTGCTGCGCATCCCGCGCCCCTATCTCTACGCGGGCATCCTCTTCTTCGCCTCCGTCGGCGCGTACGCGGTCGGCGGCGAGGCACTGGACCTGGTGGTGCTGCTGATCATCGGCCTGATCGGCTTCGGCATGCGGCGGTACGGACTTCCCGTCCTGCCCGCCGTGATCGGAGTCATCCTCGGTCCGGCAGCAGAACAGCAGCTGCGGCGTGCCCTCCAGATCAGTGACGGCAGCGTGAGCGGGCTGGTCAACACGCCCTTCTCGATCACCGTGTACGCGATCGTGGTGCTGTTGCTGGCGTGGCCGCTGCTGCGGAGGCTGCCCTTCCTGCGGCGCGGAGCGGCCTGACGCCGGGGCTGCCGGTTCCGCCCCGACTACCCCGTCCCCCTGGGCGTCGGGGCCGCCCCCGGGGGCGCGGGGGTCCCCCTGCTCGAGCGAAGCCGAGAGCTTGGGGGAGGGCGGGCAAGGGGGCGGCCCCCGGCGGAGCCGTGCACCTGGGCCCCGCCCCACCCCGGCCCCCGCCGCCAAGGTTCCGCTCCGTTCCCGGGCTGGTCCGCTGCGCGGGGCCTCACCCCGCCCCTTCCCGACTGCGACACTTTGCGGCTCCGCCGCGCGGGTGGCTCCGCCCCAGACCCCGGGGTGGCGAGCCCGGCCAGGGCAGGCGGGGGAGTGCGGCTCGCCCGTGGCTGGCCGCGCAGTTCCCCGCGCCCCTGACGGGGCGCACCTGGCGCGGCGGAGCCGCACAAAGACACAGCCCCGCGCGGCGGAGCCGCACAGTGATGCAGCTCCGCGACCCCCGCGATGGATCGCAGTATTGGACTGGGTGATCCATAACCTGTGCTACGGTCCTCCATATGGCACGACCGCGGACATTCGACGAAGGCCGCGCCCTGGAAGCCGCCATGCGCGCCTTCTGGGCGAAGGGGTACGAAGCGACCTCCACCCAGGATCTGTGCGAGGCGACCGGGCTCGGCCGCAGCAGCATCTACAACACCTTCAGCAGCAAGCGGGACCTCTTCCTGCGTGCGCTGACGCACTACGTCGACATGATGAACGCCCGGCAGGCCGCCCTTCTGGAGGATGCCTCGATGTCCGGGGCGGACCGCATCCGCGCCCTGTTCGCGCTGGTCATCGACGGAGAGTTCGAGGTCAGGGAGAAGGGGCGCAGTATCGGCTGCCTGACCGTCAATACCACCGTCGAACTGGCCCGCTACGACGAGCCCGAGGTGGCCGCGCTTCTCGAACGCGACCTCGCCCGTCGCCTCGCCACCTTCCGGGCGGCCGTGGAGGCGGGTCGGCGGGACGGGTCCGTCGTCTCCGGGCGGGGTGCGGACTCGCTCGCCAGGTACCTCAACGCCGTCATCGGTGGCATGCGGGTCTCCGCCCAGGGGGGCGCGGACCGGGCGACGCTGGAGGCGATCGCGGAGTCGGCGCTGGATGCCCTGACGTGCTGACGTGCTGGATGCCCTGACGCCCTGACCGCTGTTCATCTGTGCCGTGCTTTCTTTCCGTGCCGTGCTGTCTGCGGCACTTTCTTTTGTCCTTGTTCTGTACTGATCTATCCAAAACCGCGATGTGAAGGAGCAACCTGCCGTGCCTCTCGCCATATACGTCCTCGCCGTGGGCGTCTTCGCCATGGTGACCAGTGAGTTCGTGGTTGCCGGACTGATGCCGCAGATGGCGGCCGGTCTGGACGTCACCATTCCGCAGATCGGCTACCTCATCACCGCGTTCGCGGTGGCGATGGCGGTCGGCGGGCCCGTCCTGACCATGACGGTCGTCAGACTCCCGCAGAAGAAGGCGCTGATGCTGCTCTTCGCGGTCTTCCTGCTGGGCAACGTCGCAGCCGCCACCGCCGTCGACTACACGGTGATGCTGCTCGCGCGTCTGGTCACCGGCACCGCGTCGGCCGCCTTCTTCGGGGTCGCGCTCTCGCTGTGCGCCCAGCTCGTACGCCCCGAACTGCGCGGCCGGGCCGCCTCCGTGGCACTCAACGGGCTGATGCTCGGCACCCTCCTCGGGCTGCCCATGGCGACGCTGATCGGGGAACGCCTGGGCTGGCGGGCCGCGTTCTGGGTCATCACCGGGCTGACGGTGCTGGCCGCCGCGGCCACCGCCGTCGGGGTCCCGGCACTGGGGCGGGCCGAGAGCGGTGGCGACCTCCGTCAGGAGCTGACGGTGTTCCGCGACCGACGCTTCTGGCTGGCCGTTTCCACCAGCACCCTGATCATCGGCGCCACCTTCTCCGCGTTCTCCTACTTCAATCCGATCCTCACCGAGATCACCGGCTTCGCCACCGGCACAGTCCCCCTGCTCCTCGTCGCGTACGGAGCCGCCACCGTCGTCGGCAACATGATCGTCGGCCGTCTCGCCGACCGGTACACCTTGCCCGTCCTCGCCACCGGCCTCGCTCTGAACCTCCTCTTCCTCACCGGCTTCGCCCTGCTGGCCGAACTCCCGCTCCCTGCCGTCCTGTTCATGCTGGGCATCGGTTTCGTCGGTGTGACCATGAACCCGGCGATGATCACCCGGGTGCAGCGTGTCGCGAACGCCCGCCCCTTCGTCAACACCGTCCACGCCTCCTTCATCACGCTGGGCGTCGTCATCGGCTCCTCGGCCGGCGGTCTGATGATCGGCCTGTGGGGGCTGCGGTCGCCGCTGTGGCTGGGGGCGGCGCTGGCGGTGCTCGGCCTGCTGACGCTCGTACCGGAACTCACGAAGCGGCGGCCGACCGCCCCCGCGCCCTCCGCGGACCGGTTGTCGGAGGCGGATGCCACCATCGGTGCATGAAGCGCGAGAACCGGCATTCCGTGCCCGTGCCCCGGCACTCCGAGGTGGTCGACGTCCATCTGATCCTCCGCAGGGGCGCGGACGTGCTCCTGGCCCGTCGCGCCAACACCGGATACGCGGACGGGCTGTTGCACGCCCCGTCCGGGCACGTCGAGGACGGCGAGGACGTGCGCGCCGCAATGATCCGAGAGACAGCGGAGGAGGTCGGCGTCACGCTCGCCCACGCCGACCTGTCCGTGGCCCTGGTGATGCAGCACCGGGGCCCGGGCGGCCGGCCGCGCACCGGCTGGTTCTTCGAGGCGCGGTACGACCCCGCGGCCCCGCCCGCCAACCGCGAACCCGACAAGTGCTCAGGCCTGTCCTGGCACCCGCTCACCGCGCTCCCGGACGACATGGTGGCGTACTGCAGGGCGGGCCTCGACGCGTACCGGCAGGGGCAGCGCTTCGTACTGCACTGGCACGAGGACGACGACCCGATCGCGTACGAGGAGTCGGTACGCGCCCGTAAAGTGCCGCTCCGCGAGTCCGGGGCATCGGGCTCGGTCCATCACATCGAGCTCTGGGTGCCGGACCTGGCCGCGGGGGAGCGGAGCTGGGGCTGGCTGCTCGGCGAGCTGGGTTACGTGCCGTACCAGCACTGGGAGTCGGGGCGGAGCTGGCGGCTCGGGGGCACGTACGTCGTCCTGGAGCAGTCGCCCGCCCTGCACGGGGACAGACACGACCGCCTGGCCCCCGGGCTCAACCACCTCGCCCTGCGCATCCGGGACGCGGCGGCGCTGGACGCGCTGGTGGCGGCCGCCCCGGAGCACGGCTGGACCCTCCTCTTCCCGGACCGGCACCCGTACGCGGGAGGGGAAGGTCACCGTGCGGCCTACCTGGAGGACCGATCCGGATACGAGGTGGAGATCGTCGCCGACAACGACCAGTAGGGGAACGGGTGTGCGGTTGGATGGGGTGCATGAGACATGGAGTGCGGAGGGCGTCGGCCATGCTGCTGCTTCCCCTGGTGCTGGCCGGGTGCGGGAGCGAGGTGGCCGGCGGGGCGCAGGTGGACCGGGCCACGCTGGAGGAGCGGGCGGGGGAGTCCGTGCTGGAGCACGTCTACGTCACCGAGATACCCGGGTACACCCTGGCCGAGCAGTCCGTCAACGTCGTCGGCCACGACGGCTTCTCGGGCACCTATGTGTCGAAGCAGGGCGGACGGGTCCAACTGTCGGTCGATCGGGGACAGTTGCCGGTGCACGGCTGCGACGGGTGCGTGCGGGACGGAGACCACTGGTACAGCTCCACCGGCGGTGACAGCGTGTACCTGCGCGCCGAGGGCGGACACGTCGTGCGGCTCACCGGCTCCGGCGGCGTCGCACGGGACGTCGTCAGGACGGCCGCGGAGAATGCGCACCACGCGAGCCCCGAAGAGATGGACGCCGTCCTGCCGGAGGCCGGATCCGGAACGCAGAGCGGTGGCGGCCCCACCGACGGCGGCACAGCCACGAGTGGGGGACCGGTCGAGCGGGGCGACCTGCCGCCGGTGGGCGACGGGGCGCCCCGTAACGACGTGGGAGCCAGCGGCTGAGGCAGGCCGCCGACCAGGTACTGGCGACTGAGGCGGGCGGCTGACCGGGGGCGGCTGAGGCGGGCGGCCGACCAGGTGCCGGCGGCCGAGGCGGGCGGTCGACAGGGGGCCGTCGGCCGGACCGGATGCCGGTGGCCGTGGTCAGCCGGCGTCGCCGCCGAGCAGCAGATCGGTGAACCGCTCCGACCGGGCGGCGAGTTCGAGGGAGTCCAGGGTGCGGGAGGCCTCGGCGGCCGCCGCCGGGTCGCGTTCCGCGAGGCCGCTCGCGGCGAACTCGTCCTCGTCGAGCCGCAGCACGGTAACGCCGTCCGCCGAACGCCACAGATCGAGGTCCAGGTCCTCGACCTCCACCGTGCCGTCCGCGTGGACGACGGCGGGGCGGGCCACGTCGCAGTACCAGCCCTTGAGCGTGCCGTCCCCGGTACGGACCTCCTTCACCGCGTACCACCGGTCCCGCCAGTAGTGCTCGGTGAAGACGTCGCCCGGGGCGAACGTGACGAATCCGAAGTCCTTGACGGTCTCCCGGGCCCAGGCAGCGCGCACGGTGAGGTGGGTGCCGTCGTCGGAGAGCAGGGTGGCGGGGTAGCGGATCTTGGTCCGGCCGGCCTTGGTGAGGGCGATCTCCACGGTGGCGGTACCTTCCGTCGGGCGAGGTGTGTCAGGTGAGTGCACGGGTGTACTCCACAGCGGTGGCGCAGCGCTCGTAGCCGAACCAGGCGTTGACCGCGAGCATGGGCTTGTTGGTGTCGTCGTTGCTGGTGAAGGCCTCCACGAAGCCCGCCGCACGCGACCGGTGCAGTGAGTCGACCTTCGCGGCCTTTGCCAGACCGAGCCCCCGGAACTCCCGCCGCACACCGGTCATGCCGGACACGTAGCGCGCCCCGCCGTCGGTGTGGGCGAAGGTGAAGGCCGCGACCGTGCCGTCCCCGGACCGCACCAGGGTGCTCAGCGTGCGGTCCAGGAGCGGATCGTTCCAGGTGCTGTTCAGCCAGTCGTCGTAGTCGTCGAGGACGGTCTGCGTCGACCCGGGTTCGTCCAGGGTGACCTCGGCGTCCGCGTCGTAGAGCGGCCGCGGGTCGTCACCGAGGGCGGTGGCGCCGGTGAGGACCAACCCGGCGGGAAGTGCCGGGGGCGTGGGCAGAGTGCCCGCCGCCAGATCCAGCCGCTGGTAGTGCAGGGAGTGGGCCCTGGTGTAGCCGCGCCGCTCCGCGAAGTCCCGGTCCGCGGGGCCGCTCGCCCAGGCGTGCAGGGTGGTCGCACCCTGGGCGGTCAGGTACTCCTCCGCCGCGCGGAGCAGCGCCGACCCGACGCCGCGGCCCCGGTGGCCGGGGTGGACCTGCGGGGAGCCGAAGCCGTGGCCGGGCTCGGCGCTCTCGTAGACCATGCCGCAGTGCACGACACCGACCACTTCGCCGGTCGCCTCGTCCTCGGCGAGCAGCAGGTGGTTCCTGGCGGCCGGGTTGTCGGTGGCCATCCCGACGGAGACGGCCTCGGCGGTGGTGACGATGTACGGGGTGGTGAGGCTGCGGATCCGGACGATGGATTCGGCGTCCTGCGAACCGGGACGGTACTCGCGGAAAATCACGGTCATGCGCGGGACGTTACGGACCGCCCGTGGCGTGCGCCTCTTCTTTTCGTACGTTCTTTTCGTACGGCGCGTACGGCTTGCACGGCTCGTACGGCATGCACGGCGAGGTCGTGCGGTGCGCGAGACTTGGGGGGTGACCTCGCAGAAGCAGACCCTGAGGATCGTCGTGGACGTCGACGACTCCGTCGCCCCGTACGAGCAACTCCGCGGCCAGGTGGCCGAACAGGCCCGCTCCGGCAGGCTGCCGGTCGGCTACAGACTTCCGACGGTACGTGGCCTGGCGGCGGAACTGGGACTCGCGGCCAACACCGTGGCCAAGGCGTACCGGGCCCTGGAGTCGGACGGCGTGATCGAGACGCGCGGCCGGAACGGAACGTTCGTCGCGGCGGCGGGCGATGCGGCGGAACGGGAGGCGGCCCTGGCGGCGAGGGAATTCGCGGACCGGGCACGTCGGCTGGGCCTCGGCCCGGAGTCCGCCCTGAAGGCGGCCAACGAGGCGATCCGGGCAGCGTACGCGGGCTGACGCGCTTGTCCGGGCGCCGCCCGGCCCAGGCTCCCGGGCGGGACTCTGCCCCGGCCCCTGTACCGGGGCTCCGCCCCGGCCCCCGTGCCGGCCCGGCCACGGTCGGTGTGCTGTCCGCGGGTTCGAGGGGGCTGGTCGCGCAGTTCCCCGCGCCCCCGACCCCCCCCCGCCGGGCAGCCTCTACAGGTACAGCCCCGCGCCTTCTCCCTGCCCCCTCTCCACCGCCCCCGGTGACGCCCCCCTGCGCAGAGCGAAGAGTTCCGCCAGGGTGGCCCCCTCGCGGCCGATCCCCTCCTCCGTGCCGAGCCAGTCCACCGACTCGCGCCGGGTGAGTCCGCCCACCTCGATCCGTGCCAGGCACCGCCCCGGCCGTACCACCGCCGGGTGCAGGCGCTCCAGGTCCTCGTTGGTGGTGACGCCCACCAGGACGTTGCGGCCCTGGCCCAGCAGGCCGTCCGTCAGGTTCAGCAGCCGGGACAGCGCCTGGCCCGCCGTGTGCTTCGCCTCGCCCCTGATCAGCTCGTCGCAGTCCTCCAGCAGCAACAGCCGCCAGCGGGACTTGCCCGCCGGACCCTCGTCCTCGCCGATGGCGATGTCCATCAGGTAGCCGATGTCGTTGAACAACCGCTCCGGATCCAGCACGCAGTCCACCTGGCACCAGTCCCGCCACGACCGGGCCAGCGTCCGCAGCGCGCTCGTCTTGCCCGTCCCCGGTGGCCCGTGCAGCAACAGGAGCCGGCCCGAGATGTCGTCCGGGGTCACCTTCATCAGCCGGTCCATCGCATCGGCCACCGGCGCCGCGTAGTGGGCGCGCACCTCCTCCCAGGTACCGGCCGAGATCTGCCGGGTCGTACGGTGCGGGCCGCGCCTCGGGGACACGTACCAGAAGCCCATCGTGACCGCCTCCGGCTCCGGCTCCGGCTCGTCCTGGGCGCCCTCCGTCGCCTCGCCGAGCACCTTCTCCGCCAGCTCCGCCGAGGTCGCGGTGACCGTGACGTCCGCACCCCGGTTCCAGCGCGACACCAGCAGCGTCCAGCCGTCGCCCTCCGCGAGCAGCGCGCTGCGGTCGTCGTCCCTCGCGGCGCGCAGCACCCGCGCCCCGGCCGGCAGCAGGGCCGCTCCCTGCCTGACCCGGTCCACCGAGGAGCTGTGCGCGTACGGCTGCTCCCCGGTGGCGAACCGGCCCAGGAACAGGGCGTCCACCACGTCCGAGGGCGAATCGGAGTCGTCGACGTTCAGCCGCAGCGGCAGCGCGGCTTCGAGCCGTACGGGCTCGTTTCCCAGCTCATCGCTCTCCGGACGCACGTACTCACGGTTCGCAGACATGCCGGACATGATCCGGCACCCGGCCACCGGGTGCACGGTCTTTTCCCCCGGAACGCGACCCCGCACCGGCAGTTCCCCACAGTGCCGCCGCAATCACAACTCCCGCGGCTACCCTGGCAGGTGATGGGACGTCATGGGTGGCACACGGGGGCTCGGCGGTGGCGGTTCGCCGCGCTGATCGGTGTGGGCATGGCCGCACTCGCACTCGTCCTGACCATGTGCGCCGGCTGGCCGCCCGGCGGCGACGGCAAGAACGACGACGCCGGCACCTCGGCCGACGGCGCACGCGTGCACGGCACCCCGCCCGCCGCCCCCCGGCAGCCCGTCCCCGAACTCGGATGGGGCTTCACCCACACCCAGTACAGCGCCGACAGCGGCAACGAGGCCGCCCGCGCCCGCGCCGGGAAGCTGCTCTCCGACGCCCGGCTGCCGCAGATCCAGCACCTCATGGGATGGGGGTCGAACAACCCCGAACCCTCCCCGGGCCGCTACCAGTTCGGCGAGATGGACAGCCGCATCGACCTGATCCGCAGGTCCGGCGGCACTCCTGTCGTCACCCTGTGCTGCGCCCCGGACTGGATGAAGGGCGGCAGGGCCGGTGCCGGTCACACCGACTGGAGCAAGGAGGCCCTGGAGACCGCGCCGAGCCGTGAGCACTACGCGGACTTCGCCAAGCTTGCCGGGGTGGTGGCCCGCCGCTACCCGGACGTCAAGCACTTCATCGTCTGGAACGAGTTCAAGGGCTTCTTCGACGACGGCGCCAAGCGCTGGAACCACGAGGGGTACACCGAGCTCTACAACCTCGTGCACGCCGAGCTGAAGAAGGCCGGCAAGGACATCCTGGTGGGCGGCCCCTACCTCGTCATGGACAGCCACGAGCCGCGCGCCCAGGAGAACGCCTCCGCCGTCAAGGGCCCCTGGGGAAGCATCGACCAGCGCTCGCTCGACGCCTTCACGTACTGGAACAAGCACAAGACGGGTGCGGACTTCGTCGTCGTCGACGGCTCCAGTTACACCCGCGACGACGAACTGCTGCCCGACCCCTTCCTGGCCACCGAGAAGTTCACCGCCGTCAGCAAGTGGGTGCGCCGGCAGACCGGGGGCGGGCTGCCACTGTGGTGGGCCGAGTACTACGTCGAGCCCGGCGACGACAGGGACGCGCGCGACGGCTGGAGCGAGCCCCGCCGCGCCGCCGTCCACGCCACCGGCATGATCGCCCTGGTGCGCGGCGGCACCGGCACCGCCTTCTACTGGAACCCGCAGAACAAGGGCGCCCGGTGCGCCGGCTGCCTGTGGACCTCCACCGAACTCGACGGCGGCGGCGTACAGCTGCCCATGATGAAGCTGATCGCGCGGTTCGCCAGGGAGTTCCCGCCCGGCACCCGCTACGACGACCGGGTGGCCGTCGCCCCCGGCGACGCGGCCCGGGTGCGCGTGCTGGCGAGCGAGCGGACCGTCCTCGTCGTGAACACCCTCGACCGGGCCCTGCGGACCGAGGTCGACGGCCAGGACCTCGACCTGAACGCGTACGAGGTGCGCTGGCTCACCCGCCGCTGAAAACCGGGCTCACCCGCCGCTGACAACCGGACACGAGCGCCGCTGACAACCGGGCTCACCCACCGCTGACAACCGGACTCACCCGCCGGGCGGCCCCGGGTACGGCCCGCCGGACAGCTCCTACGCCGCCTACGCCGCCCCGATCCCCGACAGCGTGAGCACCCGGATCACCAGAGCCGCCAGCAGCACCGCCAGCAGCGGCAGCGAGAACCAGAACGTGGACTGCATCCACTGGAGCTTGCGCACCCCCTCCGGCCTCGCCACCCGCACCATCTCCCGGGCCGTCAGCAGCAGGATCAGCGCGCCGGCGGCCAGCGCTCCCACCACCGACCACGGCGTCCACGTCACCCGCGGTCCCGCCGGTCCCGGATCCGCCTTCTCGACCGGTCCCCGCGGCTGCTCACGCAGCGCGTACAGAGACACGTCGGGGTTGCTGAGGACCTTCCTCAGCTCGGGCCTGGCGTCCAGGTTCCGCAGCAGACGCTTCTCCCAGGTGGCCGAGTAGCCCGAGTCCAGCTGGAGGTAGACCACCTGACTCCGGTTGACCATCAGGTACGAGTTCGGGCCGGCGTCCTTGAGCGCCTTGACCAGGGAGGCCACCAGCACCGGGTCGCGCGGCGCCCGGGTGGGCTCGTACTGGACCTTCTCCATGTCCTTGGCGCCCCACGGCAACGCGGGCGTCACGTTGTCGACGACGTCGTCGCTCATCCACAGCAGCCGGGTGGTCGGCTCGTCGTGCGCGTACACGTACTCCATCGCCGCGACCTCGCCCGCCCTGATCCGCTCGAACGCCTCGTTGCCCCAGCGGGCCACCAGGAATCCGCCGATCAGTACGAGTCCGGCCAGCAGTGCGGCCAGCGGGGCCAGGCTGGTGCGGTCCGCGTCGCGCTCGGCGGCACTCGCTCCGGTACGGGGGAAGAAGCCGAGTCCGGCGAGCAGGGCGGCACCCGGCAGCGCGAACATGAACACGCGCAGCGCCATCTCGCCGCCGTAGCTCTGCATCCCGAGGCCCAGGAACGGGAGGAACGCCAGCACCACGAGGGAACGTTCGCCGTAGCCCGCGAAGCGCCGGCGCGAGATGCCCCAGCAGGCCAGCGCCATCACCCCGCCCGCCATCGCCACCCGCACGTAGAGCACCAGCTTGTGGGCGGAACTGCCGCCCTCGATGCGGCCCGCCACCGACGAGGAGACGTTGTCGCCGAGCCCGCCGATCCCGCCGAAGAGCTCGTCGAAGTGCCCCGACCAGTACGGCTCCGCGAAGAAACCGATCCACACCGCGACGAGGACGCCGAATAGGACCGGCAGCCCGCGCAGCGTGGAGCGGCGGCACATCACCAGCACCGCCGCGACCCCCAGCATCACGAACGGGGTCAGCTGGTGCGCCGGGACCGTCCCCGCGAACAGGGCGATCAGGACGGCCAGCAGCACCGCTTTCTCACGCCGCCCGGCCGGCCGCACCTCGGCCTCGCCGGGGCGCCGCCTGGTCCAGATGACCCCGGGCTCGCGGAACCACACGAGCAGGATGGCCACGAAGACCAGGTAGAGGAGGTACGTGTAGCCCTGCGGCGAGAAGTAGTCCTGGCCCACCCAGCCGCTCAGGACGAAGAACCAGGCCCCCGTCCACTTCGCCCGCCAGCTCGCCCGCATCGACCTCATCAGGAGGAACAGCGGTGCCAGATAGAGGAGTTGCATGAACAGGGGCCACCAGCGGATCACCTCCGTCAGGTCGGAGACGCCGCACGCCCCGGCCACGAACGCCGCCGCCGCGAAGAACCCGGGCCAGCTCCACCGGGCATCCAGGTCCGGCACCGAGGAGCCGGTGCGGTCGATGTAGTCGAGGAAGCCGAGGTGCTGCCAGGCCGTCGCGAAGCGCGGCACGGCCTCCAGGACCGCCGGCAGCGCGTGCAGCGAGACGACCGTGGCGATCAGCGCGGTGGCCAGCAGCGCGGTCCTGGGGCGCGCCGTCCACAGCAGCGACGCGAACGCCACCGCGAGCAGCGCCGCCCCCACCAGCGTGACCGCCGGGAGTACGGAGACCAGCCCGAGCCCGCCGATCCGCTCCAGGTCCGCCTCGCCGATGCCCCGCAACGGCACCCAGTACAGCAGCAGTGCGCACGCCAGCAGAGCGAGCGCGCCGAGTTCGGGCAGACGCCCGCGCAGCAGGGCGCGCAGGCGGCGCGGCGGGGGAGAGGCGTCCGGGACCGGGGGGCCGTCCGGATCCGCGGAGGCGTCCGGGTGCGCAGGGCTGACCGGATCCGGCAGTCCGTTCGTGCCGCCGGGCCTGTCCGCCGCCCGCACCGCGGCCGGGTCCGGCTTCTCGCTCTCCTCGGCGGACGGTGTCGCGGCCGGGGTCGACGCGGTCGAAGCGGCAGCCGAAGTGGTGCGCGGGACGGGCGGCTCGGCATGCCGGTCCGGTGGCGGCGCTGCGGGCGGCACCCGCAGCGCCCAGGTCGGCCTGTGCTCCTGCGCGCCCTCGTCCTCCTTCGTCATGCCCTGTACGACACCGGAGGCGCTCCGGGGGATGTACAGCCCGGCCGCCGGAGTTTCCGGGCCGATCCGCATGTCCGGCCGGCGCTCCTGGTGGTCGAAGTCGGCCGCCGTGCCCAACGGCAGCGTGGTGGCCTCGCCCCACGCCGTCCGCAACGCCCAGCGCGGGCCCGAGCGGGGCGGCTGCTCCAGGGCAGGACCGGCAGCGGCGCTCTCCCCGGCCCCGTCCGCAGCGGCACTCTCGTCCGTCTCGTCCGTCTCGTCCGTCTCGTCCGTCTCGCCGGTCTCCGCGCTCCCGTCCGTCGCTGTCGCGCCCCCGTCCGCCGCATGCCCGTCCTCGGCCCCGGACGCCTCCCGGGACCCGGCGCGCGCCGCCTCCACCTGGGCTGCCACCGCCTCCGCCGGGGCCGCGCGTACCACCGCGTACAGCTTGAAGGCCGCGACGGAGGCGATCACCGCGAGGCTGGAGACCTCCGCGATGCCCGCCCCCGTCAGTCCCGTCCGGGGCAGCAGGACCAGCGTCAGCCCCAGCACCAGCACGCACAACGCGCCCTGGAGGCACGCGAGTCCGCTCGTGCGGCTCTGCGCGCGCAGCACCGCGAAGTACACCTCGATGACCACCCGCAGCAGAGCCCCGACGGCGAACCAGCGCAGCAGCCCGGTCGCCGCCTGCGCGTATCCGTCACCGAAGACCCGCAGGATGTACGGCGCGCCGAAGAACAGCACCGCAGCCACCGGCAGCATCAGCTTCGCCATCCTGACCAGCGCCGCCCGGCAGTTGCGGGCCAGCGACGCCGGGTCGTGCGCCCCCTCGACGGTGAGTGAGGCCCCCATGTTGATGGCGAGCAGATTGACCGTGCCACCGATGGTGGTGGTGATGTAGAAGTACGCGTTGTCGGACGAGCTGACCTGCGAGGCGACGATCACCGGTACCAGATAGACCACGGCCAGCGAGAACAGCGAACCGGTGTAGTCACCGGCCAGGAACCGCCCCATCTGCCGTGCCGTCGGCGGCTCGGTCAGCCCCTCGGTGGCCCGGACGTGCCGGGGCACCAGCCTGCGGAACACCAGGAACCCCAGCGGGATCACCGACACCGCGATCGCCGCGACCCACGAGACGAAGACCCCGGCCGTCGGGACCGACGTCGCGATCAGCACCAGGAGCACCAGCTTGACCGCCGAGAAGACAGTGTTGCCCACGGGCACCCACCACGCGCTGCGCAGCCCCGTCAGCACCCCGTCCTGGAGGGTCAGCAGCGACCACATCACCACGGCGAGGACGAAGCCGAGCCCGTTCAGCGGCCCGTGCAGAAAGCCGTACGAAGGACCCCAGAAGTCGAGCGTCAGCAGGAAGACCCCCGCCGCCACCGCCACGGCCAGCGAACTTCCCGCGTACGTACGGAACACCAGACGCCCGGTCCGGCGGCCCGCGACCGGGATGAACCGTGCGAGGGCGCCGGTGAGGGTGAGCGCGGCCAGCCCGGCCAGGAGCTTCATCGCCGCGATCGCCGCCGACCCCTGGCCGACCGCGGACGGCGCGTAGTACCGGGCCGCGGCCAGCCAGAAGCTCAGGCCGAGCAGTGCGCTGACACCCGTATTGAGCATCAGCGCATAGGCGTTGCGGAAGAGCGGACTCCCGCCGCCCCGCCCGCCACCCGACGGTCCGGCCCCGGAAGAGGCGCCACCGGACCACCCGGCCCCGGGAGGCCCGGCACCGGGCAGCCGCAGCCGGCGCCCCCGCGGGCGCTGCCCGGTCCCTGCCCGGTTCTCCCCGGTGCCGTTCCCGGCCCGGGCGGTGGTGGTGTCAGACACGGCCGGCGGCTGCCTCTCGTGCCCGCCGCGCGAGGCGGAGGGCGGAGCGGGACCGGCGCACCACCGCGTACCCCCGGGTCAGGACGCGCTCGCGGGCGAGGTCGCGGTGACGGGCACCGTTCTCCACCAGGCGGCCGAACCGCTCGATGCCGGTGGAGCGGCGGACCGTCAGCCGGTGCAGGGCGAACGGGCCCTGGCGGGGGTCGGCGAGCGCGTTGTTGACCGCGAGGGCCTGCGCGAAACCGGCGTCCCGCACCGCCTGCCGCACCCGTCGGCTGGAGTAGCCGTACGGGTGGGCGAACGACACGGGGGCGCCGCCCACCTCGTCCGCGACGATTTCCCGGCAGCGCAGCACCTCGAACCGCAGCCGGGCGTCGTCCAGCTGGTCCAGCTGCGGATGGGAGTGGCTGTGCCCGCCGATCTCCGCGCTGGCCGCGGCCAGCCGGCGCACCTGGTCCCAGTCGAGCATGGTGTCCGGCGCGCCGGGACCCTCCTCGTCCCCGCGCAGCCAGAGCGTCGTGACGAACAGGCTGGAGCGGAAGCCGTACCTGGCGAGGACCGGCAGGGCGTGCCGGTGCACCCCCTCGTACCCGTCGTCGAAGGTGATCAGCACCGGCTTCGGCGGCAGTACGGCACGGCTGCCGCGCCACGCCGCCCCCAGCTCCCCGGTGGTGAGCGGGGTGAAGCCCTGCGCGTCCAGGAGCTCCATCTGCGCGGCGAAGGCCTCCGGCGACACGGAGAGCCCGTACGCGGCCCTGGACGGCCGGTGTCCCACCGCGTGGTACATCAGGACCGGCACCGGTGCGGTGCCCCCGCTCGTTCCTGAGCTGCCTCTCGTACTCATGGGTGCGCCCCCTCGCGTCCCTCGCAATCCCCTGTTTCCCCGGCCGCTGCCCCCGCAGGTTCTCCGGCCGCGACCGCCGCCCCCGCCGGCTCGGCGGGGGCGATCGGTGCCACCGAGAACCCGCCGCCTCCCCTGCGGGCCCGGATGCTGCCCCGTACGTACCCGCTCACCGCGGCGGCCACTCCGGACACGATGGCCGCGGCGCGGCCCGCCCCGCCGGGCCGGCCAAGGGCCGCGTCCCGCAGTCCGCGCAGTACGCCCGCGGGCAGCACCCGGGCGGTGTAGCGGCGCTCCGACTCAAGGCCCCTGCCCGCGCCCACACTTCGGGACACCAGGGCCTTCGACAGGCCCTCGGCGTACGTCCTGGAGCGGAAGTAGCGGTACGTCTCCCGGCCGCGGGGGACCTTGTGGTGGATCACCGCCCGGTCGTCGATCAGGAGCACCGCGTCGGGGAGCGCCCTGCTGAGCCTGATGCACAGCTCGGTCTCCTCGCAGCCCAGCGGGCGCTTGTCACCGTCCCGGCCGATGCCGGTGGCGAAACCGCCCGCCGCGGCGAAGGCGGTCCTGCGGAACGAGGCGTTGCCGCCCAGCACGTTGCGCACCCGCACCCGGCCGGCCGGGAGGCCCCTGTACGTACAGCCGACGACCCAGTCGAACTCCTCGGGGAACCAGGCCGGCCTGCGGCCGGACGCCCAGGCGGGCATGGTCCGGCCGCCGACCGCCATCACCCGCGGGTCGGCGTACCCGGCGGCGAAGTGCAGCAGCCAGTCCCGCTCGGCGACCGCGTCGTCGTCGAGGAAGGCGACGATCTCGCCGCGGGCAGCGGCGATGCCGGTGTTGCGGCCTGCCGAGAGGCCGCGGGGACCCGCGTTCGCGAGCACCCGCACCTCCTCGTGCGCCTCCTTGAACTCCCGTACCAGGCGCTCGTACAGCCCCGGGTGGTGGTCCACGACCAGCAGCGTCTCCACCGCAGGCCGGGACTGCGCGCGCACCGAGGAGACCGCCGCGAGGATGTCCTCCCAGCGGTCCTCGGTGTACACGCAGATCACCACGGAGATGCCGGGCGGAGGAGCGTCTCTCACCACACCTCTCCCCGGCCGATCACGCGGCGGGGAGCCACCGCGGGCAGAGGCAGGTGACGCCGGCCGTGCCGCTTGCCGCGTTCCTTGAGGATCACCGCCAGCACCCGCAGCCCGTCGCGGACGGCCCGCAGGTTGCTCGTCCCGTGGATGCGCTCGAACTCGTGGCTGGGTATCTCCTGCACCCTCAGGCCGGCCTTGACGACCCGGATGTTCATCAGGGTCTCCACCTCGAAGCCGGTGCAGTCGAGGTCGATCTTGTCGAGGCAGTGCCGCCAGAAGGCGTTGTAGCCGTAGCACAGGTCGGTGTAGCGGGCGCCGAACTTGGCGTTGACCACCGAGCACAGCACCCAGTTGCCCAGTTTGCGGACCGGGGTCATGTCGTCGGTGCCGCCGCCGTTCGCGAAGCGCGAGCCCTTCGCGAAGTCGGCGCCGGAGACGAGGGCGGAGACGTAGGAGACGATCTCCTGCCCGTCGGCCGAGCCGTCCGCGTCGACCATCACGATGATGTCGCCGGTGCAGGCGGCGAAACCCGTGATCAGCGCATCGCCCTTGCCCTTTCCCGTCTGCCGTACGACCTTGACGTCGGGCCACAGCTCCCGGGCGACCCGCACGGTGCCGTCGGTGGAATTCCCGTCCACCAGAACGACTTCGTGAATCCAGTCCGGAAGCGACTTGAAGACATACGGAAGGTTCTCCGCCTCATTCATGGCGGGGATCACCACGCTCACCGGAACGGTGATCGCGAGGTGTGAGGAGATCGGCCGGTACTTCAGGCTTTTCTTGATCGCGCCCGTGCGGCTGTTGCCGTTCGTGGACGGCTCGCTGAGTGGATCCTGGCCGGGTACCGCAGGTCGGAGAAATGAGCTCATGAGTCTTTTCCCTCTCCACCGGTGGACCGCCCGCCCCCGGGCGGTCCGGATGAGTTTCCGGTTCGAAAGGGGGGTTTCACCCCGGCCATGACGGAATGGCACTCCGTACTGGCTGGGTGAGCCTGCTATTGCTCTGCGCGGAACGTGCCCCGGCAACCATCTTGCTCGCCGAGCACGGCACCCCCCTGCCGCGCTCCCGCTCCGGCCTCCCTCGCGACGCTTGAGCCCTCCCCTAGAGCCGCTTTGCTTGATGGGCCGGTACGGGTGAAGTACGACGGTATGGAGGGTGGGGACCCGATGGCAAGACCTGGAACGAAGCCCCGCTCTTTTGTGACCCCGTTATTACTTGGACGGTCGTATCCGGAATCTCCCCGATCGGATTTCCCCCATCCGTTTGAGCAACTTGTCCGCTGGTTCGAACAATTCCGGCCGCTCAACCACCGTGTTCCGCAAGGCCCGCACCGGTGCGCGGTGTGCCCGGTGGCTGAATGCCACGGGATGCCGACGCATCACCCATCCCTCGGAAACCATGATCTCCCGGGTCTTGAGGGCATCTTTGTACTCTTTCTGGCCCCGCCCCAGATCTATGTACGCGATCCCTTCGGCGGCAGCGGCTTCAGCGATCTTTAGTTGCATGAGCAACCCCGGCGAATATTTTGCGAAATGCGGGTCGTAGGCCGGGAACCAATTCGCGATGATCCGTTCTGAGCGCGGTCCGAAGTGTGCCGCGACGGGCCGGCCGTCCGCGTACAGGACGGACAGCAGCCCCGCGAAGGAGCCGGTACGGGTGTGGAAGAGCTGCTCGACCAGGCGGGTGATCCACTCCTGGGAGAAGCGGTCGCTGCGCCCGGTCCTGCGGTACTGCGCGGACTTCCACCGCATCAGCGTCCGCAACGCCGCCGGATCGCGTGCGTCGTGCACGTAGGTCACGTCGCCGACCTGCCGCGCCAGCCTGCGCTCCTTGGCGAGGGTGGACTTGAGGAACTTCGGCGAGTGGGCGCGCAGATGGGCGAGATACGCCTCGTAGCCGTCGAGGGTGTCGATCACCGGGGACGCGAACCGCCCGGTCGCACCCGTCTCGAACGCGTCCTGCCCCTGGGCCAGGTGGTCGAACTCCCACACCGCGAGCCCGCACGCCCGCAGCAGCTGCCGCGCGTCCCAGCGGAAGCCGGGGCGGTGTACGACGCCCTGACTGTCGGACACGCCCAGGCCCAGCGCCCGGCCCACCCCCGTGCCCGTGCGCTGGTAAGCGAAGAAGGCGGCGGCCTCGCCCTGCTCGCGCACCACCGCGATCCGCACCCCGCGCCGGCACCGGCCCAGCGCCAGCGCGAACTCCGGGGAGAGGAACGGGTTCGCCAGCTCCGGCACACCGTGCAGATGCGCCGTGGACTGCATCGCGGTCCAGGCCGCCCGGTCCGCCGAGGTGAGTTCGCCGGGACGGTACACGCAGAGGTCCACGTCAGGGTGCCTGCCTTTGCGCCGGACGGCCGGCTCGGCGCCGGAGAGCGGTGAGCGGGAAGAGCAGGAGGAGCAGCACACTGACCGCGGCGACCGCCGCGATCCCGCCCCTGACCGACCAGAGGTGCAGGGCCAGCATCGCCTGCGCGAGAAGAAGGTTGAGCGCGAGCGCCGCCGCGAGGGACACCACCACGCGCCCGAGCGGGTCCAGCGCCCGCAGCCACACCGCCACGGCCGCACCGGGCGCGGCCACCAGGAAGACGACGGTGAAGGGCGCGCGCAGGGCTGACGACGCGTCGGTGAACGCGAGGAACGCCCCCGCCGCGGACACCACCGCCGCCGCTCCCGCCACGGCAGGCAGCAGGTCGGGGCCGCGGAAGCCGCGTCGGTCGTCGCCGGCTGACGGTTCGTCACTGATCATCTGCATGGGCGACTTTGCCCCCCGGAGTGCCGGATGCCGGGCTTCAATGTCGCGCAGCCCGTCGAACCCGTCAAGGACGCGTAGAAAGCGTGGAGAAGATCCCGGCCCAATGTTCTTGGCATGAACACTACCGGCGAGTTCCTGGGGCTGGTAGGACATTCGAGGCGGCCCGGTCACTGTGATTTGGCCTGCTCAGGGAGGTTCCATGAAATTGTCCCGCTTTACGGCGTTCTCATGTTCATTCCTGCTTGCCGGCGTCGTCGCCCTCACCGGGGCGAGCGCGGCGCAGGCGAACCAGCAGGTCCAGGCCGTCGACTACGTGGCCCTCGGCGACTCGTACTCCTCGGGAGTCGGCGCGGGCAGCTACGACGGCAGCAGCTGCAAGCGCAGCAGCAAGGCCTTCCCGGCGCTCTGGGCAGCCAAGTCGGCGCCCGCGAGCTTCAAGTTCGCCGCGTGCAGCGGCGCCCGTACCGGCGATGTGACCAGCGGTCAGCTGAGCTCGCTCAGCGCGGCGACCGATCTCGTCAGTATCACCGTCGGCGGCAACGACGCGGGCTTCGCCGACGTCATGACCACCTGCGTCCTGCAGGGCGAGTCCGCCTGCATCTCACGGGTCAACACGGCGCGCGCATACGTCGACACCACTCTGCCGGGCCTGCTCGACTCGGTGTACGACGGCATCAGAGCCAAGGCACCGTCCGCCCGCGTGGTGGTCCTCGGCTACCCGCGGTTCTACAAGATCGCGGGCACCTGCTCCGTCGGACTCAGCGAGAAGTCCCGGAGCGCGATCAACGCGGCGGCCGACCATCTCAACACCGCCACCGCCAAGCGGGCCGCCGACCACGGCTACACCTTCGCCGGCGTGGCCGGCAGCTTCACCGGCCACGAGATCTGCACCCCGGCGCCGTGGCTGCACAGCCTGAAGTGGACCAACATCGGTGAGTCCTACCACCCGACCGCCGCAGGGCAGTCGGGCGGATACCTGCCGGTCTTCACCTCGGCGGCGTAGGGACTCCGGTACCGGGGTCCCCTCAGTACGGCGTGACCGGCGGCGAGGAGCCCGTGCCCGTGGTGGGCGTGGGCTCCTTGTCGCAGGTCACCGAGAACGGGGCAGGCCCGGAGGTCACCTCGCGCGGGCTCCGGACCTTGAGCAGGACCGAGTCCTGCCAGGCCGCGCCCGCCCTGTGCGTCAACTCGGTATGACTGACCTGCTGGTCGGTGGTCCCGGCGGGGAAGTCCAGCGTCCTCCACTCACCGTCCGAGGTCTCCCCGCTGCGGGTCGTCCACTGGTACTCGACCTTCACGGGCGAACGGGCCACGGTGACCGTCGCGGAAAAGGCGGGCGCCTCGCCCTCCGGCGCCGGGCACCTTCCCGTGTAACTGCCGCTCACCACGTGGACGCTCACCCGCACCGTCTGCCGCTGCGGCGGCGGGGTCGTCCTCCCTCCGCTGCTTCCGGGGGAGTGGCCGGGGCCGGCGGAGTTGTGGTCCCCGGCCGAGCCGCCGTTGTCTCCGGTGCCGGTGCTGCCGGTCGTGCCCCTGGTGCCGGTGGGGGAGGGGAGACCCCCGGAGCCGCCGACGGCACCCGAGACGCTCCCACCCCCGGCGCTGCCACCGCCTGCGCTGCCCGCGCTCTTCTCGGGCCTGGTCAGGACGTACACCAGGGCGAAGACGCCGATCAGCAGCACCGCGACGAGCGCCGCGAGCAGCGCGGTGGTGCGCTGCGGCCGTGTGGGCGTCGCGGCCGTCGTGCCCGCCACCGGGCTGTGACCCCCGGTGCCGGGGCCACCGGCGGGGTGGATCCCCGTGCCGGGGCCACCGGCCGGGAGGGGTACTGGCACCGGCCGGGGCGTGGGCCGTGGTGTGGAGGCCGTGACGGTCGGGCTGGTGTGCGGCCCCGCGCCGACCGAGTCCGACACCGTCCCCCCTGCGGCCACCACGCGCAACTGCCGCTCCGCCTCCGGCGCGGACATCCGCTCGGCGGGCTCCTTGCGCAGCAGCCCCTCGATCACCGGCCGCAGCGCACCCGCCCGGACCGGCGGCGGCAGTTCCTCGTCGACCACCGCGCGCAGCGTGGACAGCGGGGTGTCCAGCCGGAACGGCGAACTCCCCTCCACCGCCGCGTACAGCAGGACCCCCAGCGACCACAGGTCCGACTCAGGCCCCGGTGTGCGCCCCAGCGCCCGCTCCGGCGCCAGGAACTCCGGCGAGCCGATCAGCTCGCCGGTCATCGTCAGCGCGGACGTGCCCTCCACCATGGCGATGCCGAAGTCGGTGAGGACGATCCGCCCGTCGTTCCCGATCAGTACGTTGCCCGGCTTGACGTCCCGGTGCAGCACGCCGGCCAGGTGCGCGGCCCGCAGCGCCGCGAGCACCTCCGCGCCGATGCCGGCGGCCCGCTGCGGGGCGAGGGCCCCCTCGGCGTCCAGCACGTCGGACAGGCTCAGCCCCCGTACCAGCTCCATGACGATCCAGGGGCGGCCGTCCTCGGTGGCCACGTCGTACACCGTGACGACGTTGCGGTGCGAGATCCGGGCCGCCGCCCACGCCTCCCGCTCCAGTCGCGCGTACAGCCGGAACTGGTCGCTGCCGCCGAGCCCGGCCGGGGCCCGCACCTCCTTGACGGCCACCTCACGGCCCAGCACCTCGTCCCTGGCCCGCCAGACGACACCCATACCGCCCTGCCCCAAGGGGGCCAGAAGGCGGTATCGGCCCGTCACCACCCTTCCCTCACCCGGCACTTCGCTCACAGGCGTCAGTCCCCCGATCCGCAGCGGAGCGGCATCATGGTCGAAACCCCTCCAAGTTAGCTCAACTCCGCGCCGGTGCTGCCTCCTTGAACGATTACGTTCCGTCAACGCCGGTACCGCTGAGAGGAATCACACGGGCGGGATACACGTGTGTGATGCGGGGGAGATAGGGTTAACCTGCCCGGTGACGGGTGCCCTCGTACGGGTGGGGAGTGACATGGAACAGATAACGGTGCGCAGCAGGCCTCGGGTGCCTGCCATCACATGCGGGAGCAGTGCGACCAGTTCGCGGCTCGACCGCCACCTCGCAGTGCTCGGCGGTCCCGCCCTGCCACAGCGCGAGACGGCGGAAGCCACGATGCTGATGCGTGAACTGACCTCGCGTGAGGTGCCGCGCACACGCAACACCAGCAGGGGGACGCGTATCTCGCGGGTCTCCCTCTTCGCGCCGCTCAGGCGGCTGCGACGGTCGTTGTTCGGGAGCCGCGGCTGAATCAGCCGTTTCCCGCGAACGCTGCTGCACAGAGCATCGCTCTTCGGTGAGAGCGCCGCTCCGGCAACCCGGTGACCCCCCGCCTGTCCATCCGTCATTCCCTGGGCAGGGGGCCACGGGCCCGGGCCGGCGCTTTCGCTGTGTGCGGCCCCGGCAGGCCCCCGGTGGCCCCGCTGGGCTGTCCCCGCTGGGCCGCGCTTCCCGGCACGTGATGTCCGGGCCGGGTGCCTACAGCAGGGCGAACTGCCCGCCCGGCCCCTCCTCGTGGTGGTCCAGGACCGATGCCGGGCGCCGCGCCGTCACGGGGACGGGCAGGATCCCCGCCGTGTGCAGCTCGGCGCGGCCGAGCGTGCCGTACGAGCCGGGCTCGGGACGGCCGGCCACCGCCCGGGCGTACAGCGTCAGGACCGTCACCAGCTCCAGCAGCTCGGAGTTCCACTCCTGGGGCCAGGCACCGGGGCCGATGGCGTCCAGCGGGCCCTGCGGGCCCGGGCGGCGTTCCTCGAACCAGCGCTCCAGGACGCGGACCCCGCCCACCTCGAAGTTCCAGGCCTCCGCCGGCACCGGCGAGATGCAGCCCGTCGCACCGAGCAGCAGTGCCGCTTCCTCGTGGTCGTACGCCAGTGAGCCGGGCAGGGGCCCGACGGCCGACCGTACGTAGGGCCGCTGGCCGCCCGGCAGCCTGGGGCGGGCCGTGCCCTGGGCGCCGCGCGTCAGCACGGCGAGCAGATGGTGACCCAACTCGACTCCGGAGAGCCACACTTGAGGATCGCTCGGCAGTGGCACGACAGCGCCCAGGGGCGAGGGCTGGGCCACGGCCAGGGCCCAGGCGAGCACGTCCCGGGGAGTGACCTCGCGGCCGTAGCGGTCCGCGAGGAAGGCCCGCAGGCCCGGGGCCAGGTTGGGCTCCTGCCCGCCGGGGCGGCGGTAGAGCGGGCGGATGCGGCCCGGCCGGCCGGCGGGGGAGCGGCCGTCGGGCAGGAGCGCGGTGGCGAGCAGGGCGGGCCCCGCCGCTCCGGTGACGTAACCCTGTTCGACGGCGAAGAGCTGGTGGGCGGGGTCGGTGACCCGCCAGAGTTCGGGGCGGGCGGTGTCGATCAGCCGGTGGTCGGGGATCAGCCACTGTTCGTCGAAGGCGCCGTGCAGGACGCGCACGGGAGGCGGGCAGCGGCCCGACTCGGCGGCGAAGCGGGTGGTGGCGGTGCGCTGGCCGGGCAGGGCGGCGACCGAGGTGCGCGGGGTGCGCCGCCGGGTGGGGGAGAAGAGGGTGTCGCGCTCCGTCCCCTCGGCCCGCGTCACCGCGTCCCAGCGGGCCCGCAGGGACGCCGGGTCGGGGCCCATCACCCAGCTCCGGCCCAGGCGCAGCGGCGCCACGGACCACGGCATCAGATCGTCCAGCAGGAGGGGCTGCGGCGTCCCGGCAACATCGCTCACGCCCCGCATCGTAGGCGCTCGGGGCGTGCGGGGCCGACCCCCTCAAGGGGGGCCGGGAGCCGGCAGCGGGCCGGGAGCTGTCAGCGGGCCGGGAGCCGTGCGGGCCGGGAGCCGTCCAGCGGGCCGGGAGCCGTCAGTCGGCCTCCACCGTCACCGAGAAGGAGAACCGGTCGCCCCGGTAGCGGATCCGCGCCACGTCCACCACCCGGCCCTCCACGTCGTACGTGACCCCGGTGTAGTGCAGGATCGGCGAGAGCAGCGGGACGTTCAGCAGTTCCGCGGTCTCCGGGTCGGCGAGCCGGGCCTCGATGGTGTCGGTGATGCGGCTGATGCGCACGCCCACGGTGTCGCGCAGCACCTTGGTCATCGGCCAGCGCTCCAGGTCCTCGGCCCTGATGTGCTCCGCGACGTCGGGGCGGACCGCGTTCTGCGCCCAGTTGGTGGGCTCGCCTGTCTCCGCGTCGTGGCGCAGCCGCCGGTACGTCATCACCTCGGCCACCTCCCCGAAGTACTCGGCCAGCTCGCCGGGGACCGGCATCGGGCCGTGCCCGAGCAGGGTCGTCGGCTCGCCCGACTGCTGGGCCACGACCGCGTCGATCGAGCCGAGGAGGCGGCGCGGGGCGCCCCGCCTCGCCCCCGGCTCGATGAAGGTGCCGCGCCGCCGGTGCCTGCTGATCAGGCCCTCCGTCTCCAGCTCCTTGAGCGCCTGGCGCATCGTGAGGACGCTGACCCCGTAGTGCGCGGCCAGCCGCTCCTCGGTGGGCAGTCGCAGCGAGGCGTCCGGGGTGCGGCCCAGTATCGAGGCGCGCAGCGACTGGGAGACCTGGTACCAGAGGGGGAGCTTCCGGTTCAGGACGAGGGAGTCGGGGGCGAAGGCGGTCACGGTCGGCTCTCCGTAAGGGGGTTACGGGCGGAAGTGGCGTTCAAGACCCTGCCACACCGCGTCGTACGACGCCTGGAGGTGTCCGGCCGTCGCAGCCTGCCCGGTCGCCGTCACCGGCCAGCGCGTCTCGAACATGAACGCCAGGCCGTCGTCGATCTTCTGCGGCTTCAGCTCCGCCGCGCTCGCCCGGTCGAAGGTCTCCCGGTCGGGACCGTGCGCGGACATCATGTTGTGCAGGGACCCGCCGCCGGGCACGAAACCCTCCGCCTTGGCGTCGTACGCGCCCTCGATCAGGCCCATGTACTCGCTCATCACGTTGCGGTGGAAGTACGGCGGGCGGAAGGTGTCCTCGCCGACCAGCCAGCGCGGGGCGAAGACCACGAAGTCGACGCCCGCCAGGCCCGGGGTGTCCGACGGCGAGGTGAGGACCGTGAAGATCGACGGGTCCGGGTGGTCGTAGGAGATCGAACCGATGACGTTGAAGCGGTGCAGGTCGTAGACGTACGGGACGTGGTTGCCGTGCCAGGCGACGACGTCGAGCGGCGAGTGGTCGTAGGTCGCCGACCAGAGGTTGCCGCAGAACTTGTTGACCACCTCCACCGGGCCCTCGACGTCCTCGTACGCGGCGACGGGCGCACGGAAGTCCCGGGCGTTGGCCAGGCCGTTGGAGCCGATCGGGCCGAGGTCGGGGAGCTGGAAGGGAGCGCCGTAGTTCTCGCAGACGTATCCCCGGGCGGTGGCGTCCAGCAGCTCCACGCGGAAGCGGACGCCGCGCGGGATCAGGGCCACCTCGCCGGGCTCGGCGCGCAGCAGGCCCAGCTCCGTGCGGATCAGTAGTCCGCCGTGCTCGGGGACGATCAGCAGCTCGCCGTCGGAGTCGCTGAACACACGGTGCAGCATGGGGAAGTTGGCATGGTAGAGGTGGATCGCCATGCCAGTGCGCTGGGTGACGTCGCCGTTGCCGCCGAGCGTCCACAGGCCTGCCAGGAAGTCGGTGCCGGGGGCGGGGGCGGGCAGCGGGTTCCAGCGCAGCCGGTTGGGGTCGGGCACCGTCTCGGTGAAGGGGGCGCTGCGCAGATTTCCGTTGCCGGCGCGCAGGAACGGCGGATGGGCCGCGGAGGGACGGATCCGGTACAGCCACGACCTGCGGTTGTGCGCCCGGGGCTCGGTGAAGGCGGAGCCGCTGAGCTGTTCCGCGTAAAGACCCAGCGGGGCCCGCTGGGGAGAGTTGCGCCCGTGCGGCAGCGCGCCCGGTACGGCCTCCGAGCTGTGCTCGTTGCCGAACCCGGGGGAGTAGGCCAGGGCCTGTGCGGTCTTCCTGGCCTGCTCGGTGCCGTGCCCGCTGTCGCTCATCATCCGCTCCCGGTGCCACTGTCGAAAGAATCCTATGGACAACTGTAGGAATCAGGGGCCGGGGCGTCAACGGGAAACCGGAGGCATCCTCACCCGCAGCGGGTGGTGCGCGGGGGGATCCCAGAACATGAACATTGCTCTACTCTCTCGCACATGTCGTGGACACGCCGGTTACGTACGTGCCTGGTCGGCCTCCTGGCCCTTGCCCTCGCCCTGCTCGCCGCGCCGGCCGCCCACGCCCACGAGGAACGCCCCGTCGCCTTCCCCGACGGCTCGGGAAGCGTCCCCGTGCTCCGCGGCGGCGAGCCGGACCTCATCGTCTGCAAGACCGACAGGGCGGACTTCGAACGGCGCATCGCCGCCTTCCCGCAGCCGCTCAAGACCCGTAACCGCGCGCTCTTCACCCGCTGCGCCGCGTCCGGGTACCGGCATCTGCAACAGGCCGTCGACGCGGTGAACAGGCCGGGCATGAACATCGCGGTGCTGCCCGGCCTCTACGAGGAGGAGCCCTCGCTCCCCGCGCCGGGCGGAGCCTGCGCCCGGCTGAAGGCCCGCACGTCGCAGCTCGGCTACCAGATCCTGTCGTTCGCCCAGCAGCAGCGGTGCCCGCACAACCCGAACCTGGTGGCGATCCTGGGTAAGAAGGACCTCCAGATCGAGGGCACCGGTGCCCGGCGCACCGACGTCGTCATCGACGCCGGTTACCGCAAGCTCAACGCGGTCCGCGCGGACGAGTCCGACGGGGTCTACTTCAAGAACTTCACCGCCCAGCGCACCACCTTCAACTCGCTCTACGTCCTGGCGGGCGACGGCTTCGTCATCGACGACGTACTGACCCGCTGGAACGACGAGTACGGCTTCCTGACCTTCGCCAGTGACCACGGCCTCTACAAGAACTGCGAGTCCTACGGGAACGGCGACTCCGGGATCTACCCGGGCAGCGCCTCCGACATCAACAACGGGCGCGGCTACGACGTCCCCCGCTACTCCATCGAGATCACCGGCTGCCGCAGCCACCACAACATGGTCGGCTACTCGGGCACGGCGGGCGATTCCGTCTACGTGCACGACAACGAGTTCGACCACAACATGGGCGGCGCCTCGATGGACAGCGCCTTCCCCGGCCACCCCGGACTCCCCCAGAACCACGCCAGGTTCGAACGCAACCTGATCCACGACAACAACGCTGACTACTACCCGTACGTCGCCGACGGCACCTGCGCCAGACCGCCCGCCGAGCGCGGCTACGAACGCGGCGTGGTCTGCCCCCAGATCTCCATGCCGTCGGGCACGGGCATCATCACCGCGGGCGGCAACTGGAACCGCTACGAGAACAACTGGGTGTACGGGAACCGGCGCGCCGGCTTCTTCCTCAACGCCGTCCCCGCGTTCATCCGGGGGGAGGAGGCGTGGTCGAAACAGACCGACACCTCGCACCACAACCGGTACGCCGGGAACGTCCTGGGCAAGGACAGGGCCGGCCGGTCCCTGCCCAACGGCACCGACGTCTGGTGGGACGGGCAGGGCGGCGGCAACTGCTGGGACCCCGGCTCCGGGGCCAGCACCCCGCGCACGCTGCCCGAGTGCGGGGCGCGCCCCGGCGACCTGTCCGGCGGCTCGGACCGCCTGGTCGGGGAGCCCGTCAAACTGGCCCAGCTAATGGTCTGCTCCGACTACAGCGTGCAGACCAGGCGGCTGCCGGCCGGCTGCGACTGGTACGGCGCCACCGGCATCGCCCGCATCGAGACGCAGCTCGCGCTCGCCACGTCGGCGGTACTGGCCCTGGTCGGGGGAGTGCTGTGGTGGCGCAGGCTGCGCCACCACCGGATTGCCACCGCGGCCACCGTGCTGGGTGCGGCGGGCCTCGTACTGGAGGTGGCGGCCTCGACCACGCAGCTGACCGCCACCCACCTCCCCGCCGTGGCGCTGCTGCTGACCGGCGTCTGGTGGACGGCCATCGGCCTCGCCCTGCGTGCCGGGCGCCCGTGGCTCGGCGGGACCACGGTCGCCCTCGGCGTCCTGACACTGCTCGATGCCTTCGACAAGGCCGTGGTGATGATCCCCTGGATCCCGCTGGGCCCGGCCTGGATCCGCGGGATGCTCGCGGTGGTGTGGGTGCTCTGGGCGGTCGTCGCCGCCGGCCGGCACGCCCCGGAGCCCGGGCCCGGGACGGCCCAGGAGCGTGCGGAGGCCACCGCATGAGGCGCCCGGGCACCACAGCGCCGCGCACCGCCGGCGGACAGCTCGCCACCGCACCGCTCCCCACCGTCCTGCTCCCCGCCGTCCTTCTCGCTGCCGCCTTGGCCGCCGTCGCCCTGCTGGCCGGATGCGGCGGCCGGGCCGCCACCCACCACAAGCCGGGCACCGGCCACGAGGTGGCCACCGGGCCGGCGGGCCGGCTCCTGGACACCAGGGACGCGCAGGGCCACCGGCTGCGGGAGGCCGCCGCCGCACAGGCCCCCGAGGTGGCGCTCACCGTGCGTCCCGACTCCGAGGGCGGCTGGAACATCCAACTGGCCGTCCAGCGCTTCCGGTTCACCCCGGACAGCACCGGCGGCGCGGCACTCCCCGGCAGCGGCCACGCCCGTCTCTCCCTCAACGGGCGCGAACTGGCCCGCCTCTACGGCCCCTGGTTCCACCTGCCGCCCGGGGCCGTGCCCCCGGGCGCCCACACCCTCACCGTGCGCCTGCACGCCGACGACCACACCGTCTGGGCAGTGCGCGGCACACCGGTGGAGGGCACGGCGCCCCTCACCCCGGCGACACCCGGAACCACACCTTCGGGGGCCGAACCTTCCGGAAGTGCGCCCCCCGGACGTGCGCCTCCCGGACGTGCGCCTCCCGTGACCGCGCCTCCCGGGGCCGCACCCTCCATGGCCGTACCAGGAAGCACGGAACCGGCCGCCCCGGCACCCCCCAAAGCCGACCGGACCGTGCGCATCGCCGTCGCGGACGGCAAGGTCGCCCCGGCCCCCGGCCGCATCGCCCTCAAGAAGGGGCAGCGCATCGAACTCGCCGTCGTCAGCGACAAGGACGACACCCTGCACATCCACGGCTACGACCGGAAGGTGGAGCTGCCGGCCGGGCGGCTCGTCAGCTACGCGTTCGTCGTCGACCGCGCCGGACTCTTCGAGGTCGAAACCCACGGATCCGACCTGCTCCTGACCCAGCTCGTCGTGCGGTGAACCCCTTCGCGCGCGGCGTCGGTTTCGCGCAGGAGCTGCGCGCTTTCGTGCACGGCACGGGATCTCCGTACGATCTGCGCCCCTTCGTGCACGGCGTGGGATCCCCGGACGATCTGCGCCCACTCGCGCACGGCGTGGGTTTCGCGCAGGAGCTGCGCCCCTTCGCGCACAGCGCGGGACCCCCCTGCGATCTGCGCACCCTCGCACACGGCGTCGGATCCTCGCACGACCTGCCCCTCTCGCCCTTCTACGCCTTCGCCGGAGCCTTCGCCGCGCTCCTCATCTCCTTCCTCGCGCTCGGCCTGCTCTGGTCCACCTCCCGGTTCCGCGGCGACCGCGCGGGCCGCCCGGTCCCCGCCCCGCTCCAGCGCCTCGCGGACGCCCCGGCCACCCGGACGGCACTGCGCGTGCTGGGCCTGGCGGCCGCCCTGTTCGTGCTGGGCCACCTGCTGTTCGGCCCCGACGACCCGGACCGCAACCCCGCACCCGGCGCGGTGCACGTCCTGCTCTGGGTCGGCCTGGTCCCCGCCTCCCTCCTGCTGGGTCCCGTCTGGCGCCTCCTCAACCCGCTGCGCACGCTCCACCTGCTGCTCTGCCGCGCCCTCGGGCGCGACCCCGCCGCCGGCCGTCCGCTCCCGCCGGGCACGGGTCTGTGGCCGGCCGCCGCCGGACTGCTGGCCTACACCTGGCTCGAACTCGTGGCCCCCGACCCCGCGTCACGCACCGCCCTGCTGGCCTTCCTCACCGGCTGCGCCGCCCTCCACCTGGCCGGCGCCGCCCGGTACGGGGACCGCTGGTTCGCCGGCGCGGACGCCTTCGAGGTGTACTCCACCCTGCTCGCCCGCCTCTCCCCGCTGGGCAGGCGCCGCGACGGCCGCCTCGTGCTGCGCTCCCCCCTCAACGGCCTCGACGCGACCGAACAGCGCCCCGGCCTGGTCGCCGTCCTGTGCGTTCTGCTCGGCTCCACCGCGTACGACGGTTTCTCCGACGCCCCGTCCTGGATCGCCACCGTCCAGACCTCGCCACTGGGCCGCGTTCCCACGGCCACCCTCGGACTGCTCGGCGCCGTCGCCCTGGTCGCGGCGCTCTACAGCCTGTGCGCCGGAGCTGTCCGGCTGATCTCCGGCCCCTCCGCCGGGCAGCGGCTCGCGCACCCGCGCACCGCCTTCGCGCACTCCCTGCTCCCCATCGCACTCGGCTATCTGACCGCCCACTACGTCACCCTGCTGGCCGGCGAAGGGCCACGCACCGTCCTGCTGGCACTCGGCACCGACCATCCGGCCCCGCCCGAACCGCCCCTGTCACCCGGCCTCCTCGCCGCCCTCCAGGTGTCCGCCGTCATCGCCGGCCATGTGTGCGGCGTGGTCGCCGCCCACGACAGGTCCGTCCGGCTCTTCCCGCCGCACCGCGCCGTCGCGGGCCAGCTCCCGCTGCTGGTCCTGATGATCGTTTACACCACGGGAGGGCTCGGCCTGCTGCTCGCCTGAGGGGCCGCCCCGCCGAAGCCCGGGACCCGTAGCTCCGTGCCCGTTCTGCCCCGCGGCCCTCCGCGCGGACGGCAGGAGCGGCATCATGGAGCCCGTGCCCCCAGAGTCCGCAGCCGGTCCAGACCTCCCCGCAGGCCCCCAACTGCCCGACAGTTCCCGGCTGTCCGCCGGTACGCGGTCCCCGGCGGGCCCCACCGGCCGGCCGGTGCTGCGCCGTGAGCCCGTGCAGCAGCGCAGTGCCGAGCGCCTCGCCAGGATTCTGGAGGCCTGCGCCGAACTCCTCGACGAGACCGGCTACGAAGAGCTGTCCACCCGCTCCGTCGCGACCCGCGCCGGCGTTCCCATCGGCTCCGTCTACCGGTTCTTCCCCAACAAGCGCGCCATGGCCGACGCACTGGCCCAGCGCAATCTCGACCTCTACGCCCTGGCCATCGCCCGCCGCCTGGAGACGATCGAGCCCGCCGACTGGCGCGCTGCTGTCGACGCGGTCCTCGACGAGTACCTGGTCATGAAGCGCACCCTCCCGGGCTTCGCCCTGGTCGAGTTCACCGCGCCGGCGGGGGCGGGCGACCCCGACTCCCGGGTCGCCGACCGCCTCGTCGGCCTGCTGCAGGCCCACCTGGGCCGCACGCCCGACGCGGCCCTGCACCGAGTCGTCGCCGTCGCCGTCGAAGCCGCCGACTCCGTACTTCAACTCGCTTTCCGCACGGACCCGTTGGGCGATCCGGACATCATCGCCGAAACCCGTGCCCTGCTGTGCGCCTACCTCGCCGGGGTTCTCGACTGACACCTCGCCGAAGTGCGTACCGGTCGGTATGCTCGGCTGCGCCCATGCGCCACCGACGCCGCCACGGGGAGAACCCATGCCCGACAGCTCCCGCACCGCCCCGCGCATCTGCCCGCTCTGCGAAGCCACCTGCGGACTGACCCTCACCCTGGAGGGTTCGCGCGTCACCGGTGCCCGCGGCGACGCGGACGACATCTTCAGCCGCGGCTTCATCTGCCCCAAGGGCGCCGCCTTCGGCGCTCTCGACTCCGACCCCGACCGGCTGTCCGCCCCCCTGATCCGGGTCGACGGGACACTCAGGGAGGCGAGCTGGACCGAGGCCTTCGACCTGATCGCGGCCCGCGTCCGGCCGCTCGTCGAGGAGCACGGGGGCAACGCCGTCGGCGTCGTCCTCGGCAACCCCAACGTCCACACCATGGCGGGCGCCCTGTACCCGCCCGCCCTGCTCGCCGCGCTCGGCACCCGCAACCTGTTCACCGCGAGCACGGTCGACCAGATGCCCAAGCACGTGTCCAGCGGGCTGCTCTTCGGTGACCCCTTCGCCATCCCGGTACCCGACCTGGACCGCACCGACCACCTCCTGCTGCTCGGCGCCAACCCGCTGGAATCCAACGGGAGCCTGTGCACCGCCCCCGACTTCCCCGGCAAGCTGAAGGCCCTGCGGGCCCGCGGCGGCACCCTCACGGTGGTCGACCCGCGCCGCACCCGTACCGCCAAGCTGGCCGACCGGCACCTCGCGATCCGCCCCGGCGCGGACGCGGCGCTGCTCGCGGCCCTGGCGCACGTCCTCTTCGAGGAGAAGCTGGTGGCGCTCGGGGAGCTCGCAGGGCAGGTGCAGGGTCTCGACGAAGTCGCTTCGGCGGTCGAGGAGTTCACCCCCGAGGCGGTCGCCGGGGTGTGCGACGTACCGGCGGACGAGATCCGCGCGGTGGCACGCGAGCTGGCGGCGGCGCCCACGGCCGCGGTGTACGGGCGGGTGGGCAACTCCACGGTGGAGTTCGGGACGCTCGCCAACTGGCTCATCGACGTACTGAACGTCCTGACCGGCAACCTGGACCGCCCCGGCGGCGCGCTCTTCCCGCTCTCCGCCACCTCGCCGAAGCCGCGTACCCCCGGCCCCGGAAGGGGATTCGACCTCGGCAGGTGGCGCAGCAGGGTCGGCGGACACCCCGAGGCCAAGGGGGAACTGCCGCTCGCCGCCCTCGCCGAGGAGATCGCCACCCCGGGGGAGGGGCGCATCCGCGCACTGATCTCCATCGCCGCCAACCCCGTCCTCTCCGCACCCGACGGCGACCGGCTCGACGCGGCGCTCGCCGAAGGACTGGACTTCATGGTCTGCGTCGATCCGTACCTCAACGAGACCTCCCGCCACGCGGACGTCGTCCTGCCGCCCCCGCCGCCCTCCCGCAGCGCCCACTTCGACTTCGCCTTCAACGGCTTCGCCGTCCACGACCAGGTCCGCTACACACCGGCCGCCCTTCCCCTCGAACCGGGCAGGATGGACGAGTGCGAGATCCACGCCAGGCTGGTGCTCGCGGTCGGCGGCATGCACGGGGCCGACCCCGCCACCGTGGACGAGTCGGTCATCACGCGTACGCTCGCGAAGGCCGGAGCCCCGGCGGAACTGGCCGGGCGCCTCACCGGCGGCAGCGGGCCCGAGCGCCGCCTCGACCTGATGCTGAGGCTCGGCCCGTACGAAGGACTGACCCTGGAGAAGCTCAGGGCGGCCCCGCACGGCATCGACCTCGGCCCGCTCAAGCCGCGGCTCGGCCAGGTCCTGAAGACCCGCAGCGGCCTCGTCGAACTCCTGCCCGACCCCATCGCCGCGGATCTGCCGCGACTGCGCAGGGCACTGGGGGAGCGGCGCGGAGAGCGCGCCCTGGTCCTGGTCGGCCGCAGGCACCTGCGCTCCAACAACAGCTGGATGCACAACGTCCCCGCCCTGAACCGCGGCTCCAACCACTGCACCCTCCAGGTCCACCCCGACGACGCGCGGCGGCTCGGCCTGACGGACGGCGCGAGCGCCAGGATCACCGGGGACGGCGGGGCCGTGGAGGCTCCGGTGGAGATCACCGACACGGTACGCAGCGGAGTGGTGAGCCTGCCGCACGGCTGGGGCCACGACCGGCCGGGCACCCGGCTGAGCGTCGCGGAGGCGCGGCCGGGCGTCAACGTCAACCAGCTTCTGGACGGGTCCCGTCTTGACCCGCTGTCGGGGACGGCCGTACTGAACGGCTTCCCGGTGGAGGTGACGGCGGCGGGCCGGGAGCCGGGCAGCCGCATCGGATGACCCCGGCGCGCAGCCGCCGCTGACGTGGGCCGGCCGCTGACGTGGGCCGGCCGCTGACGTGGGCCGGCCGCCGACGTGGGCCGGCCGTCGAGGTGGATCGGCCGCCGATGTGGCCGGGGCCGCCTCTGGCGCCGAAAAACTAACACCGCTAGTTTGGGGTCCGGACGACGACCGGCCCGGTGCAGGAGGAAGACCATGGCAACGCAGGCACACGACGGCATGTACATAGGCGGGGAGTGGCGCCCCGCCGTGGGTAAGGACACCATCCCCGTGGTGAATCCTGCCGACGAGCAGGTCATCGCGTACGTCCCGGCCGGTACGGCGGCCGATGTGGACGCCGCCGTGAGCGCGGCGCGGGCCGCGTTCCCCGGCTGGGCGGCCACCCCGCAGGCCGATCGGGCCGCACTGATCGGTGCGCTGCGCGACGGTCTCGCCGCCCGCAAGGACGAGATCGCGGCGACGGTCACCGCCGAACTCGGGGCCCCGCCCGCGCTCGCCGAGGCCGTGCACGCCGGGCTGCCGGTCCTGGTCGCGGGTTCGTACGCGGAACTGGCCGCGACGTACCCCTTCGAGGAGAAGCTCGGCAACTCGACCGTCTACTCCGAGCCGGTCGGCGTGGTGGGTGCGATCACACCCTGGAACTACCCGCTGCACCAGATCGTCGCCAAGGTGGCACCCGCCCTGGCGGCCGGCTGCACGGTCGTCCTCAAGCCCGCCGAGGACACCCCGCTGACCGCGCAGCTCTTCGCCGAGGTGGTGCACGCGGCGGGCCTGCCCGCCGGGGTGTTCAACCTGGTGACCGGACTCGGCCCGGTCGCGGGCCAGGCGCTGGCCGGGCACGAGGGCGTCGACCTGGTGTCCTTCACCGGCTCGACCGCCGTCGGTCGGCAGATCGGCGCGACCGCGGGAGCGGCCGTCAAGCGGGTCGCCCTGGAACTGGGCGGCAAGTCCGCGAACGTCATCCTGCCCGGCGCCGACCTGGCCAAGGCGGTCAACGTCGGCGTCGCCAACGTCATGTCCAACTCCGGCCAGACGTGCAGCGCGTGGACCCGCATGCTGGTCCACCGGGACAGTTACGACGAGGCGGTCTCGCTCGCCGCCGACGCGGTCGCCAAGTACGCGCCGGGCGAGCGCGTCGGCCCGCTGGTCAACGCCAAGCAGCAGGAACGGGTGCGCGGTTACATCGCGAAGGGCATCGAGGAGGGCGCCCGGGTGGCGGCCGGCGGCCCCGAGGCCCCCTTCGACAAGGGCTACTACGTCTCACCGACCGTCTTCGCCGACGTCACCCCCGAGATGACCATCGCCCAGGAGGAGATCTTCGGCCCGGTGCTCTCGATCCTCCGCTACGAGGACGAGGCCGACGCCCTGCGCATCGCCAACGGCACGGTGTACGGGCTGGCCGGGGCGGTCTGGGCGGCGGACCGGGAGACGGCGGCGGCGTTCGCCCGGACCATGGACACCGGCCAGGTCGACATCAACGGAGGCCGCTTCAACCCGCTTGCCCCCTTCGGCGGTTACAAGCAGTCCGGCGTGGGCCGCGAACTGGGCCCCCACGGCCTCTCCGAATACCTCCACACCAAATCCCTCCAGTTCTGACCCTTCCACCTGCCCCCTCCCCAGCCCCCTTGGGCGGCGGGGCCGCCCCCCGGGGGCGGAACGGGCGGGCAAGGGGGCGGCCCCCGGCGGAGCCGAACACCTCGGTCCCGCCCACCCGGGGTCCCGCCCCACCAGGGCCCCGGCACCCCGCCCCGCACCCCACCCCACTCCGCCCGCACCCCCGCCTCCTGGAGCCCAAATGACCCGCGCCGCCATCATCCGCGCCCCCCACGCCCCCCTCGAAGTCACCGACATCGACCTCCCCGCCCCCGCCCCCGGCCAGGTCCGCCTCCGCCTCGCCGCCGCCGGCGTCTGCCACTCCGACCTCTCCCTCACCAACGGCACCATGCGCCTTCCCCTGCCCGCCGTCCTCGGCCACGAGGGCGCCGGCACCGTGACGGCCGTGGGCGAGGGCGTCACCCACCTCGCCCCCGGCGACGACGTGGTCCTCAACTGGGCGCCGTCCTGCGGCAGCTGCCACGCCTGCGAGCTCGGCGAGGTCTGGCTCTGCGCCGACGCGCTGACCGGCGCCGGCAACGTACACGCCCGTACCCGGCCCTCCGCGGACGGCACCGACTCCGGCACCGACCTGCACCCCGGCCTCAATGTCGCCGCTTTCGCCGAGGAGACCGTCGTCGCTGCGAAGTGCGTACTCCCCGCCCCGGCCGGCATTCCGCTCACCGACGCCGCGCTCCTCGGCTGCGCCGTCCTCACCGGGTACGGCGCCGTCCACCACAGCGCCCGCGTCCGCGAGGGCGAGACCGTCGTCGTGTACGGCGTCGGCGGCGTCGGTCTCGCCGCGATCCAGTCCGCCCGCATCGCCGGTGCCGCGCAGATCGTCGCCGTGGACGTCTCCCCGGCCAAGGAGGAACTGGCCACCGCGGCCGGGGCCACCGACTACCTCATCGCCTCCGACACCACCGCCAAGGACGTCCGCAGGCTCACCGGGGGCCACGGTGCCGACGTGGCCATCGAGTGCGTGGGCCGCGCCACCACCATCCGTACCGCCTGGGAGTCCACCCGGCGCGGCGGCCGCACCACCGTCGTCGGCATCGGCGGCAAGGACCAGCAGGTCACCTTCCACGCGCTGGAGCTCTTCCACTGGGGCCGCACGCTCAGCGGCTGCGTGTACGGAAACAGCGACCCGGCCCGCGACCTCCCGGTACTCGCCGAGCACGTCCGGGCGGGCCGCCTCGACCTGGCGTCGATGGTCACCGAGCACATCGCCCTGGACGGCATCCCGGCCGCATTCGACAACATGCTCGCGGGCAAGGGCGGCCGGGCGCTGGTGGTCTTCCCCTGAGTCCTGGTGGTCTTCCCCGGGTGCCGTGCGGAGCCGGGTCCCCGGGGGAAGCGGCCGGGCACTCTCGGCTAGACCTTCCCGGCCTCGGTGGGGGCGTCCTTGGCCCCCGCCGGAGCGGTCCTCACCGGAGCGGTCCCCGCCGGAGCGGCTCCCACCGCAGCGGCCTCCGTAGCCCCCACCGGCGCCACCGCCCGCCGCGACCGCGAGCGGGACACCGTCACCCCCGCCAGGCACACCACGCCACCGAGCAGCGTGATCCAGCCCGGAATCTCGTCCAGCAGCAACCAGGACATCAGCACCACGATCGCGGGCACCGCGTACGTGGTCGCGCCCATCTTTCCCGCCGTCGTCCGCTTCAGCGCGTACGCCCAGGTGGTGAAGGCCAGAGCGGTCGGGAAGACACCCAGGTAGACCATGTTGAGCGTCGCCGACAGCGGCGCGTGGGCGAGGTCGTCGACCAGTTGGCCGGAGAACGGCAGGCAGGCCACCGCCCCGATCAGGCACCCGTACGCCGTCGCCTGGAGCGGACTGGCGTGCACCAGCGCGGGTTTCTGCGCGACCACGCCGATCGCGTACGCCACGGCGGCCAGCAGACAGAGCGCCACGCCCAGCAGCGACGTACCACCGCTGCCCGACATCGAGATGCCGACGATCGCGGCACCCGCGAAAGACACCGCCATCCCGGCCAGCAGGCGCGGCGGCAGCCCCTCGCCCAGGAACCGTCCTGCCAGCAGCGCCATCAGGATCGGCGCCACGTTCACCACCAGCGAGGCCGTACCCGCGTCGACCAGCTGCTCGCCCCAGTTGAGGAGGACCGCGTAGCCGCCGAACCACAGCAGGCCGGACACGATGATCCCCGGCCAGGCGGCGCGCGGCGGCAGGCCCTCCCTGCGTATCAGCAGGAGCGCGACCAGGACGAGCGAGCCGGAGAGCAGCCGGCCGAGCGCCAGCGCCCCCGGTGCGTAGGATTCGCCGGCGCTGCGGATCGAGACGAAGGCCGACGCCCACAGGACGACGGTGACCCCGGCGGCGACCAGCGCGAGCGGCTCGGAGCGGGCCTCGGAACGTGCCGAGGGGGAGGGAGAGTTGGTCATGCCGCGATGCTAGGGCATGAACAGTTCGGTTGTCACCGAAGTATGTCCGCGTCGATGCCCAGCAGGTCGTGCAGGGCCCGCTCGCCCGCCGGTGTGACCCGTACCGCGCGCTCGGTGCCGATCCGTTCGCACCACTGCTTCGCGAGGGCGTGACGGCACAGCTCCGCGCCCGCGATGCCCGAGAGGTGGCGCTTGCGTTCGGTCCAGTCCAGGCACGCACTGACGGTCGGCCGGCGGGCCCTGGGCTTTTCCAGCTGGAGGCCGAGCGCCCCGAACCACGCCAGGCCCGCGTCGGTGAGTGCGAAGCTGCGCTCGGCCAGCAGCAGGCCGCGCCGCCCCATCGCCTCCGTGACGGCGATGCCCAGACGCCCGGCGAGATGGTCGTAACAGGTGCGGCCCCGCGCCATGGCGTTGCTCGCGCCGGCGGCGCGCAGGCTGTGCGGGCTGTCGCGGCCCGGGATCGCGTGCCCGGCGACCGCCTCGATCAGCTGGGCGACGGTGCTGTCCGCCAGCCGTACGTAGCGGTGCCGCCCCTGGCGTTCCTCGGCGAGCAGTCCGGCCGTGACGAGTCGGCCCAGGTGCTCGCTCGCGGTGGAGGCGGCGACACCCGCCTGCCGGGCGAGCTCGCTCGCGGTCCAGGCGCGGCCGTCCAGCAGGGAGAGCAGGAAGACGGCGCGGGTCTCGTCGGCCAGCAGGGAGGCGAAGGAGGCCAGCCGCGCCCCGGGCGACGCGTGGGTGCCGGAAGCGGAGGGAGGGGAAGTAGGCGCCATCCCTCCAGAGTGCCCTACAAACCCTTCGGCGCGGACCGAACTGTGCGGAGGGCGTCGTACTGGCACTCCAGCCCGTCCAGCAGGGCCCGCAGCCCGGTCGCGAAGGCGCCCTCGTCGACCTTCTCCTGATGCTCGGCGAGCAGATGCGCCTGCCCCAGGTGCGGATAGTCCGCCGGGTCGTACGCCGCCTCGTCGTCGACGAAACCGCGCGCGAAGGACCCCAGTGCCGACCCGGTGATGAAGTAGCGCATCAGCGCCCCGATGTACGTCGCCTGCGCGGGCGGCCAGCCGGCCCGCACCATCGCCCCGAACACCGCGTCGGCCACCTTCAGTCCGGCGGGCCTGCGCCCGGGGCCGCTCGCCAGGACCGGAACGATGTGCGGGTGCTCGGTGAGCGCCGCACGGTACGAGAGGGCCCACGCGTGCAGCGCCGCCCGCCAGTCGCGGGGGTCGCCCTCCTCGAACATCGACAGGTCGACCTTGGCGGAGACCGCGTCCGCGACCGCCTCCAGGATCTCGTCCTTGTTGCGGAAGTGGTTGTAGAGGGAGGGGCCGCTGACCCCGAGCTCGGCCGCGAGCCGCCGGGTGGAGACCGCGTCCAGGCCCTCGGAGTCCACGAGCGCGCTCGCCGTCTCGACGATGCGGTCTCTGCTCAACAGGGGCTTGCGCGGTCGGGCCATGCGGCTCATAGTAGGGCTGCGCATCAGAAACTAGCAGTGCTAATTTAAATCTGGACCGACCCTTCCGGAGTACTGCGCGCTCCGGCGACCCGCATTCCCCCGACCAGCGAGGTGGCAGCCGTGAACCTGGAACTCAGCGAGGAACAGAGTGCCGTCCGGCAGCTCGCCCGCGACTTCGTCGCCCGCGAGGTCACCCCGCACGTCGTCGCGTGGGACCGCGCGGAGAACGTGGACCGGGGAATCGTGAAGAAGCTGGGCGCGCTCGGCTTCCTCGGCCTCACGGTCCCCGAGGAGTACGGCGGCTCCGGTGGCGACCACCTCGCCTACTGCCTGGTCACCGAGGAACTCGGCCGCGGCGACTCCTCGGTGCGCGGCATCGTCTCCGTATCGCTGGGTCTGGTCGCCAAGACGATCGCCGCCTGGGGGAGCGAGGAGCAGAAGCGGCAGTGGCTGCCGGGGCTCACCTCGGGCGAGAGTCTCGGCTGCTTCGGCCTGACCGAACCCGGCACCGGGTCGGACGCCGGCAACCTGAGCACCCGGGCCGTCCGGGACGGCGAGGACTTCGTCGTCAACGGCACCAAGACGTTCATCACCAACGGCACCTGGGCCGACGTCGTCCTGCTGTTCGCCCGCTCCACCGGCGCTCCCGGTCACAAGGGCGTCTCCGCCTTCCTCGTGCCCACCGACACCCCCGGTCTGAGCCGCCGCACGCTCCACGGCAAGCTGGGCCTGCGCGGCCAGGCCACCGCCGAACTCGTCTTCGAGGATGTCCGGGTGCCCGCCTCCGCACTGCTCGCGCCCGAGGGAAAGGGCTTCTCGGTCGCCATGTCCGCCCTCGCCAAGGGCCGGATGTCGGTGGCGGTCGGCTGTGTGGGCATCGCACAGGCGGCGCTGGAGGCGGCCCTGGCGTACGCCGGTGAGCGCGAGCAGTTCGGCAAGACCATCGCCCACCACCAGCTCGTCCAGGAGCTGATCACGGACATCGCGGTCGACGTGGACGCCGCCCGCCTGCTGACCTGGCGCGTCGCCGACCTGATCGACCGCGGCAAGCCCTTCGTCACCGAGGCCTCCAAGGCCAAGCTGTTCGCCTCCGAGGCCGCCGTCCGCGCCGCCAACAACGCCCTCCAGGTGCACGGCGGTTACGGATACATCGACGAGTACCCGGCGGGCAAGCTGCTGCGCGACGCCCGCGTGATGACCCTGTACGAGGGCACCAGCCAGATCCAGAAGCTGGTCATCGGCCGTGCGCTGACGGGGGTCTCGGCCTTCTGAGTACGTTTCTGAGTACCTGTACGGGTAGTGCGCGCCGGAGGGCGGGCGCACAGTTCCGGTATGAGTGAGACAGCGGTCAAGCAGCAGAACACCGGAGCCTTCTACGGCCAGGCCGTGGCGTCCTTCGCCATCGCGCTGGGCGCCATGGTCGGCGGCATCGTCTACCTCGACGCCAGCGGCTGGGTGCGCGCCTTCCTCGGCATCGGCCTCCTCTACCTCACCACCTCGGCCTTCACCCTGGCCAAGGTCATCAGGGACAGGCAGGAGGCGGGCCAGCTCGTCAGCCGCGTCGACCAGGCCCGCCTGGACAAGATCCTCGCCGAGCACGACCCCTTCACGAAGCTGTAGCCGTCCCGGTTCCGCGGGAGTCCCGCGCTAAGCGCTTGCTCAGAGCCCCGGGGTATGGTGTGCGTCCTGCCGCAACCGGCACGGCACCGGCCGAAGGGAGCAGTGATGAGCACGGCCAAGGACGCGCCCGAAGGCACCGAGGGCGTCGGCGACGAGGACCGGGCCTGGAGCGAGGTCGCCCCGGAGGCGGCCAGACGGTTGCTCGTCGCCGCCGTCGACGCCTTCGCCGAGCGCGGCTACCACGCCACCACGACCCGCGACATCGCGGGCCGGGCGGGCATGAGCCCGGCCGCGCTCTACATCCATTACAAGACCAAGGAAGAGCTGCTCCACCGGATCAGCCGCATCGGCCACGACAAGGCCCTGCGCATCCTGGAGACCGCCGCCGACGGTGACGGCAGCGCCGCCGAACGCCTCACGGACGCCGTCACCACGTTCGTACGGTGGCATGCCGCGCACCACACCACCGCGCGCGTCGTCCAGTACGAGCTCGACGCGCTCGCCACCGAGCACCGCAGCGAGATCGTCGAGCTGCGGCGCAGGAGCGACGCGGCGGTGCGGCGCATCATCAACGACGGGGTGAAGGCCGGTGAGTTCGACGTCCCCGACGTGTCCGGCACCACGCTCGCCGTGCTGTCGCTGTGCATCGACGTGGCGCGCTGGTTCAACGTCGAGGGCAGGCGCACCCCCGACGAGGTCGGTGCGCTCTACGCCGACCTCGTCCTGCGGATGGTGGCCGCCGCCCCGTGACCGGGGCGCGGCTGTCGCCTCGTGAAACGGTGGCAGCCGGCCGGGCCGGGCTCGGCGACGGTCCGGGGCGGGTTCGGCGACGGTCCGGGGCGGGCTCGGCGACGGTCCGGGGCGGGCTCGGCAACGGCCCGGGGCGGGCTCGGCGACGGTCCGGGGCGGGTTCGGCGACGGTCCGGTCCGGGCTCGGTCGTCGTCAGGGGAGCCCGGCTCAGAAGTAGTAGCGCGAGAGGGACTCGGCCACGCACACCGGCTTGTCGCCGCCCTCGCGCTCGACCGTCACCTTCGCCGTGACCTGCACGCCGCCGCCCGCCTCGGACACGTCCAGCAGCACGGCCGTGGCGCGCAGCCGCGAGCCGACCGGCACGGTCGCCGGGAAACGGACCTTGCCGGTCCCGTAGTTGATGCCCATCTTCGCCCCCTCGACCCGCAGCACCTGCGGCACGAACGTCGGCAGCAGCGACAGCGTCAGATAGCCGTGCGCGATCGTCGTCCCGAAGGGGCCCTTCGCTGCCCGTTCCGGGTCCACATGGATCCACTGGTGGTCGCCGGTCGCGTCGGCGAACAGGTCGATCCGCTTCTGGTCGATCTCCAGCCAGTCACTGTGCCCCAGCTGCTCGCCCACCGCGGCGGACAGCTCCTCGGCGGACGTGAAGATCCTCGGCTCGGCGGCCATCCTTGAGCTCCTCATCACTTGGCTAAGCGTTTGCTCAGGATGGTGGGGGCTGTGTGTTCCTGTCAACGGACGGCCACTAGGCTTCACGGAGTGCCGCAGATTCCATTCAAGGTTCATGAGCTCACCGTCGGCCAGCTGTCCGCGCGAAGCGGGGCCGCTGTCTCCGCTCTGCACTTCTACGAAGCCAAGGGCCTGATCAGCAGCCGCCGCACCTCCGGCAACCAACGCAGGTACGACCGCGACACGTTGCGCAGGGTCGCCTTCGTCCGGGCCGCGCAAAGGGTGGGCATCCCGCTGGCCACCATCCGCGACGCGCTCGCCGAGCTCCCCGAGGAACGCACCCCGAACCGCGAGGACTGGGCCCGCCTCTCCGAGCACTGGCGGACCGAACTCGACGCCCGGATCACCCAGTTGGGCCGTCTGCGCGACCACCTCACCGACTGCATCGGCTGCGGCTGCCTGTCGCTGGAGACCTGCGTGCTGTCCAACCCGGACGACGTCGTCGGTGAGCAGATCAGTGGTTCGCGCCTGATGGCCGAGAGGCGCAAGAAGGCCTGACGCGACGGCCGGTGCCGTGCGCCGGCAGTGCGGTCAGGGCCCCTCCACCGGCCAGGTGATCTGGCGGGCGGCGCCCACCAGTTCGGCGTTCGACGCGGCGGGGGTGGAGTCGGGGAGCAGCAGGGTGTCCTCCAGGCCGATCCTGGTGGCCAGCCCCAGCCGCCTCGCCAGCGCGAGCACCGGCCAGGCGCCGCCGTCCTCGCCGTGGAGCAGCATCGGCGCCCCGCGCACGTCCCCCTTCGCGCCCACCCCGCCCCCGCGCGCGAGCTCGGCCAGGAACTGGAGCGCGGAGTCCTCCGCGGTGAGCGGATCGGGGTCGGTCACCTCCACCAGCACCCGCAGGGATCTGGCGGCCAGCGGGGAACCGAGGAACTTCCGCACTCCGTCGGTGCCCGACCAGAGCCCCGACTCGACCGCGACCCCGCGCGCGAGCAGCGCCTCGGCGACCTCCTCGGCGCCCGGCTCGTGCCAGTTCACCGAGGCGTGGTCGGGCAGCACCGTCCAGGACGCGATGCGCTCGATGCGCCGCTGCGGTTCCGGCTCCGTCCAGGCGCCGGTGGTCACGCCGACGGGCACGTCCACCACGGCACGTATCGCCGTGAGGGTGGCGGCGAGGACGTGGGGCGACAGGGTGTCGTCCCCGCAGGGCGTCTTGGGGTGCACATGCACCTCACCGGCGCCCGCCGCCACCGCGGCGGCGGCGGACCGGGCCATGGCGTCCGGGGTCACCGGGACCGCCGCACCGTCGCCGGGACCGCGCTGTCCGTTCAGACAGACCTGAATCAAGGGTTCGACCATGCATTCGATGGTGACACCCGGCACTGACAATCAGCCATGCACTGAGCATTCGCACGGCTGTCGCGGGGAAACACCGCACATCTGAACCAGTGCCTCCCGAGCGGCGGCCGGGGCCCGCCCGTCCGCCACCGGGCCGTCCGTGCCCGGCGGCCCGCCCGCACGGGGAAGCTGCGCCACGGGCCGGGCACCGCCGCGCCCCGCGTGCTCATGCCACGGACGCCAGCTCCCGGCGCCGTACCCGCTTGGCCTCCGCCAGCGCCCGGGGCGTCAGGACGGGCTGCGGCACGAGGATCCCGCAGTCCGTGCAGACAGGCCCGAACCACGGTTCGTGGACCATGTCCTGCTTCCAGACCATCCTGTCGGACGCGCACACCGGACAGTGCGCACCGGGCGCCGACTCCAGAGCGGAGATCAGCCCGCGCAACACCTCGGCCAGCGGTGCCGACGGATGGACCGCCGGATCGTCGCACCACGCGACCCCGAAACCGCCCCAGGTCCGCCGGTGCCAGTCGTCGAAGGAGCCCGGCCGCCGCAGCCCGTCGTGCTTCTCGCGCTTGCGCCGCTCGGCGAACTCCACCTCGTAGGCGAGCCAGACGGCCCGCGCCTCCTCCAGTTCCTCCAGCGCGGCCACCAGCCGCACCGGATCGGGCGCTCTGTCCTCGGGGCCGAATCCGTGCCGGGAGCACAGATGGTCCCAGGTCGCCCGGTGCCCGTAAGGGGCGAACCTCTCCAGGCACTTGCGCAGCGAATACCTTCGCAACGCCAGGTCACACCTCGGGTCACGTACCTGTCTGGCGAGACTCCGAAAACCGGCCATCGCACTGCCACCTCCGTCGCTGGTACTTCGGCGTCGATGAATGGACGTACGAGTGCCCGTTTCGGCTCCATCGAAAATCCGATGGGCCCCATCACGGAACAATTGGCCCGGATTCGCACGGTTCCCTCCGGCCACTCGGTGGCCGGAAGCCGCACCCGGCATTCCCAGGAAGAGCAGCGCAGAGGGGTGTTCGGGTGGTTCCCGCACGGAACCGGTACGGGGGGAGCAAGCCGGGTCGGGTTCAGGACACCCGCTCCCACGACGAGGACCGGACCAGCAGGCGGCGGGCGGCGCCCGGCAGGCGCGGACCCCGCGGACCCCGCGGACCGACGCGGCCGGGCAGGGCGTGCAGGGCGTGCGGTTCACCGGTACAGCAGGTGCTCCCGTCTGATCCGCCGGAACGCCGCGAGGTCCGCCTGCCAGGCGGCCACCACCTCGTCCGTGCCCGCCCCCGCGTCGATCATGGTGCGCACCCGGGTGTTCCCGGTGAGCCTGTCGATCCAGTGGTCGGGCCGCCAGGCGAAACCGCTCCACGCCCTCTTCGCCGTCACCAGCAGCGCGATGCCGGTGCGCACCGGGTCGTACGACTCCCTCGCGTGCACATGGAGCTGGACGCCGCCCACCGTTTTCCCCTGGAACTTCGAGAACGTCGGCGTGAAGTAGGCCTCCCGGAAGCGCACCCCGTCAAGTCCCTCCGCGTTCGCCGCCTCGGCCCACCGCCGGTCGATGCCCTCAGCGCCGAGCAGTTCGAACGGCCGGGTCGTGCCCCGCCCCTCCGAGAGGTTCGTCCCCTCGAACAGGCAGGTCCCCGAGTAGACCAACGCGGTGTCCGCAGTAGGCATGTTGGGGCTCGGCGGCACCCACGGCAGCCCGGTCGCGTCGAAGAAGTCGTCCCGCCGCCAGCCGCTCATCCGCACCACCTCCAGCGGCACCGGCCGCCCCAGGAACTCCGAGTTGAACAGGAGCGCCAGCTCCGCCACCGTCATCCCGTGCGCCTGGGCGATCGGCTCCCGCCCGACGAACGTCGCGAACGCCCGATCGAGCACGGGCCCCAGCGCTGCCCGACCGGTCACCGGATTCGGCCGGTCCAGGACCACGAACCGCTTGCCCGCGAGCCGGGCCGCCACCATGCAGTCGTACAGCGTCCAGATGTACGTGTAGAAGCGCGCGCCGGCGTCCTGGATGTCGAACAGGACGGTGTCCACGCCGGACGCGGTGAAGATGTCGGCGAGCGGCTGCCCGCTCTTCAGATACGTGTCGTAGACCGGGAGTCCGGTCGCCGGGTCGTCGTAGCGGCCCTCGGACCCGCCGGCCTGTGCGGTGCCCCGGAAGCCGTGCTCCGGGCCGAAGACGGCGGTGAGGTCCACCCGGTCGTCGGCGTGCATCACGTCGACGACGTGGCGGGCCTCGGCGGTGATGCCGGTGGGGTTGGTGACGATGCCCACGGTGCGGCCGCGCAGCATGCGGTAGCCGTCGGCGGCCAGGCGGTCGAATCCGGTACGCACCCGGGGACGCGCACCACCCCCCGGCCCGCCGGCCGCCGGGGCCCCGGCGGTCTCCGCGGCCCCGGCGGATCCGGTGGCGGTCAGCGCTCCCGCCATGCCGCCGCCCGCCGCCAGCAGTCCCCGTCTCGACAAGCTCATCGCGCAACCTCCGTGATCGGCCGGACTGTCATGTCCGCGCACGCTAGCCGCTCACCGGGGCCCGCGGAACGGAGCGCGCCACGGATCGAGCGGGCTCACCCCCTTTCCTCTCTCCATACCGACTGGTTAGTCTGCGCGCAGAGCCGAGAGTGAGAGGTGGCCCCGGATGGACGCGGTGCAGGGTGCGGGAGTGGTCGTAACGGGCGCGGGAGGCGGCATAGGTGCCGCCCTGGCCCGCAGGTTCGTCGCCGAGGGGGCCAGGGTCGTGGTCAACGACCTGGACGCGGGCAAGGCTGAGGCCGTCGCGGCCGAGATCGGCGCGACCGCCGTCCCCGGGGACGCCTCGGCCGTGGTCGAGGAGGCCCGCGAAGCCCTCGGCGGCACCATCGACGTGTACTGCGCCAACGCGGGGGTGGGCTGCGGCGGCGACCCCTTCGCCGAGGACCTCTGGGAAACCGCCTGGGACGTCAATGTGATGGCCCACGTCCGGGCCGCCCGCGCCCTGCTGCCCGGCTGGCTGGAGCGGGGGAGCGGCCGGTTCGTGTCCACCGTCTCCGCGGCCGGCCTGCTCACCATGATCGGCGCAGCCCCGTACAGCGTCACCAAGCACGGTGCGCTCGCCTTCGCTGAATGGCTGTCGCTGACCTACCGCCACCAGGGCGTCAAGGTGCACGCCATTTGTCCGCAGGGGGTCAGGACGGACATGCTGACCTCCGCGGGATCGGCCGGCGACCTGGTGCTCGCGCCGACCGCCATCGAACCGGAGGACGTCGCGGACGCGCTCTTCGCGGGCATCGAGGCCGACCGGTTCCTGATCCTGCCGCACCCCGAGGTGGCCGACTACTACCGGGCCAGGGCCGGTGACCCGGACCGCTGGCTGGCCGGCATGAACCAGCTCCAGCAGAAGTGGGAGGGCCACGCCCGATGAGCGGACCGGCACCCGAGGCGCACGCACGGCCGGCCGCGGACTCGGTCTACGCGGCCAAGCCCTGGCTGCACCTGCTCAGCGAGGCCCAGCGGTCCCCGGTCAGCCCGGCGCCGACGCTGCTGCACGCCTTCCGGGAGAGCGCGCGACGCGCCCCGGACCGGCCGGCGCTCGCCTACTTCGACGGACGCCTGAGCTACCGCGAGACGGACGCGCTGTCCGACTCGGTCGCCGGACACCTCGCCGCGAAGGGCCTGCGGCGGGGCGACCGCGTCGCGATCATGCTCCAGAACTCGCCGCACTTCGTCCTCGCCCTGCTCGGCGCGTGGAAGGCGGGGGCGACGGTCGTCCCCCTCAACCCGATGTACAAGTCGGCCGAGGTGGGCCATGTCCTGAAGGACGCCGAGGTCTCCGCGCTGATCTGCTCGGACCGGGCGTGGGATGCGTACCTGCGTGCGACGGCGGCCGCCGCGCCGGGCGTCACGACCGTGCTGACGGCATGCGAGCTCGATCTGCAGAGCACCCACGACGCGCGGGTGCTGGACTTCGAGCGGCTGCCGCCGGCCGACGACGCGGACGACCTGACCGAGGCCGCCCGCGCGGGACTGGACGCACCTGCGGGACGGGAACCCGGCACGGGTGACACGGCGTTGATCAGTTACACGTCGGGCACCAGCGGCACACCCAAGGGGGCGATGAACTCCCACGGCAACATCATGTACAACGCGGAGCGCCAGCGCGCCGGCCACCCCATCGCCGAGGGGTCCTCCTACTTCGCCCTCGCCCCGCTCTTCCACATCACCGGCATGGTCTGCCAGCTGGCCGCCTGTCTGACCAACGCCGGCACCCTCGTCCTGGCCTACCGCTTCCACCCCCAGGTGGTCCTGGACGCCTTCGCCGAGCACCGGCCCGCGTACACCGTCGGCCCCTCGACGGCGTTCATGGCACTGGCGGCGACCCCGGGCGTGAGCAGGGAGCACTTCGCCTCCTTCCAGGTGATCTCCTCGGGCGGCGCCCCGCTGCCGCCCGCGCTGGTGGAGCGGTTCCGGACCGGCCTGGGCCCCTACATCCGCAACGGCTACGGGCTCACCGAGTGCACGGCACCCTGCGCGTCCGTACCGCCGCAGCACGAGGCGCCGGTCGACCCGGAGTCCGGGACGCTGTCGGTCGGTGTGCCGGGCCCCGACACGGTGGTGCGGATCGTCGACGAGAAGGGCGCGGACGTGCCGTTGGGCGTGCACGGCGAGATCGCGGTGCGCGGCCCGCAGGTCGTCTCCGGCTACTGGCGGCTGCCCGGGGCCACCGCCGAGGCGTTCCCGGACGGCGAACTGCGCACCGGCGACATCGGGTTCATGGACGCCGAGGGCTGGCTGTACGTCGTCGACCGCAAGAAGGACATGATCAACGCGTCCGGCTTCAAGGTCTGGCCGCGCGAGGTGGAGGACGTCCTCTACACCCACCCGGCGGTGCGCGAGGCCGCCGTGGTCGGCGTCCCCGACGCCTACCGGGGCGAGAGCGTCAAGGCGTACGTCGGGCTGCGCCCCGGCGCCGAAGCCACCCCCGACGAGCTGTCGGAGTACTGCAGGCAGAGGCTCGCCGCGTACAAGTACCCGCGCGAGGTGGAGATCCTGCCCGAGCTTCCCAAGACGGCAAGTGGGAAGATCCTCCGGCGGGAACTGCGTTCCCCCCAGGCATAGGCACCCAGCAGGCACAGACGCACAACAAGCACAGACACCCGGCAAGCACAGACGCACAGCACGTGCGGACACACGGCACGCGAGCGATGGATCAAGGCAGGTGGCGGCAATGGCCAGAACGACGGACCCGGGCGGAACCCCCGTCCCCCAGCGGCTGCTGGCCGCCGCCACCCGGCTCTTCGCCGAGCGCGGCTACGACCGCACCTCCGTCCAGGAGATCGTCGAGGCGGCGGGCGTCACCAAGGGCGCCCTCTACCACTACTTCGGCTCCAAGGACGACCTGCTGCACGAGGTGTACGCGCGCGTGCTGCGCGTACAGCAGGAGCGCCTGGACGCCTTCGCCGACGCCGACGCCCCCGTCGAGCGGCGGCTGCGCGACGCGGCGGCGGACGTCGTCGTCACCACCATCGAGAACCTCGACGACGCGTCGATCTTCTTCCGCTCCATGCACCACCTGGGTCCGGAGAAGGACAAACAGGTACGGGCCGAGCGACGCCGCTACCACGAGCGGTTCCGCGCCCTGGTCGAGGAGGGCCAGCAGTCCGGAGTCTTCTCCACCGCGACACCCGCGGACCTGGTCGTGGACTACCACTTCGGTTCCGTGCACCACCTGTCGACCTGGTACCGGCCCGACGGACCGCTCACCCCGCAGCAGGTCGCCGACCACCTGGCGGACCTCCTGCTGCGGGCCCTGCGCCCCTGAGGAGCCCCGTCTCCAGGGGCCCCGGACCGGCGGGCCCCGCGCGTGGCGGCTGGCCCTCCTCCCCGCAGGCCGGGGCGGCCGCGGAAAGGAGGGCCCCAAGTCCCTACAGGTACTTCTTCAGCTCCCGCCGCGCCAGCGACCGCTGGTGCACCTCGTCGGGGCCGTCCGCCAGCCGCAGCGTCCGCGCCCCCGCCCACAGCTCGGCCAGCGGGAAGTCCTGGCTGACCCCGCCCGCCCCGTACAGCTGCACCGCGTCGTCGATGATGCCGAGGACCGCACGCGGTGTCGCAATCTTGATCGCCTGGATCTCGGTGTGTGCGCCCCGGTTGCCGACCGTGTCCATCAGCCAGGCCGTCTTGAGCACGAGGAGCCGCAGCTGCTCGACGGTCACCCGGGCGTCAGCGATCCAGTTCTGCACGACGCCCTGCTGGGCCAGCGGCTTGCCGAACGCGGTACGCGACACCGCCCGCCTGCACATCAGCTCGATGGCCCGCTCCGCCATGCCGATCAGCCGCATGCAGTGGTGGATGCGGCCCGGGCCGAGCCGCGCCTGCGCGATGGCGAAGCCGCCGCCCTCCTCGCCGACCAGGTTCGCGGCCGGCACCCGGGCGCCGCCGAAGATGACCTCGGCGTGGCCCCCGTGGGAGTGGTCCTCGTACCCGTACACCTGCATGGCGCGGCGGATCTCCACGCCGGGGGTGTCGCGCGGCACCAGGATCATCGACTGCTGGCGGCGCACGTCGGCGCCGTCCGGGTCGGTCTTGCCCATCACGATGAAGATCTTGCAGTCCGGGTTCATCGCGCCGGAGATGTACCACTTGCGGCCGGTGACGACGTACTCGGAGCCGTCCGCCGCACGCTCGATCCGGGTCTCGATGTTCGTCGCGTCGGACGAGGCCACCTCCGGCTCGGTCATCGCGAACGCCGACCGGATCTCCCCGGCGAGCAGCGGCTCCAGCCACTGCTTCTTCTGCTCGTCGGTGGCGAACTGCGACAGCAGCTCCATGTTCCCGGTGTCCGGCGCCGCACAGTTCAGCGCGGTCGGTGCCAGCTGCGGGGAGCGCCCGGTGATCTCGGCCAGCGGCGCGTACTGGAGATTGGTCAGCCCGGCCCCGTACTCCGCGTCGGGGAGGAAGAGGTTCCACAGTCCCTGCCGCCGTGCCTCCGTCTTCAGCTCCTCCACCACCGCCGGGGTGTCCCACGGCGAGTCGAGCAGGGCGCGCTGCTCGTGGGCGGTCCGCTCCGCCGGGTACACGTACTCGTCCATGAAGGCGAGCAGCTTGCCGCGCAGCTCTTCGGTCCGTGCGTCGTATGCGAAGTCCATCAGGATTCAGCCCTTCTGAAGGGTCGTCAGGCCGTGCTGGATGAAGACGGGGACCAGATCGCCGATCCGGTCGAAGCCGGCGCCGACGGTCTGCCCGAGCGTGTAGCGGTAGTGGATGCCCTCGAGGATGACGGCGAGCTTGAACCAGGCGAACGCCGTGTACCAGTGCACCGACGACACGTCCCGCCCGGAGGCGGCGGCGTACCGGGCGACGATCTCGTCCGTCGAGGGGTGGCCGGGCGCCGAGGCGGTGGTGGAGATGGGGGAGCCGGGCAGATTCAGCTCGGTGCCGTACATCACGAGCAGCCCGAGGTCGGTCAGCGGGTCGCCGAGCGTCGACATCTCCCAGTCGAGGATCGCCCGGATGCTGTCCTGCTCGCCGCCGATCAGCACGTTGTCCAGGCGGTAGTCACCGTGCACCACCGTCGGTGCGGGGGACGGGGGCAGGGCCTCGCCGAGTGCGGCGTGCAGGGCGTCGATGCCGGGCAGGTCACGGTTGCGGGAGGCATCCAGCTGCTTGCCCCAGCGCCGCAGTTGGCGCTCCAGGAAGCCATCGGGCCGCCCGAAGTCGCCGAGTCCGGCTGCCACCGGGTCCACGGCGTGCAGCTCCACGAGGGTGTCCACCAGGCCGAGCACGGCGGCCCTGGTCCGGTCGGCACCGAGCGCAGCCAGTTCCTCGGCCGTCCGGTAGGGGGTTCCCTCCACGAACTCCATGACGTAGAAGGGCGATCCGAGCACCGTGTCGTCCTCGCACAGCAGGATCGGCTCCGGCACCGGGACCTTCGTCGGGTGCAGCCCGCTGATCACCCGGAACTCGCGCTTCATGTCGTGCGCCGTGGCCAGGACGTGACCCAGGGGAGGCCGCCGTACCACCCAGCGGGTCTTCCCGTCCGTCACCTCGTACGTCAGATTGGAGCGTCCGCCCTCGATCAGCCGGGCGGACAGCGGTCCGCTCACCAGCCCCGGCCGCTCCGTGTCGAGATGGGCGCGCAACCGCTCCGGGTCGAGCCCGGGCGGTGCGTCCGCCGTCGGCTCGGTCGGGGGGACGGTGCTCATGGGGGTACCTCCGGGTGCCTGCGGGCGGGATGCTGCGCACCATGATGCCGACCAGTCGGTATGCCGTCCAGGGGGTGGCCCTGCACGAGCAGCCGGAAGCGGTGTGGCCCTGCCCACTCACGCACCCCACGGCAGCACCGCCGACCCTCACCGCGGTACGGCCCCCGTCACCGCAGCATGCGCCCCCGCGCTCTCAGGGCCACCCCCGCGGGGGCACGACCGCCACTCACCGCATCACCGCAGCCCCGAACGCCGCCAGCGCCAGGACTCCGCACGCCGTGGCCAGTGCCCGGCGCGGCGCCAGCACCTGCGGTTGTGCCCGGTCCAGCTCCCGCATCCGCCGGTGCGCCGTCATCAGGAACCCCGCCCACACCAGCGCGCTCAGCGCGGCCGCCACCACCCCCGCCCCGGTGATCCCGTCGTGGATGGCCTGTTTGCCGGCCAGCACCGCGACGACCGTGCAGGACAAGGTCGTACGCCGCCAGGCCAGCCGCGTCCGCTCCGGCTGGAGACCGGGGTCGCGCTCCGGCCCCCCGGCCCCGCCCGGCACGCTCACCCCTCCCACCCGAACAGCACGACCACCACCATCGCCAGCGCGACCACCCCCACCAACAGGCTCAGCACGGTCGGGAAGCGGGTGGCCGGCAGATCCTCCCCGCGCCGCATCGCCCGCTCGCACCGCACCCAGTGGTTCACCGCCCGCAGCGCGCACAGGGCGCCCGCCACCAGCAGCGCCACCGCCAGCGCGACCCGTACGGCCCACCGCAGTCCCGGCAGGAACTGGTCGACCGCGAACCCGGCCCCCACCAGCGCCAGGGCCGTCCGCACCCAGGCGAGGAAGGTCCGCTCGTTCGCCAGCGAGAACCGGTAGTCGGGAGTGTCGCCCTCCTCCCTGATGCGCTGGGGTGCGAACCACAGCCGCAGCCCGCGTACGAAGCCGCTCATCGCTCCAGCTCCCGCAGCCGCGCGTACGCCGCGAGCCCGTCCGGCACCCAGGTCCACTCGCCCAGCCGCCGCGCCAGTTCCTCCTCGTCCAGGAACGCGTGCCAGGCGACCTCTTCGGCCTGCGGGTTCACCGGCACCTCGCAGCGCACCTCGTAGACCCGCGACCACCAGGTGTGGGCGCCGTCCGGGCTCTCGTACAGGAACGAGAACAGCGGTACCGGCTGGGGCAGTCCGGACACCCCCAGTTCCTCCTCCGCCTCGCGCAGCGCCGCCTCGTCATAGGACTCGCCCGCGCCGACGACACCGCCCACGAACATGTCGTACAGCGAGGGGAAGACCAGTTTGGTCGCGGTCCGCCGGTGCACGAAGGTGCGGCCCGCGGCGTCCCTGACGCGGATGAAGGCACAGCGGTGGCGCAGGCCCCGCGCGGTCGCCTCACCGCGCGGGGCCTGACCGACGACCTCGTCGTTCTCGTCGACGATGTCCAGGATCTCGTCAGCAGGAGTGCTCATGCGCCCATCCAACAACAACCGTCCCGTCGGCCGGTCCACCGAAGCGGTGGCCGAACGGTTGACGGGCTACTGCCGAGTACCGAAGATCGGTCCATGGATGCCAAGGGGTACGACGCGGACGTCATCGTCATCGGAGCGGGACTCGCCGGCCTCGTGGCCACCGCCGAACTGGTCGACGCCGGCCGCAAGGTGATCCTCCTCGACCAGGAGGCCGAACAGTCGGTCGGCGGCCAGGCGCACTGGTCCTTCGGCGGCCTCTTCCTCGTCGACTCTCCCGAACAGCGCAGGATGCGGGTCAAGGACAGCCGCGACCTCGCCCTCCAGGACTGGCTCGGCACGGCCGGCTTCGACCGGGAGGAGGACGCCTGGCCGCGCAAGTGGGCCGAGGCATACGTCGACTTCGCGGCGGGGGAGAAGCGGTCCTGGCTGCACCAGAAGGGCGTCCGGTTCTTCCCCGTGGTCGGCTGGGCCGAGCGGGGCGGCTACGACGCGGGCGGCCACGGCAACTCGGTGCCCCGCTTCCACATCACCTGGGGCACCGGCCCCGGCCTGGTCGCCCCCTTCGAACGGCGCGTCCGCGAGGGGGTGGCACGCGGCCTGGTCACCTTCGCCTTCCGGCACCGGGTGACCGGTCTGGAGCGCACCGGCGGAGCCGTCGACACCGTCGTGGGCGAGATCCTCGAACCCTCGTCGGCGGAACGCGGCACGGCCAGTTCCCGTACCGTCGCCGGCAACTTCACCCTGCGGGCCCAGGCGGTGATCGTCACCTCCGGCGGCATCGGCGGCAACCACGACCTGGTCCGCGCCCAGTGGCCCGAGCGCCTCGGCACCCCGCCCGCCCACCTGCTCTCCGGCGTGCCCGCGCACGTGGACGGCCTGATGCTCGGCATCACGGAGGCGGCGGGCGCCAGCCACATCAACCGCGACCGGATGTGGCACTACACCGAGGGCATCCAGAACTGGAACCCCATCTGGCAGCGGCACGGCATCCGCATCCTGCCCGGCCCCTCCTCGCTCTGGTTCGACGCGCGCGGCAAGCGCCTGCCCGTCCCGCTCTTCCCGGGCTTCGACACGCTCGGCACGCTCGACCACATCATGAAGACCGGTTACGACTACACCTGGTTCGTCCTCGACCAGCGGATCATCGGCAAGGAGTTCGCGCTGTCGGGCTCCGAGCAGAACCCGGACCTGACGGGCAAGTCGGTGCGCGGGGTCGTCGACCGGGCGCGGGCGGCCGTCCCGGCTCCGGTGAAGGCCTTCATGGACCGCGGTGCGGACTTCGTGGTGGAGAAGGACCTCGCCTCACTGGTACGGGGCATGAACGCGCTGACCAAGGAACCCCTCATCGACGAGGCGGACCTCCGCCAGCAGATCGTGGCCCGCGACCGCGAGGTGGCCAACCCCTTCACCAAGGACCTCCAGGTCACGGCGATCCACGGGGCCCGGCGATACCTCGGCGACAAGCTGATCCGGACCGCGCCGCCGCACCGCATCCTGGACCCCGCGGCGGGCCCGCTGATCGCCGTACGCCTGCACATCCTGACGCGGAAGTCGCTCGGCGGCCTGGAGACGGACCTGTCCTCCCGTGTCCTCACCCCGGACGGCACACCGCTGCCCGGCGTCTACGCGGCGGGAGAGGCGGCGGGCTTCGGCGGGGGCGGCGTCCACGGGTACCGGTCCCTGGAAGGAACGTTCCTGGGCGGCTGCATCTTCTCGGGCAGGGCGGCGGGCCGGGCGGCGGCACGCGCGGTGAGCTGAGGCGGCGGCCAGGGCCTGGCGCCGCCCGAGGACGGCGGCCAGGGCCTGGCACCGTCCGAGGGGGACGGCCATGGCCCGGGCACCGTCCGAGGGGGACGGCCGGCCCCCGGTGCCGCCCGAAGGGGCGGGCCGGCGGGGCGCTTCCCTCCTCAGAGCCGCTCCACCACCCTGAACCTCTCCGTCACCACCATCGTCCCGTCGTCCACGACGAACCCGGGATCCCCCATCGCCTCGCGCATCTCCTCCCCGTGCCAGAACCTCTCGTGCGCCGCACGCCACTCGGCCACCGACGTGTACCCCTCGCCCTCGTCCAGCGCGTGCTGGAGATCGACGTCACCCAGTCTCAGCACACGCACCTCGGTGGTCTCCAGTACCGCCACCTCCCGGCCCTGCGAGTCGATCAGCGCCGCCCGTTGCCCCACCGGCGGGAGCTCCTCGTCCTCCGCCTCGTACTCAGCGAGCAGGTCCGTCGTCGCCACCTTCTCCCCGGCGAGCACCGCCGCGACCAGCCGATCGCGCAACGGCCCGGGGTATGCCAGCAGATACGGGGGCAGGGGCGGACGCCCGGCAGGTCCGGATCCGGTCACGTCCTTGTCCGTCAAGTCCTTAACCATTCCCCCACCTTATGGGCCATTCCCCTTCCCACCTGCGGCTATCTATTCCCGCGCGCCATCAACTCAGCGGCCGAAAGCTTCAGTTGGCCTCCGCTTTACTTATTCGGCCTTGACGTGGAGCCGCCCCTACCGCTTTGCTGTGCGTGATCAAACGCTGGCTCGTCGCGCCGTGGAGGTACCCCGCGGATGGCCCCACCTCCGCCGCTCCTCGGCCGCTCCCGCCGTCGCGGTGAACAGCCGCCGGACCCCGCCCTCGACGACGCCGCACTCGTCGAGGTGCGCGAACGGCTGGCTCAGGGCCGCTGGACCGCCGTCCGGAGCCTGCTCGCCCGTACCGGCGACGAGTGGGACCGGCGCGGGCACCGGCTGCTGGTGCTCGCCGAGCCCAGGGGCACCCACGCCTGGGCCCAGGACTGGCTGCTCGCGGAGCCCGAGAGCGCCGACGCCGCCGCCCTCCTCGCCTGCGCCGAGGTCCAGCGCGCCCTGACGGGCAAGGGCAGCCCGGACCGCGCCCGCAAGGCCTGCCGGGCGGCCGCCGAACGCCTCCCGCAGGACCCCACCCCCTGGCTCGCGCTGCTCCTGATGGCCCGCCACCTCGGCACCGAGGAGGAGGTCACCCAGCTGTACGACCAGGTCAGGGCCCGCCACCCGGAGCACCACCACGCTCACCACCTGATCATCGCCCGGCTCGCGGAGCGCCGCCCCGACATAGGGCAGGACCCGCTCCACGAGGTGTACGACTTCGCCTCCTGGGCGGCCGAACAGGCCCCGGCGGACTCCCCGTTGGCGACGCTTCCGGTCGTGGCGCACGCCGAGCGCTACCGCGTGCTGGCCGTCGCCGGACTGATCCCGCCCGACCCGGAACTCTCCGGCCACTGGACGGGCCGCCGCGCCCGGCAGGTGATGAAGTCGGCCTTCGACTGGTGGCTGGAGTGGGAGCACGAGGGGCACCCGCGCTCCCGGGTCGACCTCAACTTCCTCGCCCACGCGAAACACTGCGAGGGCCGCACCGCCGAGGCCGCCGCCCTGTTCCACCGGATCGGCCCGCACCGCACCACCGCCCCCTGGTCCTACCCCGACCGGGACGCGCACCAGGCGTTCCGCGCCGCACGCAGCATGGCGCTCGGTGACGCCTGAGCCGACCTGCCCCACCCGGCCGGCACCGGCCAGTTCCACCCCGACCAGCGACGAAACTCCCCTGCACACCCACCCCTCCTCCAGACCGAAGGGACAACCCCGCGATGGCGACGGGCAGTTCACCCACACGCGTGACCAGATCGACCGGCAGCAGCGGCGAAGGCGGCGGCGAGGCCGGGATCAACACCTACAAGGGCGAGGAGGGGGCGCTGCGCGCGGGCCGCCTCGGCACCCTCGGTCTGCTGCTGTCCGTTCTCGCGGCGAGCGCCCCCCTCATGGTCGTCGGGGGTGTCATGCCCACGATCTTCGGGGTCATGGGAGTGGTCGGCCAGCCGCTCCTGTTCCTCATCCTGGGGGTCGTCCTCCTCCTCTTCAGCGTCGGCTACGCGGAGATGAGCCGGCACATCCACAACGCGGGCGCCTTCTACGCCTACATAGCCCGCGGCCTCGGCGCCACCGCCGGCGCCGGAGCCTCCCTGGTCGCCCTGGTCGCGTACAGCGCCATGCAGGTCGGCATCTTCGGCATCCTCGGCTTCGAACTCTCCGGGATCTTCGCCACCTACCTCGGACTGCAGATCGCCTGGTGGGTGCCTGCCCTGGTCTGCGTCGTCCTCGTCGGCTATCTCGGCTGGCTGAAGATCGACCTCAACGCCAAGGTCCTCGGCGTCCTCCTGCTGATCGAGTGCCTGCTGGTGGTCATCTTCGACGTGTCCGCCGTCGCCGAGCCCGCCCAGGGCTCCGGACTGTCCTTCGCGGCGTTCGACCCGTCCACCCTCAGCGGCCCCGGCGTCGCGCTGGGCACCGCGCTCTGCTTCTCCATCGCGGCCTTCGTCGGCTTCGAGCAGGCCCCGGTGTACGCGGAGGAGACCCAGCGGCCGCACGTGATCGTCTCCCGCGTGATGTTCCTCGGCGTCGCCTACTCCGCGGTGTTCCTGGCCCTCAGCTCCTGGGCGGTCAGCGTCGCCGCCGGCCCCGGCAAGGTCTCGGCGATGGCCACCGAGCAGGGCCCCGGAATGCTCTTCACCCTGGTCCAGCAGCGTCTCGGCGCCACCTTCACCGACGTGCTGCACATCCTCTTCGTGACCGGCATGTTCGCCGCGCTCCTCAGCTTCCACAACGTGGTCGCCCGCTACTCCTTCGCGATGGGCCGCGAGGGCCTCCTGCCGGCCGCCTTCGGCCGGACCAGCAAGGCGAGCGGCGCCCCGGCCACCGGTTCCGTCCTCCAGTCGGTCGTCTCGCTGGTCGTCGTGCTGGTCTTCGCGCTCACCGACGACAAGCCGATCGGGGACCCGACCGCCCCGGTCCTGCACCTCTTCACCTGGATGGGCAACGTCGGCGCGCTGGGAGTCATCCTGCTGATGGCCGTGGCTTCCTTCGCCGTGATCGCCTTCTTCGTACGGCGCGGCGCGGGCGCGGCCCAGAAGTGGCGGCTGCTCTGCTCCGGTCTCGCCGGAATCGCGCTGCTGGGCATCGCCGTCTACACCGTGAAGGACTTCGCCCTCCTGGTCAGCGCCGAGTCCGGCTCCGCACTGAGCTGGATCCTGCCCGGGATCATCGGTCTCACCGCGGTCGGCGGGCTGGTGTACGGCGTGGTGCTCAAGGCGAAGAAGCCCGAGGTGCACGCCCGGATCGGCCTCGGCAACGAGGCGTTCCAGCTCGACAAGGCGGCGGCCGAGTCGGCGGCGGCCCGCGGCTGACCCGCCACCCGGCGGCCCGCGGCTGACCCGCCACCCGGCGGCCCGCCCGCCACCACGCTCCATGTGGCAGCCGGCGGCCGCCCCCCACCGCCCCCCGTCCGGCGGCGGTCCGCCGCTCCGCCGTCGCCCATATCTGACGAAACGCTGACGAGTGCTCGCGGCCCCTGGATCCCGGCGGCCGCGAGTGCTCGAATCGGGGGTGTGAACCCTCCACCCCCGACACCCCGCCGACCGCGACCCGATCCGGGGCCGGGCACCCCCGTCGGCCGCCGCCTCGTCCTCGGAATGCTCGGTCTCGGCGCCGCGGGCGTCGCGGCGGCCCCGTACGTCCAGCGCGGCATCGACTCCTTCCTCGGCGCGGCAGCGGGCAACGACCCCACCGGGCTGACCGGTCTCCTCCCCGGCAGCGGCGGCTTCCGCTACTACTCGGTGGCCGCGTCCGTCCCCAAGAAGACGGCGGAGGACTACCGGCTCACCGTCGACGGACTGGTCGACCGCCCGGCCACGTACACCCTCGCGCAGCTCCGGGCGCTACCGCAGACCCGGCTGGTCCGCGACGTCCAGTGCGTCACCGGCTGGCGGGTGCCCGACACCCCCTTCGAGGGCGTACGGCTGTCGCATCTGCTGGCACTCGCCGGAGTCCGGACCGAGCGCGCCCGCGCGATCCGCTTCACCTGCTTCGACGGCACGTACACGGAGAGCCTCACCCTCCAGCAGGCGGGCCGCGGGGACGTACTGGTGGCGCTGAGGATGCAGGACAAGGACGTCAGCCATTCCCACGGCGGCCCGGTGCGCCTGTACGTCGCGCCCATGTACTTCTACAAATCGGCCAAGTGGCTCTCGGGCATCACGGTCACGGACCGGGTCGTCCCCGGCTACTGGGAGGAACGCGGCTATGACATCGACGCCTGGGTCGGCAGGTCCAACGGACGCGCCGACACCCCCACTGTCTGAACTCCCCACCCGGGTAAGGCGCTTCACCCGCGCAGAGCGCCTCGTGCACCGCGCCACGGCCGCCCTCACGCTGCTGTGCGTCGGCACGGCCGCCTGCCTCTACCTGCCCTTCCTCGCGGAGCTGGTCGGCCGCCGCCATCTGGTCGTCACCGTGCACATCTGGACCGGGGTCCTGCTGCCCGCCCCGTACCTCCTTGGCCTCTTCTCCCGGGCCTTCCGCGCCGACCTCACCCTCCTCGGCCGCTTCACCCGGTACGACAGGGCCTGGCTGCGGGCCGCCCGCCGCCGCCAATTCGTCCGGCCGGCGGGGAAGTTCAACGCGGGGCAGAAGCTGTACGCGGGCTGGATCGCGGGAGCGGCCCTGGTCATGCTCGGCACCGGCCTGGTGATGTGGTTCACACATCTCACCCCGGTGGCCTGGCGCACCAGCGCCACCTTCGTCCACGACTGGCTCGCCCTGGCGATGGGCATCGTCATCGCCGGCCACCTCTGGATGGCCCTGACCCACCCGGAGGCCCGGCGGGGCATGCGCACGGGCACGGTCGACCGCGCCTGGGCCGAGGAGGAGCACCCCCGCTGGCACCCGTAGAAACGGCGCCCGCAGGGACCGGCCCGCCCAGGGACCGGCCCGCCCAGGGACCGGCCCGCCCAGGGACCGGCCTGCGCAGAGATTGACACCCAAAGGCCCCGGCACCCACAGGCCCCGGCACCCACAGCGGCGGGTGCCCGCGAACCCTCACCCTCCGCGCACGCAGCCCCACCCATTTCGCGAGCAATGCCCCATTTGGGGACTTCGCTATACCCGCTCAGCCCGCAACGATTACGACGTGTGAGAAATTCATCAGCCCGTCGTTTCCCCACTGTTCACTCTTGACGCACCCGTAACCACGCCCGAGCATTCTCCGCATGGCCTTGTCAGACAGCCGGACAAGCCCCACAGGCCCCGACGGAACCCCTGGTTCCGCAGGTGCCGAGGGCGACCCGGGCGTTCCGAGACGCGTGAGTGCGACCGATGTCGTCCTCACGCGGCTCCGTGATGCCATCGAGTCCGGCGAACTGGCGGTGGGCGACAAGCTCCCCACCGAGGCGGAGCTCGGCCGGCACTTCGCGGTCAGCCGCTCCGTCGTCCGCGAGGCCCTGCGCACCCTCCAGGCCCTGGGCCTGACCGTGTCACGCGCGGGCAAGGGTACCTATGTCGAGGCCCGTGGTCCGGTGCAGAACCCGGTCTTCGGTTCGTACTCGGCCCGTGACCTGCTGGAAGTACGCCGGCACGTGGAGATCCCCGTGGCGGGGTACGCTGCTGCCCGCCGCACTCGAGACGACATCGACCAGCTCCTCACGCTGATCGGGAGCATGGAACGAGAGACGGATCCCGCCGCCTGGGTGGCCCTGGATTCGCAGTTCCATCTCACCGTCGCCCGGGCCTCGGGCAACCCCGTCTTCAGCAAGATCATCGAAGAGATACGGGACGCCCTCGCGCGGCAGTCCACCTTCCTGAACCAACTCGGTGACCGGCGACGCCAGTCGGACATCGAGCACCGGGCCCTGGTCGAAGCGATCGTCGAGGGGTCCGAGGGGGCAGCCGTGCACGCCATGGCCGCCCACCTCGAACTCGTCGAGACCGCCCTCAACTCGATCGTGCGTCCCGGTACCGCACATCCCCCACACGAAGGCGAAGCGATACATGAGTGACCGCACCCGCACTGCGGCAGTCCAGACCGCCCCGCCGTCCCCGCAGCCGACGTCCCCCCACGTCGACCCCGGTGACGAGGGCTACAGCAAGGACCTCAAGTCCCGCCACATCAACATGATCGCCATCGGCGGCGCCATCGGCACCGGCCTGTTCCTCGGAGCGGGCGGCAGGCTGGCGGGCGCCGGCCCCTCCCTGGCGATCGCGTACGCCGTCTGCGGTGTCTTCGCGTTCTTCGTCGTACGGGCACTGGGCGAGCTCGTCCTGTACCGGCCGTCCTCCGGCGCGTTCGTCTCCTACGCCCGTGAGTTCATGGGCGAGAAGGGCGCCTTCGCGGCGGGCTGGCTGTACTTCCTGAACTGGTCGACCACCGCCGTGGCGGACATCACGGCCGCCGCGACCTACGCCCACTTCTGGGCCATGTTCAGCGACGTTCCGCAGTGGATCCTGGCGCTGATAGCCCTGGCGGTGGTCCTCACCGCCAACCTCATCTCGGTGAAGTACTTCGGCGAGATGGAATTCTGGTTCGCGATCATCAAGGTGGCCGCACTGGTCGTCTTCATGCTGATCGGCATCTACCTGGTGGTCACCGGGACCCCGGTCGACGGCAACACCCCGGGCTTCTCGAACATCGGTGACAACGGCGGCATCTTCCCGATGGGCATGCTGCCGATGCTGATCGTCATCCAGGGCGTGGTCTTCGCGTACGCCTCGGTGGAGCTGTGCGGCGTCGCCGCCGGCGAGACCGAGGAGCCGCACAAGGTGCTGCCCAAGGCGATCAACTCGATCATGTGGCGCGTCGGCGTCTTCTACGTCGGCTCGGTCGTCCTGCTCGCCCTGCTGCTGCCGTACACGGCCTACAGCGACAAGCAGAGCCCGTTCGTCACCGTCATGGACAAGATCGGCGTCCCGGGCGCGGCGGGCATCATGAACCTCGTGGTGCTCACCGCCGCCCTGTCCAGCCTGAACTCGGGCCTGTACTCCACCGGCCGCATCCTGCGCTCGATGTCCCTCGCGGGCTCCGCCCCGAAGTTCACCGGCCGGATGAACAAGGGCCAGGTCCCCTACGGCGGCATCCTGCTCACCGCGGGCTTCGGCGTCCTGGGCGTCGCGCTGAACTTCTTCGTCCCGAAGAACGCCTTCGAGATCGTGCTGAACTTCGCCTCGATCGGCATTCTCGGCACCTGGGCGATGATCATGATCTGCTCGCTGATGTTCTACCGCCGCTCCAAGGAGGGCGTCGTCGACCGGCCCGCGTACCGGCTCCCCTGGGCCCCGTACACCCAGATCGTCACGCTGGTCTTCCTCGCCTCCGTGGTCTTCCTGATGTGGTACGGCGGCGGAGACGGCCGCAAGACCGTGTACTGCCTGCCGCTGATCGCCGCAGCCCTGGTGGGCGGCTGGTTCGTGGTGCGCCGCAGGGTGTCCGCGATCTCGGCCGAGCGCGAAGCGGCGGGCATCCTCCCACCCAAGAAGCTCTGACCTCCGCCTGCTGAACGCTCGCTGCACCACGTCGGCCGCCCCTTCTCCGAGGGGCGGCCGACGCGCGTATCGTCGTACGCATTCGTGAACGGGAAGGAAGCGGACGCATGTCGCAGCAGGTTCTCGGGGTCATCGCCCCGGGCAAGAACGAGCCGGTACGTGTCGAGACCATCGTCATCCCGGATCCCGGCCCCGGTGAGGCCGTGGTGAAGATCCAGGCCTGTGGCGTCTGCCACACCGACCTGCACTACAAGCAGGGCGGCATCAACGACGACTTCCCCTTCCTGCTCGGCCACGAGGCCGCGGGAATCGTCGAGTCCGTCGGCGAGGGCGTCACCGACGTCACCCCCGGCGACTTCGTGATCCTCAACTGGCGCGCGGTCTGCGGCCAGTGCCGGGCCTGTCTGCGCGGCCGCCCCCAGTACTGCTTCGACACCCACAACGCGAAGCAGAGGATGACCCTGCTCGACGGCACGGAACTCTCCCCGGCGCTGGGCATCGGCGCCTTCGCCGAGAAGACCCTCGTCGCGGCCGGTCAGTGCACCAAGGTCGACCCCGAGGTCTCCCCGGCCGTCGCGGGCCTCCTCGGCTGCGGCGTCATGGCGGGCATCGGCGCAGCGATCAACACCGGCCAGGTCGGCCGCGGCGACTCGGTCGCCGTCATCGGCTGCGGGGGAGTGGGCGACGCCGCCGTCGTCGGCGCCCGCCTCGCCGGAGCAGCGAAGATCATCGCCGTCGACATCGACGACCGCAAACTGACGACCGCCAAGACCATGGGCGCCACCCACACGGTCAACTCGAAGACCTCAGACCCCGTCGAGGCGATCCGCGCCCTCACCGACGGCAACGGCGCCGACGTCGTCATCGAGGCCGTCGGCCGCCCCGAGACGTACCAGCAGGCCTTCTACGCCCGCGACCTCGCCGGCACGGTCGTCCTGGTCGGGGTCCCCACCCCGGAGATGCGCATCGAACTGCCCCTCCTGGACGTCTTCGGCCGCGGCGGCGCGCTCAAGTCGTCCTGGTACGGCGACTGCCTGCCCTCGCGCGACTTCCCCATGCTCATCGACCTGCACCAGCAGGGCCGCATCGACCTGGCCGCCTTCGTCACCGAGACCATCGGCCTCGGTGACGTCGAAAAGGCCTTCGCCCGCATGCACGAGGGCGACGTACTGCGCTCGGTGGTGACCTTCTGATGACCGTACGCATCGATCACCTCACCACCTCCGGCACCTTCTCCCTCGACGGCGGCACCTGGGACGTCGACAACAACGTCTGGATCGTCGGCGACGACACCGAGGCGGTCGTCATCGACGCCGCCCACGACGCGGACGCCATCCTGGCCGCACTCGCGGGCCGCACCCTGCGCGCCATCGTCTGCACCCACGCGCACAACGACCACATCGACGCCGCCCCGGCCCTCGCCGACGCCACCGGCGCCCCGGTCCTGCTCCACGAGGACGACCTCCCCCTCTGGAAGCAGACCCACCCGGACCGCGCCCCGGACGGCTCCCTGACCGACGGCCAGGAGATCCCCGTGGCCGGTACGGTCCTCAAGGTGCTGCACACCCCCGGCCACGCGCCGGGTGCCGTCTGCCTGTACGCCGAGGACCTGGCCACCGTCTTCACCGGCGACACCCTCTTCCAGGGCGGCCCCGGCGCCACAGGCCGCTCCTTCTCCCACTTCCCGACGATCGTGGACTCGATCCGCGACCGCCTGCTCGCCCTCCCCGCCGGCACCACCGTGCACACCGGCCACGGCGGCTCGACGACGATCAGCGCCGAGGCCCCCCACCTCGACGAGTGGATCGCCCGCGGCCACTGACTCCTCGCGCACCCCCACGGCCCCGCGGTTCCCACCGCGGGGCCGTTGTCATGCAACGAAATCCGTACCCCGGACAACCCTTGACAAGGGATTCCGCACCTCCGAAGAATCGAACCGGACCAGCCCAGCCGCCCTGAGGAAGCGCCCCATGCCTGCCACCGCCCTGCACCGCATGATCCACGCCCAGGCCGACGCCCTCGACCGCCTCGCGGACAGGGACGTCTCCGAGGCGGCCGGCCGCCTCGCCGGCGCCCGCCGCGTCCTGGTCGTGGGTACGGGGACCAGCCGGCACGCCGCCGAGCTCGGCGCACACCTCCTGGAACAGGCCGGCCTCGACGCCCGCCCGCAGTCGGGCGCGCACGCGGCCCGCTGGGCCGCCGCCCCGCGCGAGGGCGACGCTCTGCTGGTCATCACGCACACCGCCGAGACCGCGTACGCCGCCCGCACCCGCGCCGCGGCTCTCGCGGCCGGCCTCCCGGTGGTCTCGGTCACCGGCCCCGGCCGGGGCTGGCCCGAGGCCGTGCCGACCGGCACCACGGAGGAATCCGAGACGTACACCGTCAGCTACACCTCGGCCCTCGGTGTCCTGGCCCGCATCGCCCACCAGCTGGGCGCCCCGGAAGGCTCCCCGGAGCAGCTCGGTCTGACCGCAGAGGCGGTAAGGGCGGTCTGCGCCGACCCCGACCTCGACGAGGTCCCCTTCCCCGCCCGCAGTCTCGCCCTGATCGGCTGCGGACCCTGGGGCGTCACCGCCCGTGAGGGCGCCCTGAAGATCAGGGAGGCCGCCCGGATGCTCGCCGAGGGCTTCGAGTCCGACCGCTTCCTGCACGGCGCTGCGGTCCCGCTCACCGCCGCCGACGGTCTCCTGGTCCTCGAACCCGCCGCGGACCGCGACGGCCTGACCGGGGCCCTGGGCAGGGTGGCGGCGGCCGAATCCATTCCCGTCACGACCCTCACCGCACACCCCGGCGCCCCCGCGCTGCCCCCGGTGCTGGCCCAGATCCCGCTGACCGTCCGCCTCCAGCTGCTGGCCGAACGCTTCGCCGCCCTGCGCCACCAGGACCCGGACGTGGCGATCGTCGGCGCCTGGGCCGATCCCGCACTCTGGGAAGCCGGCCGGCCGCCCGCCCCGTCACCGCACCCGCGATAGCCGGCCGCGCGCCGCGCAGGGGAGGCGCGCATACGGAAAAACCCCCGGCCAGTACGACGGCCAGGGGTTTTCTCTGTGTGTCCGAGGGGGGACTTGAACTCTTGACCCAGGTTGTAGCTAGTTAGTTATCTGACCTGGGGAAACGTGATTCGGGTACCCCTTCGGGACCTCCAAGGCTTACCCCTGTGACCTGCTGTTTCTGTCCGTTCCTGGCCGCTGTTGGTCATGCGTTGGTCACGTGTCCAACGGGAATTGAAAAGGATCAGGAAGCCACGGCCCGAACCAGCATTGTCGCTACCTCCGCACCTTGCGGCGGGGCAAGAACCGTGGCGTCCACGTCTCCGAATCCGTGCAATCCGAGGATGTGCACCCACTCGTCCGGAGCGTGGTCGTGCCGCATCCCCGCCTTACCGGGCCGGGGTGCCTGGCTGCCTGGGGGGAGGTGGGAGAACGCCAGGATGCCACCCGTACTCATACGAGCCCGGACCAATGGGAGCAGCTTCTCCGGGTCCACGAACCACACTGCGCCGAAGATCGAGAGCACCACATCGAAAGTCTCGGAAGTGTCAGCCAGGAACGCCGTAGCCTCCGCCGTCCGGAACTCAAGCCCCGCCACGTGACCCCACTCCTGCCGCGCCTTCTCCTCGCGGGCCGGGGCCACGTCCACACCGACGCCGGTAGCCCCCAGCGTCACAAGGTGAGCAAGGTTGCTCCCGACTCCCGACCCCAGCTCCAACACGGATCGGCCCGCCACCGGCCCTAGAACGCTTTCGTTCGGCCCGTGGTCGGGGTACTGGGTCCAGTTGAGCCAGGTTCTCTCACCTCGGGCGTTCGTGGTCCTACGTGGCTTACTGCCGACCGCGTAACGGTCCCAGGACTCAGCCAGGGTCATTGCTTGTTGATCCTCTCCATGCGGGAAGGGCCCACCCCCGACGTACGGGGATGAGCCCCAGCCAATCAACCGCGACGCGGAGCTACTGCTTCTTTGGGGAGTCGTGGCATCCGGCGTGGCACTGGTTGCAGTCCGCCGCGTCCTCCATGCCCCACAAGTCGGCGTCGATCTCAAACCCCGCCGCCTTGATGGCCGTGATCGTCTGAGCCAGCACGAGGGGCTTACCGGTCTTCAGGTCGTGTCCGTCCGCGTCGATCACCCCGCCGCTGCACTCGGTGTCACCCTTGGCACCGGGCAGCTCCGGGACGTGGTGGATATACCGGCCGAAGTGCCGGTTGGTGAAGTGGTGGTACTGGATCGAGTCGAGCATGAACGAGTGCCACGCCTCATCCACGGCCTTCGACGGACCCATGAGGAGATCCGGGTTCTCACCGCAGGTCATCACGAAGGCGACAGCCTGACCGAACTTGCGCTCCGCCAACTCCCGCGTGTTCTCCGGGCTGCGCAGGAGGAGCGATACCTCCCGCTCCCACACGTCCGGCGTGACGTACGCCCTCGGCTCTCGGACCACGATTAACGTGCTCATGCTCTCTTGCCTCCACTGCTCTTGGTGCTCCGGATAGGACGTCCATCCCGGCACTTGGGGCAAGAACAGAGCGGCATGGCGCTCGAAACGAGAGGCCCCTCCCCGTCGCCCTCGTAGAACGTTCGCGGAGTGGTCTGCGTGCCGTCGGTTCTTACCGTGTACGTGCTGATGCGGATGGACATGCCGACCATCGTTGCGGCGCGAGCGGGGCAAAACGACGACGTTCGAGACGTCGCTCAGGTGGCGGATAGGCGTCACACGAGAGGCGTCAAACCGGTGTCATTCAGGGGGTCTCGGCGCTAGCCTCAGATCATGACGACGACGGTTCAGGCAAATGATGTTCTGCGCGCCGTACGTATCGGAATGCGCTTGTCTCAGGATGAGTTCGCGAAGGCGATCAGGGAGGCCGGTACGGCTCTCCGTGAACCAAACGACGCTTCCAAGAGGCTCGTTCAGCGGTGGGAGTCGGGCCAGACTCGCACCTGCCGACCTGCGTACGCCCGTGCCCTGGAAAAGGCCACCGGCCGACCGGCTGAGGCCCTAGGGTTCGCTCTCGCCGTGCCCGGCTCGCGCGTCCACGAGGACGGGGCAGGAGGCCACGACTTGGAAGCAGAAGGGGCGGGGATCACGGAGGCCGCCGGAGACCCTGCGACGGCTTCTCAGCCCCAGGGAGACGACTTCTCGGGTGTCTGGCTAAGCCGGTACGAGTTCTTCTCGTCCAGCCGTGAGCAGACGTTCACGGCTGCTCATCATGTGCTTGTGGTGCACCGTGGAAACCGCCTCACGGTCGAGTCGTTGCCGGGGGCATCGAGCAACCCGGACAGCCCGATTCACCTTGACCTCACGGTGGACCGGAACGTCGTCACTGGGTCGTGGACGGAGCAGACAGCCGCTGACGGCTACTACAACGGTGCTCGCTATCACGGGGCGCTCCAGCTTCTCGTTGAGCCGACTGGCCGCCGGATGGCAGGGAAGTGGGTCGGGTTCGGAAAGGACTTCGACGTGAACACGGGGCCGTGGGAACTGCGGCTTCTCGACCGGTCCACGTCAAAGGCAAGCATCGAACGCCATTCGGTCGTACCGGAGTAGTGAGCCCCATCGCGCTCTGAGCAGGGCCCGTCTGACTGGACCTCCGCAGCAAAGGAACGCCCCCGCCGGATCGGCGGGGGCGTTCTGGGTTTGTTCGTTAGGTCAGAGCAGGGAGCGGAACGGGTTGGCCTGAGCGACGGATGCAGTCTGCGGAGACGGTTCAGGAGCGGGCGTAGCGGCTTGTACGGGAACAGCCCGGTAGGCGTTCATCTGGACGACTGATCCTCGGTTCCCTTCACGCTCGGTGCTGGCCGGCTGCGGCTCACCGTAGTGGGAACTGCTCTGCGCCTGAGTCTCCCGTTCTGCCGGAACGGGGGTGCTCTCTTCCAGAGTGAAGACGGTGGAGGGTCGGCCTGTCTTGCCGGATCGTTCTACGGTGACGACGATTCCGGGCAGTGCCTTGACCTCCCGTGCGGAGGCTCCGACGTAGGGCAGCATCTGGGTGGAGTTTGCCCGTCCGCCGTGGAGTTCGATGCGGGCCCTGACCTTGTCGGCCAGGCTGAGGGACTGCCGCTTCACCTTGGGTGAGTCGGCTCCCTTGGTGATCCGTACGGCGTCCTGGACGGAACGGCGTACCAGGGTGAAGGCAGCGAACAGAATCTCATCCGTGATGGTCTCGGAGCACTCGGAGGCTGCCAGGCAGGCAGCAACCCTGAGGGTCTGCTCAGCCGTTCTCTCAATGAACACGGCCTGTGCTTCGGGGAGGGACTCCCCGAGGATGCGGGCGTACCGGCGCACGATGCGCCACAGAAGCAGCGGGAGCGCCAGGACGCGGAGCGCAGGAGGCTGGGGCCCGGCTGGGTGGACCATGACCTTGTGTTCGCCCGTGATGGCTTCAAACTCTACCGGGGTGAGGCTGGAGGCCCTCAGGACCCTGAGAAGGTGTCGGCCCGCTGGCGGACTCTCCGGAGCCGGCTGGGTCTGCCGGAGGACTTCCGGCTGCATGACTGGCGTCACAGCAAGGTGACCAACGACCTGGAGGCCGGGGAGAACCCCGTCGAGGTCTCCGCGAACGTTCGTCACCACTCGCCCGGCTACACAATGGGCCAGTACGGCAAGAAGCGCCCCTCTGGGGCGAAGAAGCTCGCAGCCTCCGGAGCAGGCCGGATCGGCCTCTCGTCCCTGGTTTGATCAGGGCTTCCGGCTGTTGGTCACGTGGTTGGTCACGCCACAGCCCGGAAATGCAGAAAACCCCACGTGAAGTGGGGTCTCAGCTGGTGTCCGAGGGGGGACTTGAACCCCCACGCCCGATAAAGGGCACTAGCACCTCAAGCTAGCGCGTCTGCCATTCCGCCACCCGGACAAGGTGTCTGCCGGTCGGGGCTGTTCTGAGCTGGCCCGTTCCGACGTGGAAAACAATACCAGGGGTTCGGGGTGCCCGATCACCACCCCCGATCCGGCCTCCCACCTGCGTGAACGGCGCATTGCGCAGGTGGGCCCCCCTTGGGTGGCGCGGCGAGGGGCGAGAGGATGAGGGGGACCACCAGCAACGCAGTGGGAGGAAGCAGCGTGAGCGAGACGAACACGACCCGGACGGTGACCGGCGAGGACGAGGTCGTCGACCTCTGCCGGGATCTCATCCGCATCGACACCAGCAACTACGGCGACCACTCCGGGCCCGGGGAGCGCAAGGCCGCCGAGTACGTGGCGGAGAAGCTCGCCGAGGTCGGTCTCGAACCGAAGATCTTCGAGTCCCACCCGGGGCGGGCGTCGACCGTGGCACGCATCGAGGGCGAAGACCGCTCGCGGCCCGCACTCCTCATCCACGGCCACACCGACGTCGTGCCGGCGAACGCCGCGGACTGGACCCACGACCCCTTCTCCGGCGAGATCGCCGACGGCTGCGTGTGGGGCCGCGGCGCGGTCGACATGAAGGACATGGACGCGATGACCCTCGCGGTCGTCCGCGACCGGCTGCGCACCGGGCGCAAACCCCCGCGCGACATCGTGCTGGCGTTCCTCGCCGACGAGGAGGCGGGCGGCACGTACGGGGCCCGGCATCTCGTCGACAAGCACCCCGACCTCTTCGAGGGCGTCACCGAGGCCATCGGCGAGGTCGGCGGCTTCTCCTTCACGGTCAACGAGAACCTGCGCCTGTACCTGGTGGAGACCGCGCAGAAGGGCATGAACTGGATGCGGCTCACGGTGGACGGCACCGCGGGCCACGGTTCGATGACCAACAAGGACAACGCCATCACCGAACTGTGCGAGGCGGTGGGCAGGCTGGGCCGCTACGAGTGGCCGGTGCGCGTCACCAAGACGGTGCGCTCCTTCCTCGACGAGCTCTCCGACGCGCTCGGCACCGAGCTCGACCCCGAGAACATGGACGAGACCCTGGCCAAGCTGGGCGGCATCGCCAAGATGGTCGGCGCCACCCTGCGCAACTCCGCCGCCCCCACCATGCTCGACGCCGGCTACAAGGTGAACGTCATCCCCGGGCAGGCGAGCGCACACGTCGACGGCCGCTTCCTGCCGGGGTACGAGGAGGAGTTCCACGCCGACCTCGCCCGTATCCTCGGCCCGCGGGTGAAGATCGACGAGGAGCGCTCGCACCGCGACAGGGCGCTGGAGACCGACTTCGACGGCAAACTGGTGGACGCGATGCAGCTCGCGCTGCGCGCCGAGGACCCGATCGCCCGCGCCATCCCGTACATGCTCTCCGGCGGCACCGACGCCAAGCACTTCGACGACCTCGGCATCCGCTGCTTCGGCTTCGCGCCGCTCCAGCTGCCGCCCGAACTGGACTTCGCGGGCATGTTCCACGGCGTCGACGAGCGGGTGCCGACCGAGGGGCTCAAGTTCGGCGCGCGGGTCCTGGACCGCTTCATCGACGCCTGCTGAAACCCGCGGCGAAGGCGGCGGAAACGGGCCTCCCGAAAATTCGCCCACACGTTCCAAGTGAATGAAAAGAGTGAATGGGGTGATCTGGTCGTAGCCCCACAGGTTTCTCTTCGTTACAGGTGATGCGGTCCGCGGCTGGGATCGCGCTTTCCAACTAGGAGGAACAATGATCAAGAAGATCGTCGCTGCTGCGGCTGCTACCGGTGGACTCGTTCTCGCGAGCGCGGGCATGGCTGTTGCCGACTCGGGTGCGCAGGCCGCCGCGGTGGGCTCCCCCGGCGTCCTCTCGGGCAACGTTGTTCAGGTTCCGGTCCACGTTCCGGTGAACCTGTGCGGCAACACGGTCAACGTGATCGGTCTGCTGAACCCCGCCTTCGGCAACACCTGCGTCAACTCCTGACGTTGTGCAGTTGACCCCCAGCGGGTCTGAATTCCCGGGCGGCCCCGGAGTGCGCGCCATGCACTC
>NZ_JBHXRV010000039.1:0-84908 GCF_042716745.1 Streptomyces sp. NPDC058663
GGCGGGGACATCTGTCCCCGCCCCTTCCGCGCCGCCGGTGAGGCCCCGGCTCAGCCGCCGCTCACGCCGGCCACTTCCGCCCCACCCAGCGCCACACCAGCTCCAGCAGCGCCGAGGCCGCCGCCGCGATCCCGACGGCCGCCCACGGCATCGTCGTGCCCACGAGCTTCAGCGCGAAGAAGTCCTGGAGCCACGGCACCGCCAGCACCAGCAGGAACCCGAGCCCCATCGTCGCCACCAGCCCGACCCGCCACCAGGTGTACGGCCGGGCGATGATCGCCAGTACCCACATCGCCACCAGGAACAGCGTCAGCGTCGCCGCGCTCGTCTCGGCCGCGAGCGCGTCAGGACCCGAGTAGTGGGACCTGGCCAGCAGGTACGACGAGAAGGTCGCGGTCGCCGCGATGACACCGCTGGGGATCGAGTACCGCATCACCCTGCGCACGAAGTGCGGCTTCGCCCGCTCCTTGTTCGGCGCCAGCGCCAGGAAGAAGGCCGGGACACCGATCGTCAGGGTCGAGAGCAGCGTCAGGTGGCGGGGCAGGAAGGGGTAGTCGACCTGGCTGCACACCACCAGGATGGCGAGCAGCACCGAGTAGACCGTCTTCGTCAGGAAGAGGGTCGCCACCCGCGTGATGTTGCCGATGACCCGGCGGCCCTCGGCGACCACCGAGGGCAGTGTGGCGAAGCTGTTGTTCAGCAGCACGATCTGGGCGACCGCCCGCGTCGCCTCGGAGCCCGAGCCCATCGAGACGCCGATGTCGGCGTCCTTCAGCGCGAGCACGTCGTTCACGCCGTCGCCCGTCATGGCGACCGTGTGACCCCTCGACTGGAGGGCCGCCACCATGTCCCGCTTCTGCTGCGGGGTGACCCGCCCGAAGACGGCGTTCGACTCCAGCACCGCCGCCATCTCGGCCTGGTCGGTGGGCAGCTGCCGGGCGTCGATGGTGTTCTCCGCGCCCGCCATGCCCAGCTTGCCGGCCACCGCGCCCACCGACACGGCGTTGTCGCCGGAGATCACCTTGGCGGCCACGCCCTGGTCGGCGAAGTAGGCGAGCGTCTCGCCGGCGTCCGGCCGCAGCCGCTGCTCCAGGACCACCAGCGCGGTCGCCCTGGCCCCGGCCGACACCTGCGGGTCGTCCAGCTCACCGGCCGCCCGGGCCAGCAGCAGCACCCGCAGGCCCTGCGCGTTCAGCTCGTCGATCTCTTCGAGCGCCGGGTCGCCGTGCGGCAGCAGCACGTCGGGGGCGCCGAGCAGCCAGGTCGAGTTCTCCCCGGTGCCGTCGCTGAAGGAGGCCCCGCTGTACTTGCGCGCGGAGGAGAACGGCAGCGACTCCAGCACCCGCCACTCGGCGTCGTCCGGGTACTTGTCCTTGATGGCCTGGAGGCTGGCGTTCGGCCGGGGGTCGCTCTCGCCCAGCGCCCCCAGCACCTGGCGCACGTAGGACTCGTCGGCCCCGCCCAGCGGGCGCAGCTCGGTGACGTCCATGCCGCCCTCGGTCAGCGTGCCCGTCTTGTCCAGACAGACGACGTCGACGCGGGCCAGGCCCTCGATCGCGGGCAGCTCCTGCACCAGGCACTGCTTGCGGCCGAGCCGGATGACACCGATCGCGAAGGCAACCGAGGTCAGCAGGACCAGGCCCTCGGGGATCATCGGGACGATGCCGCCGATGGTGCGGGCGATGGAGTCCTTGAAGGCGTTGTCCTTGGCGACCAGCTGGCTGAGGATCAGCCCGAGCGCGGTCGGGACCATCATCCAGGTCACGTACTTGAGGATGGTGGAGATGCCGCTGCGCAGCTCGGAGTGGACCAGCGTGAAGCGGGACGCCTCCTCGGCGAGCTGGGCGGCGTACGCCTCCCTGCCGACCTTCGTCGCGGTGAACGCGCCGCCGCCCGCGACGACGAACGAGCCGGACATCATGACGTCGCCCGGCTTCTTGAGCACCGGGTCGGCCTCGCCGGTCAGCAGCGACTCGTCGACCTCCAGGTTGTCGGCCTCGGCGACCTCGCCGTCGACCACCACCTTGTCGCCGGGCCCGAGTTCGATGACGTCGCCTAGCACGATCTGCGAGGTCGAGATCTCGGCCGCGACGCCGTCCCTGCGCACCGTCGGCTTGGCCTCGCCGATGACCGCGAGCCCGTCCAGGGTCTTCTTGGCGCGCAGCTCCTGGATGATGCCGATGCCGGTGTTCGCGATGATCACGAAGCCGAACAGGCTGTCCTGGATGGGCGCGACGACGAGCATGATTGCCCAGAGCACGCCGATGATCGCGTTGAACCGGGTGAAGACATTGCCCCGGACGATCTCCGCCGTCGAGCGCGAACTGCGCACCGGAACGTCATTGACCTCACCGCGGGCGATCCGCTCCGCCACTTCGGCGGCGGTGAGCCCCCGCGCCCGCTCGGCGACCGCCACGGCCGGGCCGCGCTCGGGTGGTTGCACCGGGTGTACGGGGTCCAGTTCCGAGCCCGCGTCAATGTGTGTCATGCGTCGACGGTACGGGCGGAAGTACGCGTTCACCCGTCGAACAGCGGCAAGATCATGCCTTGGCAGGATGAGGTCGGGCCGCAGGTCGTACGCGGGCCGCCGCCGGTGTCTGTTAAGGGGTGTACGTCACGAGGTGCGGGGCTGCGCGCACGAGCCGCCCCCGGCTCCTCATCACGAGGTGTGCGCCTGCGCGCACGAGCCGCCCCCGGCTCCTCGTCACGAGGTGTGCGCCTGCGCGCACGAGCTGCCCCCGGCTCCTCGTCACGAGGTGCGGGGCTGCGCGCACGAGCCGCCCCCGGCTCCTCGTCACGAGGTGTGCGCCTGCGCGCACGAGCTGCCCCCGGCTCTTCGTCACGACGTGTGCGGCTGCGCATCCGGGCCGCCACCGGCTCCGTCCGCGGCCTCTGCGGCGGCCCGCTCGGCCGCGAACCTCTTCAGCGCCGCGTCGCGCCCCCGGACGTACCAGATGCCGATGAGGCCCAGCCCGGCACCGGCCAGCGGGGTCCAGTACCACCAGGTCAGGCCGCGGTCGGCGAACCAGCCGTAGAAAGCGGCCTGGGCGAGGAAGATCACGAACCAGATGATCGTGCCGCCGACGACGGTGCCGACGACGGGCCCCTCCAGGGGCTCGGGTGCCTCGTGCTGCGCTGTCCACTTCGCCATGCGGGCCAGTCTAGGCGGCACCCGCCCACGGCTCGCGGGACGCCCGGGAGACGAGGCAACCGGCTCCGCGCAAGCCTGGCGGGGCACCCCGGCGGGCCGCTCGTCCCATGGGTCTACGCGCGGAGATACCGATCTTCCCCTTATGCGTTCATACTGAATCTGCTTTGGTTTGACTGGTTCCGTTCGTTTAAACCTCCAAGTCCGACCGAATTTCACCCCGCCCCTGTCTCCCCGTGAGGTCACGCATGCCCCCCGCCAGCTCCCCGGTGGACGCCGCCGAACCGTCGTCGTCCGCCCCGAAGCCTTCGCAGTCGCAGGGGCCGGTCAACGGACTCGACCGCTTCTTCAAGATCACCGAGCGGGGTTCGACGGTCGCCCGCGAACTGCGCGGCGGGCTCGCCACCTTCTTCGCGATGGCGTACATCATCGTGCTGAACCCGATCATCCTCGGCAGCGCCAAGGACATGTACGGGCACCAGCTCGACAACGGACAGCTGGTCACCGCCACCGTGCTGACCGCCGCCCTCTCCACGCTCCTGATGGGCGTCATCGGCAACGTCCCGATCGCCCTGGCCGCCGGCCTCGGCGTGAACACCGTCGTCGCCCTCCAGCTCGCCCCCCGGATGAGCTGGCCGGACGCGATGGGCATGGTCGTGCTCGCCGGTGTCGTCGTCATGCTGATGGTCGCCACCGGGCTCCGCGAGCGCGTGATGAACGCGGTGCCGCTGGGCCTGCGCAAGGGCATCGCGATCGGCATCGGCCTGTTCATCATGCTGATCGGCCTGGTCGACGCGGGCTTCGTCACCCGCATGCCGGACGCCGCGCACACCACCGTCCCGCTCCAGCTCGGCGCCGGCGGCCACCTCAACGGCTGGCCCGTCCTGGTCTTCGTCCTCGGCGTGCTGCTCACGCTCGCCCTGATGACCCGCAAGGTCCCCGGCGCGATCCTGATCTCGATGGTCGTCATGACGGTCGTCGCGATGGTCATCCACGTGGTCGCCGACGTGAAGAGCTGGGGCCTGACGACGCCCGAGTGGCCCGGCAACCCGGTCGCCCTGCCGGACTTCGGACTGCTCGGCAAGGTCAGCCTGTTCGGCGGCTTCGAGAAGGTCGGCCTCCTGACGGGCGTCCTGTTCGTCTTCTCGGTCCTGCTGTCCTGCTTCTTCGACGCGATGGGCACCATCCTGGCCGTCGGCGACGAGGCGAAGCTGACCGACGAGAAGGGCAACCTGCCCGGCGTCAACAAGGTCCTCCTCGTCGACGGCCTCGCGGTCGCCGCGGGCGGCGGCACCTCCTCCTCCGCCACCACCTGCTTCGTGGAGTCCACCGCGGGCGTCGGCGAAGGCGCGCGCACCGGCCTCGCCAACATGGTGACCGGCGGCCTCTTCGCGGTCGGCCTGTTCCTCACCCCGCTGGTCACCATGGTCCCGTCGCAGGCGGCCACCCCGGCGCTGCTCGCAGTCGGTTTCCTGATCCTGTCCGGCTCCATCAGGGCCATCGACTGGAGCGACTACACGATCGCGGTCCCGGCGTTCCTGACGATGCTGATGATGCCGTTCACGTACTCGATCACGAACGGCATCGGCATCGGCTTCGTCAGCTTCTGCGTGCTGCGGCTCGCCGCGGGGCGCGGGCGCGAGGTGCCGGTCGCGATGTACGCCGTCTCCGCGGTCTTCGCCTTCTACTACCTGATGCCGGCCCTGGGCCTGACGTAGCCCCTCGGGGGAAGCCAACGAGCGCGCGGCCCCCGGCCCCGTACGGATCCCGGCCGGGCGCGCCCCGGCCTCCGGGGTTCGTGCTCAGGCCGCCCCGTAGAACTTCTCCGTCTCGTCGACCGCGGTCTTGAACCGCTCGTCGAAGTCGTCGCGAATGAGCGTCCGGACCACATAGTCCTGGACGCTCATTCCGCGTTTTCCGGCCCTTTCGCGCAGCCGGTCGAGGAGATCAGCGTCTATTCGCAGGCTGAGCACTGACGAGTCCATTTCCCCAGGGTCGGCCGGAGCTCCCGCGCCGTGCGTCGCTTTCCGGCCCCAACTCACTCGTACGGGTGATGTCCGCCACCCCGGGACCGAGCCCTGTGATTCAGGTGGTCTTTAGAGTGGGTAATGAGTTATGCTAACGACCATGCCTGACCTGTCCCACGGCGACAACGCCGCCGCCGTGAACGCCCTGCGCTCCGCAGTCATGCTGCTGGGCCGGCGTCTGAAGCACCAGCGGGTCGACGAGTCGCTGAGCCCCACCGAAATGTCGGTGCTCGCCACTCTCGCCCGCTGCGGCTCGGCCACCCCCGGTGAGCTGGCCCGCAAGGAACACGTACAGCCGCCGTCGATGACCCGGATCGTCGCACTGCTCGAAGCGAAGGGTCTGGTCAGGCTCGAACCGCACCCCGACGACCGCCGCCAGAAGGTGGTACGCCAGACCGAGACCGCGGAGGCCATGCTCGAAGAGAGCCGCCGCAAGCGGAACGCCTGGCTGTCCCTCCTCGCCGACGGTCTGGACGAGGACGACTGGGCGAAGCTGCGCGCTGCCGCCCCGGTCCTGGAGAAATTGGCCCACCTGTAGCACCGGGCACAGGTGGGCAGAACCGACCCCGCGCGCCACCAAGGAGGCGAACGCACTTTGAGTACGGGAACCGGAGCAGACTCCGCACCCGCACCGACCGCACCTACTTCGATGTTCAGCTCGCTCAGGAACCGGAACTACCGGCTCTTCGCAAGCGGGCAAGTCGTGTCCAACACCGGCACCTGGATGCAGCGCATCGCCCAGGACTGGCTGGTGCTCTCGCTGACCGGCTCGGCGTCCGCCGTCGGCCTGACCATCGCCCTGCAGTTCCTGCCCATGCTGCTCTTCGGCCTGTACGGAGGCGTACTCGCCGACCGGCTGCCGAAGCGGCCCCTGCTGCTGGTCACCCAGTCGGCGATGGGCCTCACCGGCCTCGCCCTGGCCGCCCTGACGCTCTCCGGGCACGTCGAGGTCTGGCACGTCTACGCGACCGCCTTCGTGGGCGGGCTGGTCACCGTCGTCGACAACCCGGCCCGGCAGACCTTCGTCGCCGAGATGGTCGGCCCCGACCAGATCCGCAACGCCGTCAGCCTGAACTCCGCGAACTTCCAGTCGGCCCGGCTGATCGGCCCCGCCGTCGCCGGTGTCCTGATCACCGCCGTCGGCAGCGGCTTCGCCTTCCTGCTCAACGGCCTGTCCTTCCTCGCGCCCATCGCGGGCCTGCTGATGATGCGCACCTCGGAGCTCCACAAGGTGGAGCGCTCGCCGCGTGGCAAGGGACAGCTGCGCGAGGGCCTGCGGTACGTGGCAGGGCGGCCCGACCTGTTCTGGCCGATCGTGCTCGTCGGCTTCATCGGCACCTTCGGGTTCAACTTCCCGATCTGGCTCTCCGCCTTCGTCGACGACGTCTTCCACGGAGACGCGGGCACCTACGGCCTGCTCAACACCCTGATGGCGGCGGGCTCGCTCGCGGGCGCGCTGCTCGCGGCCCGGCGGGGCAGCTCCCGGCTGCGGCTGCTGGTGGGCGCGGCGCTGCTGTTCGGCGTGCTGGAACTGGTGACGGCGTTCGCGCCGGAGTTCTGGATGTTCGCCGTGATGATGGTGCCGATCGGGATGTTCGGGCTGACGGTGAACGTCACCGCGAACTCCAGCGTCCAGATGGCGACCGATCCCGCGATGCGCGGGCGGGTGATGGCCCTGTTCATGATGGTCTTCACCGGCGGTACGCCGCTGGGCGCCCCGCTGCTCGGCTGGATCACCGACACGTACGGCGCCAGGATCGGCTTCGCCGCGGGCGGCGTGATCTCTGCGCTGGCGGCGGCGGGGATCGGGCTGCTGCTGTGCAAGGTCGGGGGGCTGCGTCCGAAGCTGGACCTCCGCAGAGGACACCAGCACCTCCAGCTGGTCCGCAGCGACCGTCCCAAGGCCCTGATCCCGGCCGCCTGATCCTGATCCCCGCCGCCTGACGGAGCGTGGCCGCGGCGGATCAGAAGTAGTAGGTGTCCCCGGTGGCCGGTGCCAGGACGCGCAGGCTGTCGTTGGCGGGGTTGAGGTCCCGGCTCACCGGCCGGATTCCGACGGAGCCCAGCCGGACCGTGCGCACCTCCGCCAGCACCTCCGCGGGGGCGCCGGCCACCCGCAGGCCGAGGTCGAGGGTGCGGGACCTCGTCGACCCGGCCCGCAGCGGGCCCGTCTCGCAGACCAGGGCCGAGCTGCTCGCCCTGCGGCAGGCGGCCGGGGCCCGGCCCTGCACGGGAGCCGAGAAGGACACCCGTACCGCCGCCGACTCCAGGCTCACGGGACCGTGGTTCCAGGTATGCAGGCGCATGGTGAGCCGGCCGTCCTCCGTGTAGACGACGCTGCCGTGATGGGCGAGGTCCACCTCGGCCTCGTCGGTGGCCGTAGTGGCGGCGGAGACAGGAGGGACCGGGGTGGCGGCGGAGACAGGAGGGACCGGGGTGGCGGCCGCCGCGCCGAGTGGGGTCATGGCGGTGACCGCCCCGGCCAGTGCCAGCGCGAGTGTCAGTGCCCGGACCTGCGGACCCCTGCGGGTGCCCATGTATGCGTGAGGTGACATGTCCGCCTACGTACCCGTTCCTTCGTGACATCGCTCCGCACCGGCCCCGCATGCCACCCTTATGCGCATGCTCGTCGCCCGCTCCGCCGCCCTCTTCGTCGTCGCCGCGCTCTTCGAGATCGGCGGTGCCTGGCTCGTCTGGCAAGGCGTGCGCGAGCACCGGGGGTGGGTGTGGATCGGGGCGGGAGTCATCGCTCTCGGGCTGTACGGGTTCGTCGCGACGCTCCAGCCCGACGGGGACTTCGGCCGGATCCTGGCCGCCTACGGGGGCGTCTTCGTGGCCGGGTCGATCGCCTGGGGCATGGTCGCCGACGGGTACCGGCCGGACCGCTGGGACGTGGCGGGAGCCCTCGTCTGCCTCGCCGGTATGGCTTTGATCATGTACGCGCCGCGCGGGCGCTGACCCCGCCTATCCTCGTACGCACACCGACCGCAGCACACCCGCCTCACGTCCGCACGAGGAGCAGCCCGTATGCCCAGCGCCCCCATCGCCGTCGTCACCGGAGCGAGCAGCGGCATCGGCGCGGCCACCGCCCGGCAGCTCGCCGCCGCCGGCTACCGCGTCGTGCTCACCGCCCGCCGCAAGGACCGCATCGAGGCCCTCGCCGAGGAGATCAACGCGGCAGGCCACCAGGCGATGCCCTACCCGCTGGACGTGACGGACCGCGCGGCGGTCGACGAGTTCGCGACCGCTTTCCGCACCGTCGCCCTGCTCGTCAACAACGCCGGCGGCGCACTCGGCGCGGACCCGGTGGCCACCGCCGACCCGGCCGACTGGCGCACGATGTACGAGGTCAACGTGCTCGGCACGCTGAACCTCACGCAGGCGCTGCTGCCCGCTCTGACCGCCGCCGCCGACTCGGCGTCCGAGGAGGAGGAAGCGAGCAGGGGCGGGGCCAAGCGCAGCGGCACGATCGTCGTGGTGTCGTCGACCGCGGGCCACGGCACGTACGAGGGCGGCGGCGGTTACGTGGCCGCCAAGCACGGCAGCCACGTCCTCGCCGAGACCCTCCGGCTGGAGATCGTCGGCACCCCGGTCCGGGTGATCGAGGTCGCCCCCGGCATGGTGAAGACCGAGGAGTTCGCGACGACCCGGTTCCGCGGCGACACCGAGAAGGCCGCCAAGGTGTACGCGGGCGTGGACGCGCCCCTGAGCGCCGACGACGTGGCGGAGACGATCACCTGGGCCGCCACCCGGCCCGCCCACGTCAACATCGACCTGCTGGTGGTCCGCCCCCGGGCCCAGGCGTCCAACACGAAGGTGCACCGCGAGCAGTCCTGACGGGCCGCCAGGGGCGGCAGGGCGCCGCACAGGCTTCTGGCGGCTCGTCAGGAACCGCTCTGCCGGGGTTTTCTCGGTGCGTACGCCGCCCAGGCCGCGTACCCGTCCGGCCTGACCAGCACCGAAGAACCGCGGGCCCAGTGCGCGCGGACCGTGTGCGGCGGGATGTCGGCGGGGACGGGCCCGTCGGCCGCCGCGACCAGGACGTACTCGCCCTTGCGCAGCAGTTCGTAGAGCCTGCCCTCGGCCAGTGCCAGGTCCGGGACGCGACGGCCGACCAGCGGGTGGGAGCCGCGCGGGGAGCCGTACGCGATGCCGATGCCGGAGATCATGCCCATCGCGCGCGAGGTGACCGGGCGCAGGGTGTGGAAGAGGCGGGTGACGGCCGCGCGGCCCGCGCGCTGGAGCGGGGTGTGCGCCATCGCGATCCGGATGAGCGCCCCGCTGGAGCGCAGGACCATGGCCCCCACCGGGTGCCGTTCGTCGTGGTACGTGTCGAGGAGGGTGTCCTCGGCACGGCCGCGCAGCACGGCGGCCAGCTTCCAGGAAAGGTTCGCGGCGTCCTGGATGCCGGTGTTCATGCCCTGGCCGCCGGCCGGGGAGTGGACGTGGGCGGCGTCCCCGGCGAGGAAGACGCGGCCGGTGCGGTAGGCGGGCACCTGGCGCTCGTCGCTGTGGAAGCGGGAGAGGAAACGGGGGTCGTGCATGCCGAAGTCGGTGCCGAGCGCGGTGCGGGTGAGGTGCCGCACCTCCTCCAGGCCGAGCGGATCGGACTCGGGGACCTCGTGGTTGCGGTCCCAGCCCATCACCCGGTGGTAGCCGTCGCCGAACGGCACCATGAACGTGAAGGCGTCGCCCTGCCCGCCGATGGTGAGGACGGAATCGGGCTCCTGTGCCAGGCGCACGTCGGCGAGGACGATCGACTTGATGACCGACTCGCCGGGGAAGGGAATGCCGAGCGACTCGCGGACGGTGCTGCGCGCACCGTCGGTGCCGACCAGGTAGGGGGCGTCCAGTTCCGCCGGCTCGCCGTCCTTGGTGCGCAGGTGGGCGGTGACGGCGGTGGTGCGGGCGGTCAGCGACACCAGGTCCGTGTCGTAACGGAACTCGACCCCGGCGGCCCGCGCCCGGCGTTCCAGGAGCCGCTCGATCTCGTACTGCGGGGTGATCAGGACGAGCGGGAAACGGGAGCGCAGTCGCGACAGGTCCAGCGAGAGGTTGCCGAACAAGCTGAGGCGGGTGAGCGCGCGTCCGGTCTTCAGGAGTTCGTCGGCGAGCCCGCGGGCGTCGAGCACTTCGAGCGTACGGGCGTGCACGGCGAAGGCACGGGTGAGGTTGCCCGCGGTGTGGGGGCGGCGCTCGACGAGCGTGACGCGCAGTCCCGCGGTGGCGAGGTCACCGGCGAGCAGGAGGCCGGTGGGGCCCGCACCGACGACGATCACGTCGGAGGTGTCCTTGGAGGTCGGCATGACGGCACCCTCCCCTACGGCCAGGCGCCGTACACACCGAATGGCACAACCCGATTCACCCCACGGGGCCCTGAGCCCCTGGGGGCCCGCTTCAGCCGAATTCCGCCACCGCCGCGTCGACCACCTCGGCGAGCCGGGTGTGGTGGGCGCCGCGCCAGTAGGGACGGTCGCAGTCGGTGCACTGGGCGAAGACGTCCTGGGTGCGTTCGGTGCCGGGGGCGAGCAGCCCGGCCACCGACTCCTTGGTGGCCTCCCGCAGCGGGCCGTTGCAGGCGGTGCAGCGCGTCCAGGGGGCCAGTTGGGGCCGGAACCGGCTCAGCACGTCGCGCAGTTGGGCGTCCGGCTGGTCGCTGTAGACATAGCCGCCCGCCCACAGCTCGCGGCGCCGCAGAAGCCCCCGGTCGCGGGAGAGCAGCACTCGCTGTTCGCGGGCGGAGTGGGTGGCGAGCGCCGGGTCGCCGATGTCCTCGCTGAAGTACGCCGCGTCGACGCCGAGCAGCCGCAGCCGCCGGGCGAGCGTGCCCAGGTGCACGTCGAGCAGGAAGCGCAACGGCGCCCCCGGCACGGACTGCGGGCGGGCGACGGCGCGCACCTCGATGTGCTCGCCCGCCGCCGGTACGTGCGCGGCCGGGGCGGGCCGCCCGTCCACCCTCAGCTCGCCCGCCTCGGTCAGCGGGACGCCCAGCGACTCCACGACGTGCCCGAGTGTCGAGGCCCCGTCGGTGACGGTGTCGGTGCGGCCCGCACGCCGGTCGGGGGCGAGGAAAAGGTGCAGCTCGGGCGCGAAACTGATCTGGATCTCCGGTCCGTTCACGTCGCCAGGATGCCATTGCGGCAGGTCCGGGGCGCGGGAGTTTTCGCACTGCCCTTCCGGCAGGCGAACTGCCCTGCTGGCAGGCGAAGTGTCCTTCCGGCAGGCGAACTGCCCTTCTGGCAGGCGAACTGCCCTTCTGGCAGGCCATCCCGCTGTCCTACGCTGCCGCCATGAAGACCGTTGATCTCGCCCCGGGGGACCCCCGGCTGCTGTCCGACCTGCTGCCCGTACTGCGCGAACTGCGCCCGCACCTCACCGAGGAGTCCCTCACCGAGGTGTACGCGGAGGGCCACCCGGCGGGGCTGCGCTTCTGTGCCGCGTACGACGACGAGGGCGTCTGCACCGGAGCCGCGGGCTGGCGGATCACCGCCAACACCGCCTCGCTGCGGACGCTGTACGTCGAGGACCTGGTGACCGCGGAGGCCGCCCGCTCCCGCGGCGTCGGCGCGCACCTCCTCGGCCACCTCCAGGACCGGGCCGCGGAGACCGGCTGCCTCAGCCTCTCGCTCGACTCGGGGACGCAGCGCACCCGGGCGCACCAGTTCTACCTGCGGGAGAAGATGGAGATCGTCGCCTTCCACTTCGAGCAGAGCGTGCCGGCCTCCGGCTGACCCGGGCGCGGGCGCCGCCTCCCGAAGGACTCCGCCGGCCGCGATCCTCCGTTCGGCTGCTTTGCACCGCCGCCGCGTGGGCACCCGATCCCAGCAGGGCACACCACACCGTCCCCACGACCCAGGAGGAGCCCCTCATGCCGATCGCAAAGTACGCCCTCGTCGCGCTCGACTGCCCGGATCCGGCCGCGCTCGCGGAGTTCTACGCGGGCGTGCTCGGCGGCGAGCTCAAGCAGTACGACGCCGACTGGTGGGACCTGTACGCGCCCGGCGGGCACCGCATCTCCTTCCAGCGGTCGCCCGGTCTGCACCCGCCGGAGTGGCCGAACGCGGAGCGCAACTCCCAGCAGCTGCACCTGGACTTCGACGTGCCCGACCTGGACGCGGCGGAGGAACAGGTGATCGCGCTGGGGGCCACGCCGCTGGACACCGACGACAAGCAGCGCAGCTTCCGGGTGTACGCGGACCCGGCGGGCCACCCGTTCTGCCTCTGCAAGGAGTAGCCGGGAGCCCGCTCGCCCCGGCGGAACGGCAGAGCTCCCGGAACCGGCCCTCAGAGCCAGCCGTTCCGCCGGAAGGCCCTGTGCACCGCGAAACAGGCGGTCACCATGATGCCCAGGGCCAGCGGATACCCCCAGACCCACTTCGTCTCCGGCATGAAGTCGAAGTTCATGCCCCACACCCCGCAGCCCATCGTCGGCACGGCGATGATCGCCGCCCACGAGGTGATCTTCCGCATGTCCTCGTTCTGCGCGACGGTCACCTGAGCGAGGTGCGCCTGGAGGATGGAGTCGAGGAGCCCGTCGTACGTGGTGATCTGCTCGACGGTACGGGCGAGGTGGTCGGCCACGTCCCGGAAGTACGGCTGGAGTTCGGCGGGCACCGGCGGCATCGGCCGCAGCGGGTCGGCGAGGGCGAGCAGGGGGCGGTCCAGCGGGGTCACCGCCCTGCGCAGTTCCACCAGTTCGCGCTTGAGCTGGTAGATCCGGCCCGCGTCGACCCGGGCCGCCCCGGTGCTGAACACCGCGGTCTCCGCGGTGTCGATGTCGTCCTGCACGGCCTCCGCCACCGCCTCGTACTCGTCGACCACGTGGTCGGCGATCGCGTGCAGCACGGCGGCGGGACCCAGTGCGAGCTGTTCCGGGTGGTCCTCCAGGGCTTCCCTGATCGGCCCGAGCGAACCGCTGCGCCCGTTCCGTACGGTGATCACGAAGTCGGGCCCGGTGAACACCATCAGTTCGCCGGTGTCGACGATCTCGCTGGTCGCGGTCAGTTCCTCGTGCTCGACGAAGCGCACCGTCTTGAAGACCGCGAAGAGGGTGTCGTCGTAGCGCAGGAGCCGGGCCCTGTGGTGGCCGGTCGTCGCGGTCTCCACCGCCAGCGGGTGCAGTCCGAACAGCTCGGCCAGCTCGTCGAGTTCCCCGCGCTCCGGCTCGTGCAGCCCGATCCACAGGAAGGACCGGTCGCCGCCCTTGCGCACCCGCTCCAGTGCCTCCGCCGCCGAACAGTCCCTGGCCCGCCGTACGCCCTCCTCGAAGACCACGCAGTTCTCCACCGCACTGCCCAGCGGCGAGCGGGCCGGATGGCTGAGATCGACGGTGCGGCGGGTGACCCGGCGCACCGCGCGGCGCAGCTGGCGCAGCCGGGGCCGGGGCAGGGAGACGGGCAGGGACACGCGGGGGAGGGACACGTCGGGGGCTCCTGGCAGGGCGTCACGACCGGACCGCACCCTCGTGGCCGGCCGGGGCCTCAGCGGCCGCCCCCAGCCTGCCCGCTCCTAGGCGGCCTTCACCAGTCCCGCCCGGACCGCCACGGCCCACTCCACGAGCAGCTCCTGGTACCGCGCCTCGTCGGCAGCCGTCAGCGCGCCGTCCGTACGCGACCAGAGCGCGCGGATCTCGGCGTTGACCGCCTCGGCGGGGCGGACGGAACCAGGGGCGTTCGGCGTAGGAGTAGTGGAGGACATGAGAACAAGCGTAGGGGCTGCCACTGACAATCGGCATTCCACGCAGCTGAGAATGGCGTGAAATCCCCATGATCGCGGGGTTCACGGCAGACGTCGCACGGCCCGGCGGGCGGTGGTGCGGAAGGAGGGGGAGGGCGGTCAGGGCCAGACCAGGCAGTACGCCTGGTGACCGGCCTCGTGCAGCCGGTGGCTGAAGTCCTGCCACTCGTGGAGGAGTTGGTAGACGTTGTAGGCGTCGCTCGGGCCGCCCCGGTCGGGGACCGTCGACCAGATGAACGCGGCCGCGCCCACCGACTCCTCGCCGACGCCGCGCAGCGGGTCGACGACCGTCATGGGGAGCTTCACCACGGCGTAGTCGGGGTGCAGGACGACCAGTTCCAGCGGAGGCACTTTGTGCAGGGGTATCCCCTGGATCCCGGTGAGGACCATCGCGGCCATCGTCTCCGGTTTGATCTTGGTGAACATGCCGCCCATGCCCAGCTCGTCGCCGCCCAGTTCCTCCGGCCGCATCGAGATCGGCACACGGGCGGCCGTCGCGCCGTTCGGGGCCCCGAAGTACTTGTAGGTCACCCCCACCCGGCCAACCCTGCTTCCCGTACCCGATTCCGGTCCCGTGAGCGCTTCGGCGGTCACGTCCGTGCCGTCGGCGTCCGCGTGCACCGCACGCTCCCGCCGACGGTGTCGACCACGCCGGGCCCGCTCGGGACCCAGATCGTCGGCCGGCTCGCCCAGTCCGCCACCGCGATGCATATCTCTCACCCGACTGTGCTGTGTGTCAGCGCCCTTGCCATGCCATTCCAAGCAACGCGGCCCCCGGCGCGCAACCCGATCATCGTCCCAGTGACCTCCCCCGCCCCGGAGCGGTGAAACACCGGACCGCGAGGACGGGCGTGGCCTCTGACACCATTGCTGTGTGAGCCTCCCCTATGACGCCCCAGTTTCGCAGACGCTTTTCGACCGCGCGTCCCTTGTGACGCCCGGCGGCGTGAACTCCCCGGTACGCGCCTTCAAGGCCGTGGGCGGTACGCCCCGGTTCATGGTGTCCGGTACCGGTCCGTACCTCACGGACGCCGACGGCCGCGAGTACGTCGACCTCGTGTGTTCGTGGGGGCCGATGATCCTCGGCCATGCGCACCCGGACGTCGTCGCCGCCGTCCAGGAAGCCGTCGCCCGCGGTACCTCCTTCGGTACGCCCGGTGAGGGCGAGGTCGCGCTCGCCGAGGAGATCGTCGCCCGTATCGACCCCGTTGAGCAGGTACGACTGGTGTCCTCGGGCACCGAGGCGACGATGTCGGCCATCCGCCTCGCCCGTGGATTCACTGGGCGCGCCAAGGTCGTGAAGTTCGCCGGCTGCTACCACGGGCACGTGGACGCACTGCTGGCCGCCGCGGGATCGGGCCTGGCGACCTTCGCACTCCCGGACACTCCGGGCGTCACCGGCGCCCAGGCCGGCGACACCATCGTCCTGCCGTACAACGATCTGGATGCGGTTCACGCCGCCTTCCGCGCGCACCCCGGCGAGATCGCCTGCGTGATCACCGAGGCGTCGCCCGGCAACATGGGCGTCGTCCCGCCGGGCGAGGGGTTCAACGCGGGCCTCAAGGCCGCCTGCGAGCAGAACGGCGCGCTCTACATCTCCGACGAGGTGATGACCGGTTTCCGCACCAGCAAGGCCGGTTGGTACGGCGTCGACGGCGTGCGGCCCGACCTGATGACCTTCGGCAAGGTCATGGGCGGCGGCTTCCCGGCCGCGGCCTTCGGCGGGCGCAAGGACGTCATGGAGCACCTGGCCCCGGTCGGCCCGGTCTACCAGGCGGGCACCCTCTCCGGTAACCCGGTCGCCACCGCCGCCGGCCTCGCCCAGCTGCGGCTGCTGGACGACGCCGCCTACCAGAAGGTCGACGAGGCCTCGCGGGAGATCCGCACCCTGGTCACCGACGCGCTGGCCAAGGAGGGCGTCGCGCACCGCCTGCAGACGGCGTCCAACATGTTCTCCGTCTTCTTCCACTCCGACGAGGTCCGGAACTACGAGCAGGCGCGGCAGCAGGAGTCCTTCCGGTTCACCGCGTTCTTCCACGCGATGCTGGCCGGCGGCGTGTACCTGCCGCCGTCCGCCTTCGAGTCCTGGTTCGTCTCCACCACCCACGACGCGCGGGCGATCGAGCGCATCGCCGCCGCCCTGCCCGCCGCCGCCCGAGCCGCAGCGGAGGCCACCGCATGAGCGACAAGGACCTGACGGTCGTCCACCTGATGCGGCACGGCGAGGTGCACAACCCGGACGGCGTCCTCTACGGCCGCCGCTCCGGCTACCACCTCTCCGAACTCGGCCGGGAAATGGCGGACCGGGTCGCCGAGCACCTCGCGGACCGCGACATCACCCATGTCGTCTCCTCCCCGCTGGAGCGCGCCCAGGAGACCGCCGCCCCGATCGCCAAGGCGCACGGCCTGGACCTGGCCACCGACCCCGCGCTGATCGAGGCGGGCAACGTCTTCGAGGGCAAGACCTTCGGCGTCGGCGACGGCGCGCTGCGCCGCCCGGCGAACTGGCGGCACCTGACCAACCCGTTCCGCCCGTCCTGGGGCGAGCCGTACATCGAGCAGGTCGTACGGATGACGGGCGCGCTGAACGCGGCCCGGGACGCGGCCCGCGGTCACGAGGCCGTGTGCGTCAGCCACCAGCTGCCGATCTGGATCGTCCGCAGCTTCGTCGAGCGGCGGCGGCTGTGGCACGACCCGCGCAAGCGGCAGTGCACGCTGGCCTCGCTGACGACCTTCACCTTCCAGGGCGACCGCATCGTTTCGGTGGGTTACACGGAGCCGGCCCGCGACCTCGTACCGGCGCATCTGCTGGCCGGGGCGAAGCCGGTGAAGGGCAAGGACAAGGCCTTCGGCGCCTGAGAGGCACGGAGAGGCACCCACCGGTGCGCGCACGGACGCCATGGAGGCGGGGTGCGCGCACCGTGTGTTTCCGGCCCCGGGTTCACAGGGGACGCACAGGTGGTGCACAGCGGCACCACCACATGACTCGCCCTGTGATCCGGCGAACACGCAGTGAATTATGTGCCGTTTGCCGGAACCGCATGCTTCGGCGCACCCTCTAGAACGTTGTCCATCTGAGTGGGCGACGGTGCGTTGCCCTGCGAGTGGGCGACGGTGCGACGAATGCGGATGGGGAGTTATGCGCGACATCAGGCAGCTCAGCCGGCGAGGTGTACTCGGACTCGGCGCGGGAGCCGCGGCCGCGGTCGGCCTCGCCGCCTGCAAGGGCGGCGACAGCACCGGGACCGCGGGCCAGGACAAGGGCCAGGGGAGCGCCTCGCCCGGCAAGGGCGGCACCCCTTCGCCGACCGCCGAGGCCAAGCTGATAGGCGACGGCTCCACGGCGGACACCGGCAAGCAGCCGAACCAGCCGGAGAAGCCGGTGCCGCTCCAGCCCGGCGAGACGCCCCCGCAGTTCGTGATCTTCTCCTGGGACGGCGCGGGCGAGGTCGGCAACGGGCTCTTCCCCCGCTTCCTGAAGCTCGCCAAGGACCACGACGCGGCGATGACCTTCTTCCTCTCCGGGCTCTACCTGCTCCCGGAGTCCAAGGCCAAGCTCTACAAGCCGCCGAACAACCGCGTCGGCGCCTCCGACATCGGCTACCTCACCGACGGCCACATCAAGGACACGCTGAAGTACGTCCGCCAGGCGTGGCTGGAGGGCCACGAGATAGGCACCCACTTCAACGGCCACTTCTGCTCCGGCTCCGGCACGGTGGGCAAGTGGACGCCCGCGCAGTGGGAGTCCGAGATAGACCAGGCCGTGAAGTTCGTCACCGAGTGGAAGACGAACACCGGCTGGAGCGACCTCGACCCGCTGCCCTTCGACTACAAGAAGGAACTGGTCGGCGCCCGCACCCCCTGCCTCCTCGGCCAGGACAACCTGCTGCCGATCGCGAAGAAGCTGGGCTGGCGCTACGACGCCAGCTCGCCCGGCGGCCACCAGATGTGGCCCGTGAAGCGGGGCGGCATCTGGGACCTGCCGCTCCAGCAGATCCCCTTCCCCGGCCGCGGCTTCGAGGTCCTCTCGATGGACTACAACATGCTGGCCAACCAGTCGAAGAACTCCACCAAGGGCATGACCTCGCGCTACCCCGAGTGGAAGAAGCAGGCGACCGGCGCGTACATCAAGGGCTTCCAGCGCGCCCACACCACGAACCGCGCGCCCTTCTACATCGGCAACCACTTCGAGCAGTGGAACGGCGGCATCTACATGGACGCCGTCGAAGAAGCCTTCAAGCACATGGCCGGCCAGAAGGACGTGCGCCTCGTCTCCTTCAAGCAGTACTGCGACTGGCTCGACGTGCAGGACCCCAGGATCCTCGCCAAGCTGCGGGGGCTCCAGGTCGGACAGAAGCCGGCGGGCGGCTGGAACGCGTACCTGAAGTCCGCCGCGTAGGACATGCCTTGCGTCGGTCCTCCGGGCCGGTCCCCGGCCCGGACATGACCCTTATGTGCCCTTGACAAGGGGCTTTGCAGGCACGTAGGGGGGTGCGGAAGATCGTGGGAACTGCCATGCGAAACTTTTCACATGAGCCCTGCCCGTGCCCCCCGCCGCCGCTCGCCCCGTGCCTCCCGCACCGCTCTCGCGGTCTCCGGTGTCCTGGTCGGCGCCCTCGCGCTGTCGGCCTGCGGCGGCGACGGCAGCAAGTCCTCGGGAGGCGGCGGCACCAACTTCGTGGCCGGACCCGACCGCATCGACACCGTCCCGGCGGCGGACCGCAAGCCCGCCCCCAAGCTCGACGGCAAGACCCTCCAGGACGAGGACTTCGACATCGCCTCCCTCAAGGGCAAGGTCGTCGTACTGAACATCTGGGGCTCCTGGTGCGCGCCCTGCCGGGCTGAGGCGCCCACCTTCGCGAAGGTCTCCAAGGAGCTCAAGAGCAAGGGCGTGGAGTTCGTCGGGATCGACGCACGCGACCCGCAGAAGGGCCAGGCCATCGCCTTCGAGAAGGACGCGGGCATCGAGTACCCCAGCCTGTACGACCCGGACGGCAAGCTGATGCTGCGCTTCCCCAAGGGCAGCCTCAACCCGCAGGGCATCCCCAATACGATCGTCCTCGACCGGGAGGGCCGGATCGCGGCCCGCTCGCTGGCCGCGCTCAGTGAGAAGAAGCTCCGCAAGATGATCGACCCGCTGATGGCCGAGAAGTGACCGGAGTGAACGCCCCCCTCCTCACCCTTGCCGCCGACACCACCGAGACCGTCCAGTCCGGTGCGCTGCTGCTCGCCCTGCCGATCGCGCTGCTCGCGGGCCTGGTCTCGTTCTTCTCGCCGTGCGTGCTCCCGCTGGTCCCCGGCTACCTGAGTTACGTCACCGGCACCAGCGGCACCGACCTGGCCGAGCAGCGGCGCGGCCGGATGGTGGGCGGCGCCTCGCTCTTCGTGCTCGGCTTCAGCGCGGTGTTCATCTCCGGCGGCGCGCTCTTCGGCTACTTCGGCAGCACCCTCCAGGGCTACAAGAGCACCACCAACATCGTCCTCGGTGTCCTCATGGTGCTCATGGGCCTCTTCTTCATGGGCGCCTTCCCCTTCCTCACCCAGCGCGAGTTCCGCTTCCACAGGAAGCCGGTCTCCGGGCTGGTCGGGGCGCCGGTGCTCGGTGCGCTCTTCGGCATCGGCTGGACGCCGTGCCTGGGCCCGACGCTCGGCGTGATCCAGGGACTCTCGATCAACGAGGCCAGCGCGGGCCGCGGCGCACTCCTCACCGGCGTGTACTGCCTGGGCCTCGGCATCCCCTTCATCCTGGCCGCCGTCGCCTTCCGCAAGGCGCTCGGCGCGTTCGGCCGGGTCAAGAAGCACTACGTCTGGGTCATGCGCATCGGCGGCATCATGATGATCGTGACCGGTCTCCTGCTTCTCACGGGGCTGTGGGAAACCGCCGTGGTGGCCATGCAAAGCTGGACCAACAGCTTCCAGGTGGGGATCTAGTTCCATGAGCAAGACCGAAGAACCGGCCGTCGAGACGGACGAGCAGGCGGCCGGCGACCATCTCTCCACCGCCCCCAAGGACGACCGCGAGGACACCACCCCCGCCCCCGCGTCCTTCGGCGTCATCGGCTGGACCCGCTGGTTCTGGCGGCAGCTCACCTCGATGCGGGTCGCACTGATCCTGCTCTTCATGCTGTCGCTCGGCGCCATCCCCGGCTCGCTCATCCCGCAGCGCAGCGTCGACGCGACCAAGGTCGCCGACTTCTTCGAGGCGCACAAGACGCTCGCACCGCTCTACGACAAGGTGCAACTCTTCGACGTCTACAGCTCGGTGTGGTTCTCCGCGATCTACATCCTGCTGTTCATCTCGCTCATCGGCTGCATCGTGCCCCGCACCTGGCAGTTCGTCGGCCAGCTGCGTGCCAGGCCGCCGGCCGCGCCGGGCCGGCTGACCCGGATGCCCGCGTACACGACCTGGCGCACGGACACCTCCCCCGAGGAGGTGCGGGCGCTCGGCCTCGCGCTGATGAAGAAGCGCCGCTTCCGCGCGGACACCTCCGGCGACGCGGTCACCGCCGAGAAGGGCTACCTCCGCGAAGCCGGGAACCTGATCTTCCACATCGCCCTGATCGTGCTCCTCCTCGCCTTCGCCACCGGCCAGCTCTTCAAGTCGGAGGGCGGCAAGCTGATCACCGAGGGCAGCGGCTTCTCCAACACCCTCACCCAGTACGACGACTTCAAGTCCGGCTCGCTCTTCGACCGCGACCACGACCTGGCACCCTTCAGCTTCACGCTGGACGACTTCGTCGGCACGTACGAGAGGACAGGCCCGCAGCGCGGCACCCCCCGCGTCTACGAGGCCCACCTCACCTACTCCGAGGGCGCCGACGGACCCGGTAAGAAGGCCGTCATCGAGGTCAACACCCCCCTGACCGTCGGCGGCTCCAAGGTCCACCTGATCGGCCACGGGTACTCCCCGGTCCTGACCGTCCGCGACCCGCGCGGCCAGGTCGTCTTCAAGGGCCCCGCCCCGCTGCTGCCCACCGACGCGAACGTCACCTCCACCGGTGCCGTCAAGGTCATGGACGGCTACCGCGACAAGGACGGCAGGAAGACCCAGCTCGGCTTCACCGCCGTGTTCGTGCCGACGTTCGGCGGCGCGGGCAAGGGCAGCATGTTCTCCAAGTACCCCGGGCTGGACTACCCGGCGCTCGCGCTGACCGCCTTCCACGGCAGCCTCGGCGTCGACGCGGGCCTGCCGCAGAACGTGTACCAGCTCGACACCCGCAAGATGACCCAGTTCAAGAAGCCGGACGGCAGCCCCTTCGCGAAGATGCTGCTTCCCGGCGAGACGATGGAGCTGCCCGGCGGGGCCGGCTCGGTCACCTTCGAGAAGGACATCAAGGAGTGGGCGACCTTCCAGGTCTCCCAGCAGCCGGGCAACATGTGGGCCCTGGCCGGTGCGGTCGCCGCCATCGCGGGCCTCGCCGCCTCCCTGTTCATCCAGCGCCGCCGCGTCTGGATCCGTGCCGTACGGGCGGACGACGGGACCACCGTCGTCGAGATGGCCGGCCTCGGCCGCAGCGAGTCCGGCCGGCTCCCCGAGGAACTCGCCGCCCTGGCGGGCACCCTCCACTCCCAGGCGCCGACGACCGCGACGCCCTCCTCTGTCGAACCCCCTGCCGAAGGAGCGCGCGCGTGATCCTCGCAGCCGCCGAAACCAACCAGAACCTGGCGGAGATCAGCAATGTGCTGATCTACTCCGCGATGGCCGTCTACACCCTGGCCTTCCTCGCCCACATCGCCGAGTGGACCTTCGGCAGCCGCAGCAGGGTGGGCCGCACGGCCGCCGCGCTGACCCGGCCCGCCGCCGCCCCCGCGGTGACCGTACGGACCAAGGGCTCGACCGCGGTCCTCGACAAGCCGCAGGTCGTCACCCGCGCCGCCGCCGGAACCCGGGACGCCGAGGACGGCGAAGGAGCGGGGGGCGGCACCTTCCGGGGCGACCTCTACGGCCGGATCGCGATCTCCCTCACCTTCCTCGGCTTCCTCGTCGCCGCGGGCGGCGTCGCCTGCCGGGCGCTCTCCGTGCAGCGCGCCCCCTGGGGCAACATGTACGAGTTCTCCATCACCTTCTCCACGGTGGCCGTCGGCGCGTACCTGGCCTTCCTCCTGACGAAGATGAACGTCCGCTGGATCGGCCTGCCCCTGGTCACCACGGTCCTGCTCGACCTCGGCATCGCCACCAAGTGGCTCTACACCGACAGTGACCAGCTGGTCCCCGCGCTGGACTCCTACTGGCTCTGGATCCACGTCTCCACCGCCATCTTCTGCGGTGCCGTCTTCTACGTCGGTGCGGTCGGCACGGTCGGCTACCTGCTGCGCGACCGCTACGAGGTGCGGGCCGAGCTGGGCGAGACGGCCGACGTCTTCAAGGAGCACCTGGCGTCGCTGCCGCCCGCGAACGGCTTCGTCATGGCGCTCCGCAAGGCGCGGGTCCCCTTCCGCCGCCTGGTGGACAGCACGGTCTCGCGGCTGCCCGCCGCCGCCACGCTCGACAAGTTCTCGTACCGCATCAACGCCGGCGTCTTCCCGCTGTGGACCTTCACCATCGTCGCGGGCGCCATCTGGGCGGGCGACGCCTGGGGCCGCTTCTGGGGCTGGGACCCCAAGGAGGTCTGGTCCTTCGTCACCTGGATCGCCTACGCCTGCTACCTGCACGCACGCGCGACGGCGGGCTGGAAGGGCCGCAAGGCCGCCTACCTGGCCCTCTTCGCCTTCGCGACCTGGCTGTGGAACTACTACGGGGTGAACATCTTCATCACCGGCAAGCACTCCTACGCGGGCGTGTAACCGGGCAGGCACTTCCGTTCGGCACGCTCCCGCGGCCCGGCCCGCTCGCATTCGTTCCGCGCGCGGGCCAGGCTGTCCCGTATGACTACGGCGCCTGCCCCCCTTCCGCACGGCAAGGCGGAACCGCGCCCCGGCGCCTGGTTCCTCCGCTACGAGCTGCCGCTGCCGCACCCCCTGGACCACGTCTGGGCGGCGGTGGCCACCCCGGCCGGGCTCGGCCAGTGGCTCGCGGCCCCGGACCCGTGGGACCCGCACCTGGGCTCCCCGCTCGCCCTCCACTGGCAGTACGCGGGCTCGCCGTTCACCGAGGAGGGCCGGATCACCGCCTGGGACCCCGGCAGGGTGGCGGAGTACACCACGGCCGTCAACGGCCGCGCCCGCTTCCACCTGGAGCCCAACGGCCCCGAAGCCACGTTCCTGCGCTTCACCAACGAGCTGCGCGACCTCCCGGACCTCGACCTGCCCAGCCGCCTCGCCGGCTGGCACATCCACTTCGAGCTCCTGGCCACCGCCCTCGCCGGCACCCCGTACGACTGGTCCCACTGGTCCCTGGACCGCTACGGGGAACTCCTCGCGGAATACCGGACCGGCCCGTAACGGCTGCCCGGCGCCCAGCCCCCGGCCACCCGTCAGTCCCCGGCTACGCGCGCAGGTGCCCGAGTCCGCCCTCGGGTACCGGGTACGGCGACTCCACCGGCAGGAGCAGCGCGGCGTCCCGTGGGCCGTGCTCGGACAGGATGCTGCCGATGGTCTTCGCCAGCGGGGTCACATCCCTGATGCCGACGATCCACTCGTCCGCGTACCGCTCGGTGGCCTCCCCGCTCAGCCCGAGCTGGAGGGACCGGTACGGCAGCGGGTTCAGGCCCACATCGCGCTCCGGGTCCCACTGGACCCGCACCGGCGAGGTCTTCAGCTGCCGCTTCCACGTCGCCTGGTCGGGGTGGACCTTGCGGTCGTAGTGCGAGAGCACCGCGTTGCGCAGCGCCCAGTCGAAGCCGTCCCGCCGGATCTCCACGGCCAGCACGACCTCCTGGCCCGGCTTGGCCGCCCAGCCGCAGCGGTACATCATCCACAGGAACGACGGCTTGATCCACGTCATCCGGTCCCGCTGCCACGCCGCCGGAAACCGTCCGTCCCTGGCGGCAGGCAACCCGATCTCCGGCCGGTACGCCTGATAAACGGTCACGGTCCGGGGCCCGTGCAGGGCACGGATCTGCCGCTGGGGCACGGTGTCGGGAGTCATGCCGTACAGGCTGTCCTGCGCGGCGGCCGGTGACCAGTGAATTTGGCGTTGACGCGATACTGGCACGCCTTGACGGGACGCATACGGCGGGGCCGTTGCCGCCGGTGAACGGCGTGCGCAGGATGGGTGGAGTACGGCCGACCCCGTCAACTGCCCATACTGTGCGTGCAGTTGGCGGGGTGCGGCCTCCGTGAGCACTTCTCAGGACCGAGGGCACGGTGACGGTGCGCCCGGGACTGCCGTCGGGGACGCGCGAGCTGCGCCTGCGCCTCACCTTCCTGCGCGGCGGCCTGGAGTTCCCGTACGAGCTCTCCCTGCCGTGCCCGTGAGCGGGACGTGCTGCGCGGACGTGGTCCCGTCCGCGCGGTGAGGCACTACTTCGGCGCGTCCTGCGGCCCCGTGGGGCCGCCCTCCCCACCCTCGTCCCGCCGCTTCAGCTCTTCCTCCCGGCGCCGCAGGTCCTCCTCCCAGTCCTTCAGGAGGGACTCGTCCTTCTTCGGCTCGCCCTTCTCGGGCTCGTCCCGCCTGGTCTCGTCCCGCTTGTTCTCGTCCTTGATGGACTTCAGGAACTCGGGGTTGTCGTCGGGGGCCACCCACGTGGCGCGCCGGCCGCCGCGGTGCCACTCCGACGGAGTACGGCCGCCGTGCGCCGCCCTGCGGTTCTTTCCTGCGGCGAGCCAGACGATCGGACCGACGATCCAGAAGAGCAGAATGATGAAGACCCACGCCACCTTCGGCAGGTGCTTCGCCTCGTCCTCGGGGGTGTTGAGGCAGTCGATGAACGCGTAGATCGTCAGCGCCAGCGGCAGGATGAACATCATTGCCCTGAGCATGGAGTGCTTCTCCCTGGGAACGTCGGACAGGCCGTATCCCCGGCCCCGGTGAGGGGCCAAGGGTAGCGGGTGTCCGATACTGGACAGCATGGCTTACGACGATCTTCGCTCGTTCCTCCGTGCCCTGGACCGCGAGGGCGACCTCAAGCGCATCAAGGCCGAAGTCGACCCGTACCTGGAGGTCGGGGAGATCGTCGACCGCGTGAACAAGGCAGGCGGCCCGGCCCTCCTCTTCGAGAACGTGAAGGGCTCCACCATGCCCCTCGCGATGAACGTCTTCGGTACCGACCGCCGCCTCCTCAAGGCGCTCGGCCTCAAGTCGTACGACGAGATCAGCGCGCAGATCGGCGGGCTGCTCAAGCCCGAACTGCCGCAGGGCTTCATGGGCGTGCGCGAGGCCTTCGCGAAGCTGGGCTCCGTCGCCCACGTACCTCCGAAGAAGGTGAAGTCGGACGCGGCCCCGGTCCAGGAGGTCGTCCTGACCGGTGACGACGTCGACCTCGACAAGCTCCCGGCGCTCTTCACCTGGCCCGAGGACGGCGGCTCCTTCTTCAACCTGGGCCTCACCCACACCAAGGACCCCGAGACCGGCATCCGCAACCTCGGCCTCTACCGTCTCCAGCGCCACGACAAGCGCACCATCGGCATGCACTGGCAGATCCACAAGGACAGCCGCAACCACTACCAGGTCGCCGCGCGGCGCGGCGAGAAGCTGCCGATCGCCATCGCCTTCGGCGCCCCGCCCGCCGTCACGTACGCCTCGACCGCGCCGCTGCCCGGTGACATCGACGAGTACCTCTTCGCCGGCTTCCTCCAGGGCAAGCGGGTCGAGATGGTCGACTGCAAGACGGTCCCGCTCCAGGTGCCCGCGCACGCCGAGGTCGTCCTGGAGGGCTGGCTGGAGCCGGGGGAGATGCTCCCGGAGGGCCCCTTCGGCGACCACACCGGCTTCTACACGCCGCAGGAGGACTTCCCCGCGCTGACGATCGACACGATCACCATGCGGCGGCGCCCGCTGCTCCAGTCGATCGTGGTCGGCCGCCCGCCGACCGAGGACGGACCGCTCGGGCGCGCCACGGAGAGCTTCTTCCTCCCCCTCCTCAAGATCATCGTCCCGGACATCGTGGACTACCACCTCCCCGAGGCGGGCGGCTTCCACAACTGCATCATCGTGTCGATCGACAAGAAGTACCCGAAGCACGCACAGAAGGTGATGTCGGCGATCTGGGGCGCGCACATGCTGTCCTTGGAGAAGCTGATCGTGGTGGTCGACAGCGACTGCGACGTACGGAATTACCACGAGGTCGCCTGGCGGGCCTTCGGCAACGTCGACTACTCCCGCGACCTCACGGTGGTCGAGGGCCCGGTCGACCACCTCGACCACGCGTCCTACCAGCAGTACTGGGGCGGCAAGGCGGGCGTCGACGCCACGAAGAAGCTGCCCGAGGAGGGCTACACCCGGGACGGCGGCTGGCCGAACATGGTCGAGTCGGACCCGGCGACGGCGTCGAAGGTCGACCGCCGCTGGAAGGAGTACGGCCTGTGAGTGGGCCCTCTCCGGCCGGCGTTACGGCTGCCCCACCCGCCCCGGCGACCCCCTCGGGAGCCATGCGTGCGGCGGCCGCGCAGGATCCGGTCACCCTCTCGGGTGCCGGCAGTGCGGCTGCCGCGCAGGAGCAGGCGACCCCCGCGGGCACCATGCGTGCGGCTGCCGCGCACGCCCCGCAGCCCCCGGCCGCCCCGCACGCCCCGGCCGCCCCGTCCGGCGGCGGGCTCGCGCCGGCGCCCCCGGCCCCCTCCCTCCTCCTCGGCGACCGTCACACCTGGCTCCGCATCGAGCGCGCCGCCGCCGACGACCGGACGCGCAAGGACACCTGGCACCTCGCCGCCTCCCGGCGGGACGGTGAGCTGAGCGCCCGGTTCACCACCGCCCCCCTCGCCCGCCGTGACCTCCACGCCTTCGCCACGACACTGCGCGCCGGCATCGCGGCAGGTGCGCCCTTCTCGCTCTCCCTCGCCGAGGAGGACCGCCACAACCCCCTGCGCCTGCACGCCCTCCCGGCGGGGGCCCGGGGGCACGGCTTCCACCTGCGCCTCACCCCCCACGGCCAGGACACCGCCAACCACCTCGACATGGAGATCGCCCCGGTCGCCACCGAGGCCCTCCTCGCCGCGCTCGACACCTTCCTAAGGACCCTCGTATGACCTCGGCCGCCGCAGCCGTCCCCCAGCCCGGCCGGACCAGGGCGTTCCTCAACCTCGTGCTCATCGAGCACTCGGTCTTCGCGCTGCCCTTCGCGTACATCGCCGCGCTGACGGCCATGTTCCAGCTGGACAGGAACATCCACTGGGTCGAGCTGCTCCTGGTCACCGTCGCCATGGTCGGCCTGCGCACCTTCGCGATGGCGGCGAACCGGATCATCGACCGCGAGATCGACGCCCGCAACCCGCGCACCGCGAACCGCGAGATCGTCACCGGTGCGGTCAGCGTCAAGTCCGCGTGGACCGGCGCCGGCATCGCCCTCGTCTTCTTCCTCGGCGCGGCGGCGCTCCTCAACCCGCTCTGCCTCGCCCTGGCCCCTGTCGCGGTGATCCCGATGGTGGTCTACCCGTACGGCAAGCGGTTCACGAACTTCCCGCACGCCATCCTCGGCCTCGCCCAGGCGATGGGCCCGGTCGGGGCGTGGATCGCGATCACGGGGGAGTGGTCGTGGGACGCGGTGGTCCTCGGTGTCGCGGTCGGCATCTGGATCGGCGGATTCGACCTGATCTTCGGCTCGCAGGACGTCCAGGCGGACCGCGCCCACGGCGTGAAGTCGGTCCCGGCCCGCTTCGGCATCCCCGCCGCCCTGCACGGCGCGCGTGCCTGTCACGTCGTCACGACGGCCCTGCTCGTCTGGTACGGCGTCCGCATCGACGCCGGGATCTTCTTCTGGGTCGGCATGGCGATCGTCGCGGCAGCCTTCGTCTATGAGCACCGCATCGTCCGCCCGCACGACCTGTCCCGCCTGAACAGGGCGTTCTTCCAGGTCAACGGATTCATCGGCATTGCCCTGTTCGTGTGCGCCCTGCTGGATCTCCTGGTTCGCGGCCTGACCGTGTAGGTACGTTGCCCTCTACCATCGAGAGCAGGGAAGGGAGAGCGACGTGACCCTCTCGGAGATCGACCGCCTGCACTCGCAGCTCAGCCGGTTCGAGGACATGTTCCCCGGCTACCGGACAGAGATTGTCGAGGGCAACATCGTGATGAGTCCGGTGCGCGCGTTCCACGCCAAGACCATTCGGTTCGTATGGAACTTGCTGGAACCACAGCTCGAACCGGATTGGGAATGTGTCAGCGACGTGAGTTTCCCGTTCAGCGACGATTTCGAGTTCTGCCCGGACCTGGCGGTCATCCCTGCAGCGGAAGAGGCGCGGAACCCCAGCGTCTGCTCACCGGACCTGATCGAGCTTGCTGTCGAGGTCGTATCTCCCAGCAGTGTGCGCAACGACTACGAGATCAAGAACAGGGAGTACGCAGCGCGAGGTATTGCCAATTACCTGATCTTCGACCCCCGGAAGGGGCACTGCGTCACGCTGTGGCACCCAGGCCCCGACGGTTATCAGGGCAGGGACACCATCCCGTACGGCAAGCCGGTCGTGGTCGAGAGCAGCATCGGCCGTCTTACCGTCGACACGACGAAGCTCCCGATCGATCCCGGTAGGTCCTGACCGGAGCCGGGCTCCCCCCGGGGGCCTCCTGACCAGCCTGCGGTTTCAGGCGGCCCCCCGCCCCCGCCCCCGCCCCCGCCTGAACCAGAACGCCGCCGCCACCCCTCCCACAAGACCGAACAGGTGCCCCTGCCAGCTGATGGCCTCGTTCGTCGGCAGTACGCCCCACAGGAGCGAGCCGTACACCGCGGCGACCACCACGCCCACCACCACGTCCCACGGCCGCCGGTCCACGAAGCCCCGCACCACCAGGTAGCCGAAGAGGCCGAACACCACTCCCGACGCTCCGGCCGTGACCGAGTACTCGGGGGCCGTGAGCCAGACGCCCAGCCCGCCGGTCAGCATGATCGTGAGGACCACCGCGGCGAAGCGGCGTATCCCGCTCAGGGCGGCTATGAAGCCGAGGACCAGCAGCGGCAGGGTGTTCGACGCGAGGTGGTCGAAGCCGTGATGGAGGAAGGCCATCGGCAGGACGTCCCGCAGCTCGGGGAGCGAGCGCGGGGAGAGTCCGAACGTGTCGAGCGCGCCGGTCGCGGAGCCGACGGCTTCGAGCGCCCACAGCAGGGCGACCCACACCAGCATCACCCCGGCGGCCGTCTTCACGCGCGCCCCCCGTGCCGCCGGTCGCGGCTGAGCCTGTGGCAGATACGTCATGTCGTCCGGCACCCCCTGTCGTGCACCACCCCGTTGTTCCAAGGAACGTCCGGGCACCTTGCCCGGTTCCCGCAGGCCGTCCCCCGATAGGCTCCGCCCATGACTGAGCCCGTCGATGAACGCAAGCGCATCCCCTGGGTCGTGGGGGTTTCGGGGGCGTCCGGCACCCCGTACGCCGCCGCCGTGCTGCGGGGGCTGCTGGACGCGGGCGAGGCCGTCGACCTCGTCGTCAGCCGGGCCTCCCGGCTGACCCTCCTGGACGAGACCGGCATCGCCTTCCGCGACGGCCACTGGCGCGAGGACCTCGCGGCCTGGCTGGCCAGGGGGGCGGACGGAAAGCCGGACACCTTCACCGGCCCCGATCTGTCCGGCGACGCGGTACGGCACTGGAGTGCCGGCGACCTCGCGGCCGGGCCCTCCTCGGGCTCGTACGCCGTCAAGGGCATGCTCATCGTCCCGGCCTCGACGGCCAGTGTGGCGGGAGTGGCGCTCGGTCTCTCGAAGGACCTGCTGCAGCGGGCCGCGAGCGTGACGCTCAAGGAGCGGCGGAAGCTGGTGGTGGCGGTGCGGGAGACACCGCTCAACGGGCAGACGCTCAAGCATCTGGTGACGCTGGACGAGGCGGGCGCCGTGGTGCTGCCCGCCTCCCCTGCGTTCTACGCGGGTGCGACGCACATCCAGGATCTGGTGGACTTCGTCGCGGGGCGGGTGCTGGACGCGGCAGGTGTGCCGCACAGCCTCTACCGCCGGTGGGAGGGGGAACTCGGAGGTGGCTCCCGCACTCCGTAAGGGGTGGGGTCAGCCCTGCTTCGCGGTACGCATCAGGCGGGCCTTGAAGCCGCGTGCCGGTGCGGGGGCGGAGACGGGCTTGTGGGCACGCGAGCGGTTGGCCAGCTCCTGCAGTTCGCGCATGCGGACGTAGGCCATCTCGGTCGTGTACACGGTGAGTCACTCTCCTGAGTGTGAGTTGAGCATCTGAAAGTTTTTCTTGGATCTGTCGAAAGATCTACAGGGGTATCGGCCCCTGTGCCTTAGATTCTATACGTAAACTCGCGGTATCGCTGAACAATGGAAGGCTTCAGGCATATGGACGCCGTGGACAGGCAGCTCATCCAGGCTCTTCGGGAGAACGGCAGGGCCTCGTACGCCGAGCTCGGACGGCTCGTCGGCCTCTCGGGCCCGAGCGTCACCGACCGCATCAACCGCCTCGAATCGGCGGGTGTGATCACCGGCTACCGCGCCACCGTCGACGCCAAGTCGCTCGGCCTCGGCGTCACCGCCCTCATCGGCATCTCGCTCTCCGACGCCGCCGACCACGAGGACGTGGCCCGCCGGCTCAAGGACCTGGAGGAGATCGAGGACTGCTGGTTCATCGCGGGCGACGACTCGTACATGCTCAAGATCCGCGCCGGCGACGTCGACGGCCTGGAACGCACCATCCGCCGCCTCAGCGGCACCCGGGGCGTCTCGCGCACCCGCACCACGATCGTGCTCTCCACCAAGTGGGAGAACCGGGTCGGAGAACTGCCCGAGGAGGGCTAGGCGCGCAGGCGCCGCAGGTGGGGGCACCTCCCGCCCGAAGGGTGGGGGAGTACGGTTGGGCTGAGCTTGATTTACGTACACACATAGGAGGCGGCCGGGTATGGACGCGGGACTCAAGCGCGAGCTGGAGCAGAAGGTCCGGGCCGGGGAGCGGCTCAGCCGCGAGGACGGCATCGCGCTGTACGAGTCGGACGACCTGGCCTGGCTGGGCGGACTCGCCCACGAGGTGCGCACGCGCAAGAACGGTGACGTCGTCCACTTCAACGTCAACCGTCACCTCAACATGACCAACGTATGCACCGCCTCCTGCGCCTACTGCTCGTTCCAGCGCAAGCCGGGCGAGAAGGACGCGTACACGATGCGCATCGAGGAAGCCGTCCGTCTCGCCAAGGCGATGGAGAACGAGAACCTCACCGAGCTGCACATCGTCAACGGTCTGCACCCGACCCTCCCGTGGCGCTACTACCCGCGCTCGTTGTCCGCCCTGAAGGAGGCCCTCCCGCAGGTCTCCCTCAAGGCGTTCACCGCCACCGAGATCCACCACTTCGAGACCATCTCGGGCCTGTCCGCCTCCGAGATCCTCGACGAGCTGATCGAGGCCGGCCTGGAGTCCCTCACCGGCGGCGGCGCCGAGATCTTCGACTGGGAGGTGAGGCAGCACATCGTCGACCACAACACCCACTGGGAGGACTGGTCGCGCATCCACCGCCTCGCCCACGAGAAGGGCCTCAAGACCCCGGCGACGATGCTCTACGGCCACATCGAGGAGCCCCGCCACCGCGTCGACCACGTCATCCGGCTGCGCGAGATGCAGGACGAGACGAACGGCTTCCAGGTCTTCATCCCGCTGCGCTACCAGCACGACTTCGTCGACATGAAGGACGGCAAGGTCCGCAACAAGCTCCAGGCCCGCACCACCATGGCCACCGGAGCCGAGGCCCTGAAGACCTTCGCCGTCTCCCGCCTGCTCTTCGACAACGTCCCGCACGTCAAGGTCTTCTGGGTCATGCACGGCGTGCAGACCGCCCAGCTCGCCCTCCAGCACGGCGCGGACGACATGGACGGCTCGGTCGTCGAGTACAAGATCACTCACGACGCGGACGACTACGGCACCCCGAACAAGCTCGGCCGCGACGACCTCCTCGAGCTCATCCGCGACGCCGGCTTCCGCCCCGTCGAGCGCAACACGCGTTACGAGATCATCAAGGAGTACGAGGGCCCGGACGCCGCCCGCCGCGAGAGCCCGCAGGCGATGCGCGTCTGACGCGCGCCTTCCGGTACACGTCTGACGCGCTCCTTCCGGTACACGTCTGACGTGCGCCTTTCCGTACGGATGCAGGGGCCCGGCGCCGCCGCCGGGCCCCTGTGCTGTACTGGTACTGCCCCAAAAGGACCCCTCCACGAAGAAGGTCACGCCGTGAGCACCAAGCGCGCCACGATCCGCTACACCGCGATGCGCCTCGGCGTCTTCGCCGCCAGCTTCCTGGTCGTGTGGGCGCTGGTCGCCTTCCGTGTGCTGCCCTCCGCCGTCGGCGGCATGTCGAACGTGCTGTGGGTGCTGCTGCTCGCCATCGTCGTCTCCGCGCCCCTGAGCCTCGTACTCCTGCGCAAGCAGCGCGACGAGATGTCCCAGGGCATCGTGGCCAAGATGGACGAGACCAAGGCGCGCCTGGAGGCGAACCGCCGCCAGGAGGACCTGGCATAGAGGTCCTGGCATAAGGGCCCTGTAAGTCGCGTCACACGCAACGGCGCCCCGGGAGAGAGCCACTGGCTCAACTCCCGGGGCGCCGTTGTTCTTTCACCCCACCTGCTCGGTGTCCGCCCAGCCTCTCCCCAAAGAAGACCTTTGATGTTCTCAAAGTACAAGTGTTAACGTGTTTGTCATGACGACATCCGCCGCGCCCCGCAACCCCCTGAGCGTTCCGCTCGTGGCGCGCCTGCATGTCGATCTCTGCCGCCGGGTTTCGGCCGCCTGTCGCCGCTCCGTCTGAAGTTCAGCGCGACCTTTCTCCTCACCCCCCTGCTTCCAGCAGCTCTTTCCTTCACCGGAGTGTGCCCGTGTCCGCGTCCCCCGCGCAGCAGGCCGAACAGGCCGATCAGCCTGTGAAGCCCAAGAAGAAGAACCCCCTGTCCAGGATTCCGTTCTGGGCGCAGATCCTCGCCGGTCTCGTCCTCGGTGTGCTGCTGGGCTGGCTGGCCAAGAGCCAGGACCTGCCCGCGCTGGCCACCGCCCTGGAGACCGTCGGTGACCTCTTCGTCCAGCTCCTGAAGCTGGCCGTCGCCCCGCTGGTCTTCTTCGCGATCCTGGTCTCGATCACCAACCTGCGGCAGGTGCAGAACGCCGCCAGGCTGGCCACCCGCACGCTCCTGTGGTTCATGATCACGTCGCTGATCGCGGTGGCCATCGGCCTCGTGATCGGCCTGGTCACCAACCCGGGCGCGGGCACCGGCCTGACCCCCGCCGACGGCAAGGAGCCCAAGAGCGCGGGCACCTGGATCGACTTCCTCACCGGGATCATCCCGAAGGACATCATCACGCCGTTCCAGGAGCTGGAGGTCCTCCAGATCGTCTTCATGGCGGTCGTGGCGGGCGTCGCGGCCCTCGCCCTGGGCGAAAAGGCCAAGCCGATCCTCACCCTCTCCAACGCGGTCCTGGAGCTGCTCCAGAAGGCCCTGTGGTGGGTCATCCGCCTCGCCCCGATCGGCACCATCGGCCTCATCGGCCACGCCATCGCGGAGTACGGCTGGGACCTGATCGGCAAGTACGCGACCTTCACCGCGGACGTCTACATCGGTTGCGCCCTGGTCCTCTTCGGCGTCTACCCGCTGCTCCTGGCCACGGTCGCCAAGGTCAGCCCGCTCCAGTTCTTCAAGGGCGCCTGGCCGGCCATCCAGCTGGCCTTCGTCTCCCGCTCCTCGGTCGGCACCATGCCGGTCACCCAGCGGGTCACCGAGCGCCTGGGCGTTCAGAAGGAGTACGCGTCCTTCGCCGTCCCGTTCGGCGCGACGACCAAGATGGACGGCTGCGCCGCGATCTACCCGGCGCTGGCCGCGATCTTCATCGCACAGATCTTCGACGTGCAGCTGGGCATCAAGGAGTACATCCTGATCGCCTTCGTCTCGGTCATCGGCTCGGCGGCCACCGCCGGTCTGACCGGCGCGACGGTCATGCTGACCCTGACCCTCTCCACCCTGGGCCTGCCCCTGGAGGGCGTCGGCCTGCTGATGGCGATCGACCCGATCCTGGACATGATGCGCACCGCGACGAACGTGGCCGGCCAGGTCGTCGTCCCGGTGATCGTCTCGGCCCGCGAGAAGATCCTCGACCACGACATGTACAACTCGGCGACGGCGTCCCCGATCGACGACTACGAGCCCGCCGAGCCGCAGGAGTCCAAGAAGTCCGAGGAGCGCGTGCCGGTCTCCGCGTAACCGGCCCAAAGCCCCTCCGGCAGCACGGACCGCAGCTCCGGGCGAAGCCCCCCACCGCACGCCGGTGGGGGGCTTTCGCGTATGCGCGTCACCGTAGGCTTACGAGGGTGTGAGCGGGTGGTGACCGAGGGACCAAGGGGACAGGGGTTGTGGGGGCGTTGGGCAAAGGGGCGACGGGCAAGGTCAGGCGGATGCCGCGGGCGGTGCGGGAGCAGCAGATGCTGGACGCGGCCGTGCAGAGTTTCGCCAGGCTCGGGTACCGGGCCGCTTCGATGGATCAGATCGCGGAGCTGGCGGGGGTCTCCAAGCCGCTGGTGTATCTGTACCTGAACTCGAAGGACGAGTTGTTCACGGCGTGCATACGGCGTGAGGCGGGCGCGCTGGTGGCGGCCGTGCAGGCCGGGGTCGAGCCGGGGCTGCCCGCGGACCGGCAGTTGTGGGACGGGCTGACCGCCTTCTTCACGCACACCGCCGAGAACCCGGACGGCTGGGCCGTACTGCACAGCCAGGCGCGGACGCACGGGGAACCGTTCGCCGCCGAGGTCGCGGCGATGCGCGAGGAGATCACCGCGTTCGTGACGCACCTGATCGGCGACGCGGCCCGCGAGGCGCGCCGCGACCCGCACCTGCCGGACCGCGAGGTGGCGGGCCTGGCGCAGGCGCTGGTCGGGGCGGCCGAATCGCTTGCCGGGTGGGCGAACACCACCCCCGGCGTCTCGGCGCGCGAAGCGGCCGCGACCCTCATGAACTTCTCCTGGGCCGGGCTGGAGAACCTGATGAGGGGCGACCGCTGGGTGCCGCCGGGCCCGGAACACTGACCCGCGGGCAGCGTCCGAGCTACGCAGGCGGTGTCCGAGCTACGCGGGCGGTGTCCGTGCTACGCGGGCGGTGTCCGTGCTACGCGGGCGGTGTCCGTGCTACGCGGGCGGTGTCGCTCCGGCCGTGCAGGTCCGTGCGGCACTCCGCTCGTCGGCGCCGTCCCGGCCCGTCGCCTGGCGCGGGAACGGCGGGGCGTCCGCTCCCGCACCGCCCACGGCCGCGGGCAGCGCGGCCTCGCCGCGGCCGACCGAGCCGATGAGCTCCCGCAGCTGCTCCACGTAGTGCCGCATGTTCTCGTGGGCGACGGGGGTGTCCGGGTAGCGGATGGCCACGTGCAGCCCCTCGTGCAGGCGGGTGAACCACACGCAGACCTGATCGCCGTAGGAGACCCGGAGCAGCAGGTACGACTTGAGGTCCTCCCACTGCCCGGCCCCCGGCACGTCCCGCGCGTCGACGAACGACACGATCGAGAAGAGGTCGGGCGACGTCGGCCGGAAGTCCGAGCCGAGGAGCTTCAGTACGCGGGCGACGGGCAGGCGCGCCAGCGACTTGTTGGCCCGCAGCGAGGCGCGGACCATCCGGAGCGCGTCGTCGAAGCCGCGCGCCTGCGCCACGGGGATCTCGACCGGCGCACAGCCGACGTACCACCCCACCGACTTCGTCCACCGTGACTTCGCGCGGGTGTGGAGGGGGACGACGGTGCGGTACGAGGGTTGGCCGTTCATGGTGTGGACGACGAGGGCGGTCGCGGCCAGGAGCCCGACCTGGCTCCCGCCGGACGGCCGGCAGTGGGTGGCGAAGGCGTCCGCCTGCGCGTCGTCCACCAGCATCTCGTACAGGAACTTCTGCGGCGGCAGACTTCCGTCGTCGGTGAGGCCCAGGGCGACGGGGAACGCCGGCAGCCTGCCGTCGCAGCGGGCGATGAACTCCCGCCAGCGTTCCACGACCGGATGGGTGTGGTCGGCTTCGTCGGCGTCGGCCCGCTCGATCGCGCAGAAGTCGACGTAGCTGCTGCTCGCTCCGTCGTCCGCACCCTCGGTGTTCTCGGCGGTCGCGGCCCGTCCGTCCGTACACAGTTCGGCGATTTCCGAGGGGATGCGCTGGAGCGAGTACGCGTCGACGTTGCTGTGGTCGAAGGCCAGGTACACGCTGGTGGAGTCCGCCCGTACCACCGCGGTGTACAGGAAGCTGGGCCAGCCCAGTGCGTCGGCCGCCTCGTCGAAACGCTTCTGCAGGTGCCGTCGCAGCTCGTCCGCCCGGAGGTAGTCGCCCACGACGTCGCGCCGCAGTGCCACCGCGCCGGGCTCCGTCGTGAACCGGCGCAACTCGTCGCCACCCCAGCGGAAGCCGCTGCGCAGCGTCTCGTGCCGGAGCGTCCAGGTCCGCAGCGCGCCTTCCAGTACGTCGAGGTCGACGGGGCCGGGGATGTCGAAGGCCACCCCGAGCCAGGCGGGCACGGAGAGGCCGTCCTGCCGCAACGACCGCGCCGTGCGCAGGTGCGACTCCTGTACGTAGGCGGGTGGCCGGGAGTCGTCGGGCAGCCGGGTCGCGGCCTCGACCATCACCGGATCGAGTGTCCATTCCACCAGGCGTCCGGGACGGATCTCACAGCCGTGAAGGTCGGTAATGCGCATAGGAACTGTCCATTCACACGCGGGAGCTCGGGGGTCCGGGAAGCGGAGCAGTCAGCAGGGCCCCGGTACCAGGCGGCCTGGACGCTCTTCCCGGGGGGCCGGTCCGGCGTCCGTACGCCGCGTCCCCTCACCACTCGTCCCCCGCACGGACCACATGCCCGCGGAGCTGGCTACGGGGTGCTCAACGAGGACGGACGGGCCCGGATACGGGACACCGCGTTCCGCGCCCCCGCGACCGGGGCGGCGGAGGGAGCGGGAGCGGCTCCCTCCGCCCCCGCGCGGGACTCTCTCCGCCCCTGCGCCGGACCTTCGCGGCCGCCCCGTTGCGCAGGACCTTCGCGGCCCCGTCGCGCGGGACCTTTGCGGCGCCCCGTCGCGCGGGACCTTTGCGGCGCCCCGTCGTGCGGGACCTTTGCGGCGCCCCCGAGCCGGATCCCCGTCACGCCGGACGACCCCTCACCCCCGCGCCGGACTCCCGTCACGCCGGACGACCCCTCACCCCCGCGCCGGACTCCCGTCACGCCGGACGACCCCTCACCCCCGCGCCGGACTCCCGTCACTCCCCGCGCCGGACCTCCGTCACCGTGATCGCCGAGACCGGGCAGGCCCGAGCCGCCTCCCGTACGAGGGGGCTGCCCGCGCCGTCCTCGCGGCCGGGCAGCAGTTCCGACAGGCCGTCGTCGTCCTGCGTGAAGACGGCCGGTGCGGTCATCACGCACTGCCCGGCTCCGATGCAGACGTCCGTGTCGATCGCGATCCGCACCGGAGAAACCGGAGAAACCGGAGAATCCACTTCAACCCCTCCTCTCACCACAGCACCGGCAGTTCGACCAGTCCCTGAATCGTGTCCCCCGGTTTGAACGGAACCTCCGCCGCCGGTACGGCCAGCCGCAGCCCCGGCAACCGGGCGAACAGCGTGCTCAGCGCGATCTCCATCTCCGCCCGTGCCAGGTTCTGCCCCAGGCACTGGTGGATGCCGAAGCCGAACGCCAAGTGCCGCTCCCCACGCGCCACATCCAGCTCGTCCGGCGACTCGAACACCGCCGGGTCCCGGTTGATCAGCGACGTCGACAGGATCACCGCTTCCCCGGCCCGGATCGTCACCCCGCCCACCTCGATGTCCTCCAGCGCCAGCCGCGACATGCCGTCCGCGATCGACAGGTACCGCAGCAGCTCCTCGCAGGCGGCGGGCACCCCGTCCGGGTCGTTCCGGAACCGGGCGAGCTGCTCCGGGTGCTCCAGCAGGGTGTACGTGCCCAGGGAGATCATGTTCGCGGTGGTCTCGTGGCCCGCGATGAGCAGGATCTCCGCCAGATTGACCAGCTCCTCCCGGTCCTCGAAGACGCCGATCATGTCGTCCAGCAGCCCGACGGGAAGCCCGTCGCCTCCGGCTCGTTTCCGCTCAACCAGATCGACGAAATAGGCGTCCAGGGCGTCCTGGGCCGCCTCCACGTCCTCGCGCTCCGGCCCGCGCAGCATCTTCCGGGACTGTTCCTCGAAGAACTCGTGGTCCTCGTACGGGACCCCGAGCAGCGCGCAGATCACTATCGAAGGCACCGGCAGGGCGAACGCGCTCACCAGGTCGACAGGCGTGTCCGGCTGCGCCTTGAGCTGGGCTTCCATCGCGTCGAGCAGTTGGTCCACGGTCTCCTGGATCGCGGGCCGCAGCCCGGCCGTCCGCTTGAGAGTGAACCCGGGGATCAACTTCCGCCGCTGGGCGTTGTGTTCGGGGTCGTCGAGTCCGAGCAGCTCGACACGCCGCCGCTCGATCCCTTCGAGCCGCCGCGCGAAGACGGGGAAGTCGGGGCGTTCCCGGTTGGAGGAAAGCCGCTGGTCGGCAAGGAGCGCCCGCGCTTCCGCGAGGCCGCTCACCATCCAGACCTCGGTGCCGTCGTAGATCTCGATGCGGGTGACGGGCCGCCCCGTCGCCCGTACGGGGTCGTACCCAGGCGGCGGCTCGTACGGACAGGTGCGGTCCTGCGGAAACACGACGGGGGCCTTGGTCGCATGCGTCTCAGTCACGGACAACCTCACAGGGAAGTGGAGGGACCTCTACCGATCACTCCCACTAGATGCCCGAGGCACCTACCCGGTCTACGCAAAGTTCGGCCAAACGGGTCGGGCAGATGCTGCCCTTCTGCCTGGCGCCCGCTCCGTCTACGTCGTCCCCTCGGGGACCTCAAGCTGTCCCGGCCAGGGCCCGGCGGGGTACGGACAGGGTGGTACGGCGGCTCAGGCGGTGGTGTGGGTGAGGAAGGTGCGCCAGGCGGTGGGGGAGAGACAGAGCTCCGGGCTGGTGCCGGCCAGCTTGGAGTCGCGGACGTGGACCGCGGAGGGGAGGTTGGCGACCTCGACGCACTGCCCGCCTTCGCCGCTGCTGTGGGAGGACTTGTGCCAGTGGGTGGCGACCTCGATGCAGTCGCCGCCTGCGCCGCCGCTGTAGGTGGACTTGCGCCAGTCGTATGCGACTTCGATGCACTCGCCGCCCTCACCGCTGCTGTAGCTCGACTTGAACCAGCTGAGTGCTTCGGTGTTCATCGGTCTCCCAGAATTCTCTCGATCAAGGCCATGGAGGCGTCCGGCCTGAGAGCCAGTGTCTGCATGATTCCATAGCGGTCCTGGATCTCCCTGACCTCGCGGGGATCGGTGATCAGACGCGGGTGGCCCTGGGCCTCCGTGTACGCGACCCGCTGCTCGTTCCTGGCGGTCAGCAAGGTGAACGCGGAGTCTAGGTTCGGGTGTTCCTCGCAGGCGGTCTCGACAACCTGGAGCGTGATGTTGCGCTGGTTCCCCGCCCCCAGCAGCCTCCGCAACTGCTCCTGGTGAACCTCGCGCCCGCCGATCGGCCGCCGCAGGACCACTTCCTCGAAGATGAACCCGAACTGCGTCGGCGGCCACTTCTCCAGTACGACCTGGCGGGACAGCCGGTCCGTCACCCGCTTCTCGACGGTCTCCTCGCTGAGCAGCGGGCGTCGCCCGGTGAAAATGGCCCGCGCGTACGCCTCTGTCTGAAGCAGCCCGTGCACGACCTGGTTTCCGTAGTGGTGGATCTCCAGGGCCTGCTTCTCCAGCCCGGCATAGTCCCGGTACCACTGTGGGTGCCGGGTCCTGTTGCGCTTCAGGGCCTCCACGACGTCCGGGATCGCTGCGGCCAGCGTGCCGTGTGCCTGCAAGGGCTCTTCGCAAGCGATCAGCAGGTCGGGCTGCGGAGTTCGTACGCCCCTCTCGACCGCCGAGATCAGATCCGCTCCGAAATTGACGGCCGCCGCCAGCTCCGTCTGCTTCATGCCCCGGTGTTCGCGCAGGGCCTTGATCTGTTTGCCGAGCGCGCTGAAGAGATGCGCGGTGCCGTCCTCCTGGGAGGGGGTCTCCGGGGTGGCTTCCTGCTCCGGGTGGTGGATCACTCGGTACCGCCTTCAGGGTCACGGTCGACTGTCCGTACTGCGTGCCATGTGCGCCCGTACAACTACGCACAGTCGCCGGGTCCCTCCTGGTCAGGGTAGGGCGAACCGGCCACGCTCTGTCACATGAACAGCGAAATGGCCATTCTCAGAGCAGAGTTCGAGCAGCTGATCAGTTCCACGCGGCGCGGGGCCCGGCTGGCCCGGTTGCTGGCTCAGCGGCAGCTGTCGGAGTGGGGGATTCCGTACGGCTGCGAGTTCTCGGACACGGTGGTGACGATCGTGGCGGAGCTGGCCGCCAATGCCGTACTGCACGGGCACCTTCGGGGCCGGGACTTCTCGCTGCGCCTCGCGCTGGACGACGTACTGCGTATCGAGGTGTCGGACGCGCGGGGCGAACGGCTGCCGGTGGCGCGGGAGGGCCGGCCGGGCGAGGAGGAGGGCGGCTTGGGGCTGCTGCTGGTGGACGAGCTGTCGGTGGACTGGGGGGTCACGCAGCGCAACCCCGGCAAGACGGTGTGGGCGGAGCTGCGGTGGCCGGGTACGTAGCCCTGGCCGGGTGCGAGTCCTGGCCGGGTACGGCGTCGGGGCGCCCCGGGCCCGGCACGCCCCCGGGGCCTCAGAAGGGCGGCTCGCCGACGTGCTCGTAGGCGGCGGTGAGGGGCGCCCACCGGCCGCCGTGTTCCTGCTCGGCGAGGGCGGCGAGGCCGGGGTGTTCGCGGCGGCACGGGTTGCAGAAGGTCTCTTCGTCGACGGGCCGGAAGAGGTGCTCGCCGGGGCGGCCTGGGCCCCGGCACTCGACGATGGGGCGCGGGCCCGGCGCGACGGGGGTGCGAACCCTCCCCGTGCTCTCGGCGGCCTGCGCGCGGGCCGTATCGGCGGCGGCGAGGTCGGCGGGGCCGGGGACGTTGTGCTGCAACCGGTGGGTGAGGAAACCGGCGGCGTTGAGGATGGGTCGCGAGGGGAGGTCGTGGGTGAGGGCGGCGTGGATCTCCCAGGCGGGGATGCCGAGTTGGAGGTGTCGGGAGACGGTGGCGGCGAGGTATCGAATGTTGCGCACGCTGAGCCGGAGGTCGCGGCGGACGGTCCACAGGTCGCGCAGGATGCGTTCGGCGAGGGCGAGGTGGGGCTCGGGGGCGGGGTCGGGGCCTGGGGCGGAGGCTGGGTCCGTGCCGGAGGCGGGAGCGTGAGCGGAGCCCCGGCCGGGGTCGGCGTCCGTGCCGGGGTCGGCGTCCGTGGCGGAGCGGTCCTGTGGGGTGCTCGCGTCGGGGGCGGTGGCTGCGGCGGTCCGGGCGCTGGGAGCCACGAGGGGGAGCGGCCGGTCATCGGGAGCACCACCGGCCGGGTCCGGCTGCGTGTCGGGGGCGGGGTACGTCACCGGCGGGGCGTCGGGCGCCGGGCGGGCGTGCTTCGTGCCGGTGCCGGTGCTGGTGCCGGTGCCGGAGCCCGTGATCGAACCCGCTGCGGTCGCGCTCGCCGTCCCCAGCCCCGCTGCGCTCGCCGTCCCCGTCCCCGCAGGCTCTTGGGGTGGATGGGTGGGAAGAGTGTTGCTGTTGTCCGTCTTGGAAGTACCGGTAGAGCCGTGGGGCCGCCGAGTACCCGGCTCACCGACCGTCGGATACGTGATCCCCGGAGCGCCCTGCCTGACCTGCCCGTGCCCGGTCTGCCTCTCCCGCTCGGCGCGCAGGGCCGCGAACTCGTCCTTCGTCAGCGGGACCGTGCTGACCCACTGCTCGGTGAACCACAACCCCTTCGCGCCCTGCGCGCGATGGTCGTGCACGTACCCGTACGCCACCAGCTCCTTCTTGACCCGCTTGAACATGCCCAGCGTCAGGCCCAGTTGCATCGCGTGTTCGAAGAGGGGGCGGTGCTGCTCGGCGGGCCGCAGACCGCCCAGGTGGGCGATGAGCAGGCGGGCGGCGGGGTCCAGTTGCTTGCGTCGCAAAAGCCCGTTGTCGACCTTGGTGAAGGCGCGGGTGGGCGGGATAGCATGCAGAAACATCGCTGCGGCTCCTTTGGGGTTAAGCCTCGGTGGTGAGGCCCTCGCCCGGTGTTGGAGCACCGACGGGGGCCGCCCTACGCGGCATGGCGCACGCGGAGAGTGATGACGCGGTCACCGTACCGCATCAAGTAGCCACGCTGTGTTGCCCTTTGGGGATCTGTGCGGCTGGCCGATCCGGCTTCGTACACCGGTCCGAACCGACCGGACATGGCTGGACATGACCGGTCAAGTCCGGTCGGAAATGACAGGCTGCTAGCACGGCGGGACCTGCCGCCGCTCGTCACACGCGGTCATGATCGAAGACGCTGAACCCCCGGCATCGGCCCACCCCCGGCCGCTCGACTCAGGGGAGCGGGTGCAGCGGCACGGGCAGCTGCTCCAGAACGATGCCGAACTCGGCCCGGTAGGCCGCCCGCACCTCCTCGTCGGACCCCAACGTCTCCTCCGTGCGATGCCCGTCCGCGCCAGTGGTGACGAGGATGCGGTCCCGCAGGGTGACGCGGCCGCCGTCCAGGTCGAGCGGGTACGTGGTGTGGTCGCCGAAACCCACGTCCGCGAGCCAACGCATGTCGACGCGCAGCGCCAGGTGGTCATAGGGGACGCCCAGCGCTCCGTCCTTGCCGTATACGCGCGCCTGGAGGAGTTCCACCCGGTGGCCGAGGGTGCGCAGCAACCCGGCGTAGGCGCCGTTGAGTTCGTAGCAGATGCCACCGCGCCCGGCGCTCACGATCTTGTCGAGGACGGCGTCACGGGGTAAGCACGAGGTCCTCGCCGAGGTGGATGGACAGGTTCTCGAACGGCACGGCGACGAGGTGTCGCCGGTGCAGCTCGCGCAGCGCGTCGGCGGTGGGACGTGCGGGACGTGCCGCTCCGAGCCGGCGCAGGTAGGCGTCGATGCAGGCGGGGCCGAGGGGTTCCATGCCCCCACTCTCCCGACCGACCGCGCACCGCGCCGTGCGCCATTGGGCCTAGGCCAGGGCCACCTCGCCGATGAGGCCCTGTGCCCGGAAGGTCAAGCCCTCACGTCCGTCGGTCAGCCCCGTGCGCGCATGTTCACGGTCCGGTCGGAGTCCCTGAGGTAAAGGAAGTGGCGCTTCTCGTTGAACCTCCACCGGAACCCGTTGTTGATCGTCCGGAAGAAGGCCGCATCGAACTTCGCCCGGTAGGAGCCGGGTTCGGCTCCGCAGGGACCTCTCTCGCGGCGGACGTTCCTGATCCAGAGGCTGTCGGAGTAGTTCTTGCCGTACGTGCCGCGGAACGCCGAGCAACCGGTGTCGCCCTCGACCAGGCCGTCTTTGCGGAAGCGTATCCACGGCCGTACGCCTGCCCGGCTCGCGGCGTACTGCGCCCAGCGCTCGCCCTTGAAGGCGGTGGTCATCTCCGTGATCGACCAGTCCCTTTCCCAGAGAAAGCCCGGTGGGGCGGGCATGGTGGCCAGGTCGATGCTGTCGTAGAGGTCGGGGTGCCGGCCGGGCAGGCGGCGCTCGAAATAGCCTCCCTTGTCGTACGTCAGGTCGGCGCTGGTGAGGAGGCGGGAGAGTTCCTTGTACTCCTGCCGAACCTCGGGCTCGCAGGGCGCGGGGCTGCTGCCGGGTGCAGGCGTGAAGTCGGAGAACCTGAGGGTGCCGGGGTTTGTCCACCGCACCTGGCCGACGAAGTCCTGGCAGCCGAAGTTCCCGTGCACCGAGTCGTCGTTCTCGATGTAGAAGTAGTTGTCTTCGTAGATGGGGCTGTGGTCGCCCTCGGGAGACACCACCTCGCGGACGAACCACAGGATGCCCACCATCGCGTGCTTGTCGCCCGGCCGGACGGTGGGGGAGGAGGTGGGCATCGGCGGTATGTGGATCGGGGTGGGGGTGAGCGGAGGCAGGTCGGTGCCGGGGCGCGAACCGGTGCAGGCGGTCACGGCGAGGAGCAGCGCGAGGAGGAGGGCCAGGCGACCGAGGGGGAGGCGTGCGCCGGAAGCCGACGTGCGGCGCTTCGGCACGCGGACCGGACTACGGACCGGCCATGTGCCGGAGGCCGACCTATGGGCCTTCGGCACGCGGACCCGTCTGAATCCCCGTAACGCGGTGCTCATGACCCCCCCCGTTTCGCTCGGCCGGGCCCGGGGCCGTGCGCGGCGCGGGCCCGCCAGGGCAGCCTCGCACAGAAGGGGCCGCAGCGCCCCGACTGCTCGGAGAGGATGACGCATCCTGCTCGCAGAGAATGACGCATCGCTGTGCCGCACCCTTTGCGCCACGGTCCGCTTCCCCGGCCGGGGCTGCGGCTCGTCCCACAATTGATGTCCGGATGAGTCCGAGCGGGGCGGTGGGCGGTACGTATTCGGTCCTCCAGCAGCCGGCTCCATGGCCGACCCCGGCGCGCAACGTCGACTCCCCGGCGTCGTGCCGAGGTGTCCAACTCGCCGAACCGGTCCCGGGCTCATCCCCCTGAAGGGAACTGTCCAGGGCGGCACCGCTGCCATGACCGGATCAGCCACGCGATGATCACTCCAGCCCTTCCCCCGTCGCGGGCCGCATCTCCTCCGCCCAACGTCGACTCCAGGCATCCAGCGGGTTCAGCGCCTCGGCAAGGTCCTGGCCGAGCTGGGTGAGGCGGTAGCCATCGCCGTCCAGGACGAGCAGGCGGGCGCCGGACAGCTCCTCGATCCGCGTACTGAGCACGCTGGAGGACATGCGCTCGCAGCGACGCTGCAATTCACGGAAGCCGACCGGAGCGTGCCTCAGTTCCCACAGGATCCGCATCGTCCAACGCCGTCCGAGCAGGTCGAGTGCGGCCATCACTGGACGACCGGATTCGGACCCCCGCACGGGCACGCCGGGACGCGGCGCTCTGGCTTCCATGCTCACTCCTCACTCCTCGCTCACTCCTTGCGCTTCGGTTCTCGAAGCATCATAGTGATTCGATAATCGAAGCAGGAGGTGCCGCGATGCCCCGCATCGACCCACTCACCCCGCCCTACACCGCCGACGTCGACCGCGCGCTCCGCCGATGGATGCCGCCGAGTGTGCCGCACGAGCCACTCGCGCTGTTCCGCGTACTGCACCGCAATCCGGAGCTGGCCACACGAATGTTTGCCCTCGGGGCCGGACTGCTGGGCCATGGACTCCTCCCAGCCATCGACAGGGAGATCGTCATCGCCCGCGTGACCGCGCGATCCGCCTGCGCTTACGAATGGGGCGTCCACGCCGCGACTCTGGCGCCGCAGGCGGGACTGAGTCCGGAGCAACTCCTGGCAACCACCCGCCCCGACGGGGCAGTCACCACCCCTTGGTCACCACGCCACACGGCACTGCTCCACGCGGTTGACGAACTGAACGACACGACCCAGCTCACACAGCCCGCCTGGGACGCCCTGCGCACGTACTACGAAGACGCCCAACTACTCGAATTGCTCGTACTGATCGGCTGGTACCGAACCATCAGCCAGCTGGCCAACGGGCTCCTTCTGGAAGAGGAGCCCTGGGGCGCCGAATTCCCCACCCGGTGACTACGTTCCGGGCCTCCGCGCCACCGCAGCGCCGGTCGGTATCGACGCCACGGCGATCACGAGGCCGCCAAGCCTCGCTCTCCCATGCACTCATTCCCACACTGGAGGTTCCATGCCCAAGGGCTACTGGGTCAGCGTCTACCGCACCATTTCAGACCCTGAGAAGCTGTCTGCCTACAACAAACTGGCCCCCCTGGCCGTCGGGCCCGGGGGCGGCCGGACCATCGTCTGTGGCGGCCGGGTCGAGGCGTACGACGCCGGAATCGCCGAGCGCACCGTCGTGGTCGAGTTCGACAGCTTCGAGCAGGCCGTCGCGGCACGCGAGAGTGCGGCCTACCAGGAGGCGCTGGCCGCCCTCGGTGACGGCGTCGAGCGCGACTTCCGCATCGTCGAAGGCATGGACTGACGGAGGTCCGGTCGGATCTTGCAGGTTTACGAGCCGTACTGGGTGTCCACCCCTGGCGGCGAGGGGGCCACCCCGCTATGAGGTCTATTAACCTCCGGTACATCCATGATGGGACTGTGGTCGACTGTGTGGATCGACAGGATTTCCGCTCGCACGGACTGGGAACCGCTCAATCTGGACGTGCCGTGGGGCGAAATCGAGGATGCGCTCGACACGCTGCTTCCCGAAGACTACAAGGGGCTAGTGGAGACGTTCGGGAAGGGGGAGTTTTCGGAGTTCTTCCGCATTCTGACTGCCGACAGTGCGAAGACCTTCGACTTGCTGCATTGGTGGAACTCCTACTGTGCGCGCAGCCCGCGCGGCGAATCTGATCCACTGCTCGGCCCGTACCAGGTCTATCGTCCGAACCTGCCGGGCCTCATCCCCTGGGCACACGGTGAGTTGAAGACCGGGTACTTCTGGCTCGCCTCATCCGAGGTAGATCCATCAAATTGGCCTATTCTCACGCGCAGCGACAGATACCCCTGGCAGCAAGTGAATATGTCTACTTCTGAATTCCTCTACCGTGTGCTGACGGACACGGACTTCGAGCCATTTTCCATCGCCAGGCTCTTTCCGGACCCTGACTTCTATCCGTTCTGAAGCTTCTACCGCGCTCCCCGCGTCCGGCGCAGGTAGTAGGCGCGGGTGACCACGGCGAGCAGCGGGCCCCACGCAAAGGCCGGGAGGTAGCAGGCCAGCAGCGCCCAGGCCCCAGGTCCGCTCCTGGGGAGCACCTCACCGTTGTCGTTCAGGGGCGGGACGATGTGGAAGAAGTAGTTGACCGTGGCGTAGACGAACAGCGCTGTGAGGAGGAGGGCGCCCACCGAGGCGGGCACGACGACGGCGCGGACCGGCAGCGTGCGCCCACCGGCGAACGGCACCCAGCCGGGAAGCCGTTCGCCCCAGGGCTTGACCAGCCCCAGCGCGAGCAGCGCCAGGCATTGCGCGACCAGCGAGAGCGAAACGACGTAGAGGCGCTCGCCCGGCAGCCAGTCGTGGACCGCGTACCAGTCGGTCCATCCCGAGACGAGAGCGATACGCCACAGCCCAGAGGGCAGCACGCAGAGCGGGATCGCGTACGCGGCCCACAGGATGGCGCGCGATACGGGCGGCGTGGGCACGGTGCCGTCGCTGGTCGTGGCACCGGCCTGCATGTGCGTCTCAGTCAGGCGCATTGGCTTGGTTTCCTTCCCCGGGGGAGGCGGCATCCACGGACCCGGAGAGAGCCGGGGCGCTGCCGCCATAGCGATCCTCCGGCGCACCCCGGAGGATGGGCATCCCCCTGCGGTCCTGGCCACCTCGCCCGTGCGGCGGAGACAGCCAAGCCCGCTGCGGGGATAGTGGATCAATGAAGTGGCAACTTCCAATAATGGGAAGTGTCCTTAGTGATCAGCGTCCTTTGTGTCTACCGAGCTGTCAGCGCCCCCTCCCCTCCTTGTGAGACTGTCGCGGTGTATTCGTCCGGTTGGATTACCAGTCTTCGATGTGCATCATCCAGGAGGTGGCGTGTTGAGCGTGAGAGTCCTCGAAACAGTTTTCCCGGCCCTCAAGGTGCACAAGAGGATTCAGGGCAAAGTCCATTGGGAGGCCATTGCGCAAGGCCTCGGGACACCCCTTCCTCCGGACTTCATCGAACTCTCGGAGTGGTATCCGTCGTTCATCCTGGCTGATTTCCTGGCGATCCATCTTCCAGGTCCGGGTGAGGAGGCCGGCTTCGTCGCCGGTTGTCGTGACGATCGTGAGGATCTTGAGGACCTCCGAGATGCCGGAATGTCGCACGGGTATGTTCCGTATCCCGAGCCGGGAGGACTCATCGCCTGGGGAGGATCTCAGGAGGGCGACGTCTTCTACTGGAAGACATCGGAGTCAGGGCCCAGTTCCTGGACAATCGTTGTATCTGGCCGAAACGATGACTGGTGCGAGTTCCAGGGAACCCTGACGGAGTATCTGGCCGGTCTCATTTCAGGCAAGGTTTCCCCCGACGGACTGCCGCCCAACTTCCCGGGGCACAATCCCCTCGTTGAGATCTCTTGAACCGACGCGGATTCCAGGCCGGGTCAACCATTGGCGTACCTGTCAGGGACGGCATGAGAGCCCCTTGTTGTTGCGGCGCTCCGGCGGGACCGGAGCGCGGCGGCGAAGTGGCGGCGGAACCAGGCGCAGGCTTGACCACCCTGCCCCGTATAGGTGCGCTGTTGGTCGGCGCGGCCGGAGTTGTCGTGGTGGCGAGGAGCGGCAACGAGCGTGTGTCCGCTGACCGTCAGCAGCTGTGAGGGCAGTACCAGGTATTCAGGCCGTGAGGGTTCGTAGGAGGGCATGGCTCTACGCTCGCTGGCGACGGCATCCAGCGTCCAACACCTGTTCCGGCACCATTCACACACTTGTGTTGTCAATGCGTTCGCGACGGTAGATTGCCCCAATGTCCCGCAACTTCGATCCCCGTCTTCTGCGTGCCTTCGTCACCACCGCCGAGGAGCTCCACTTCACGCGCGCCGCCAGTCGGCTGTACGTGGCTCAGCAGGCACTGAGTCGGGACATTCGCCGGCTCGAACGGGACCTGGGCGGCAAACTCTTCGTACGGACCACTCGTCAGGTCCATCTCACGGCCGAAGGCGCACGGCTCCTGCCGTACGCCCGGGATGTACTCGCCGCGCACGCAGCATTCTCCGTCGCGGCCTCGGCACGTGAGCAACGGCCGCTGCTCGTCGACGTCGGGGACTTGGTGACTACCGGGCACAAGGTCTTGGAGGAGACCCGGCGCACTCACCCCGAGCTCGAACTCGTCGCCCGCTTCCACAGTGGCCTCACCGGAGCCGCCCGGGAGATTATCGACGGCTCTCTCGATGCCTCCTTCGGACGGTTCGCCGGACTCGCCCCCGCCGTGGCAGCGCAGCTCGACCACCAGCCGGTCCGTTACGAGCGGATGGCCGTGCTCCTGCCCGACGACCACGCCCTGTGCTCCCATGACCGCATCCCGCTGAAGGCCCTGGCCGGCCGGACCCTCTACGCCGCGGCGGGCAACGAGTCCGCTGCCGAGTGGACCGACCTCGCCACGCGGCTGTTCACCGGACACGGCATTGGCCTGGCGGAGCCGTTCCCGGAGATCGAGGGGCCGGAGGAGTTCATGCGCGTCGTGCGTAAACGCGGCTGGTGGGTGCTGGCGAGCACGGAGTTCATCGACGTCCCCGGCATGGCCCTGCGCCTGCTGGAGGAGCCCGTTCCGCTCTCACCTCTCTCCCTGGTCTGGCGTGCCGGACTCGAGCACCCGGCGCTCGATGCCCTCGCCGACACCGCCCGGCGCCTTGCACAAGAGCACCGCTGGCTCGATTTTCCCCCCGACGCATGGCTGCCGCCGGAGGACAGGGCGGCGATGCAGAAGGACGCCGTGACCGATGACGGCAGATCACCTCGCTGAGCACGATGTGATGATCTTGATGTGGCTGATGTGATCGCGGCGCCATGGCCGACCCGGTCGGCCCCGTTCGCCTGGGTGCGCCCGCGCTCCTTCGGGAAGCTGGTGTCAGCAGCGCACCGCGAGGGTGCCGACGCAAAACGGCGAAGCGGCCCCTGGGGCATACCTCTGGAGGGCCGCGTGCGGACCGCGCATCCCGGGCGGGTATCCGCCGATGGGTACGCCCCACACCAGCACGCCACTTCCTGGTGCACGCGACGGCGCGCGGACGGGCCGCATCCAGCCCGGGGAGGCCCGACCGGTGACGGCACCTCTCCCCGCCTTCAGCGTGCCCCCACCGGCAGCGCCGCCGTGCACGTCGCCCGGCCGTAGGCACCCGCGGCCGTGGCCCGCTGCATGTGCTGGTCGCGGATGGCGAGGGCGCAGGTGGCCGTGCCGCCCTGCTGGGGGAGCTGGACCTTGATGACCGGGGGTTTGCCCAGGGGGACCTGGACGGTTTTCTTCCAGGGGAGGGGCACGGCCTTCTCCGTGGTGGCCGTGCCCTCCTCGCTGGTGGCGAGGTAGGTGAGGTCGGCGGTGCCCGTGCCGGTGATGGAGTACGTGACCGCCGCCGTGGGCACCGGGGGCTTGGCCGGCGTGTCCGTGCCGGTCAGGGCGTAGACGCCGTACCCGGCTGCGGCGGTCAGGAGCAGCAGGGTGGCGAGGCCGCGAATGTTTCTGCGGCGGGAACTCCGGGCGGGCGGCCCCTCGTTGGGCTCAGTAACGGCTTCTGGTGCGGTGGTCGTGGGCATGGGTGGCGGCCTTCGGTCGTCGCGGTCCGGGCACGTGCGTGCGCCGAGGCAGGTGTGGGTCCGCGTGGCTGATGCGTCAGTGGGCAGGCGCACCCGTGCCGAGGTGACTGCTGGCGCGCGGTCTGCCTCGTGCGGTGGGCCGGACGGTTGTACAGGAGCTGTCCTCCGTTCGCCAGCCCCCGGAAATAGCCGCCATATCCCAAAGCCGCCGCGATGTGGCGCAATACGCCGATGTCATCGCAACTGACGGACATCAACATTGCGTTGACGCCCCGCTACTCTCCGGCGTAGAACCTCACCTTCCACTCACTGACCGGGAGATTCCCGTGGCAGTGCTGAGCCCTGCCCGCATGCGCCGAACAGGGCAACCGCGGTCGGGGGAGAGGTAGTTGGCTAAGTGAGGATTCGGCACCGAAGATTCGTCGCCGCCCTCGTCGTCTCGGCCGTGATGGGGACTGCGCTGCCGCAGATCGCCTACGCGGCACCCGCCCCCGGGGGTGGTGACGACGGAGACGGCAAGGGCTTGGTCGACACCGTGTCCGGCTGGTTCGGCGGAGACGACGACAAGGACAGCACAGCGAAAGCGCCGCCCCCGGGCGGCAAACTGGAGATTCCCAGCCGGGAACGGCTGGCCAAGGGCGAGAACGCCCCCAAGGCCGAACGCGTCAAGGAGCTGACGCGCGAGCGCACCTCCAGCGCGCGCTTCTGGCAGCTGTCGGACGGGCGGGTCGAGGCGGAGCTGTCGGCGTTCCCGACCTCGTACCGGCAGGGTCCCGACTGGAAGCCGATCGACACGGCTGTCAGGACAGGCGAGCAGGGGCCGGCCAACACCACCAACACCGGGGCGAGTTACTTCGGTAAGAAGGCAGCAGAGCTGCTGCGGTACGACGTCGGCGGCGGCCGTTCCGTCACCCTCGGGCTCGACGGCACCGCGGGCGAGCTGACGCCGGCCGTCAAGGGCGACACGGTCACCTACAAGGACCCGAAGTCCGGGGCCGACCTCGTCTACCAGGTCGGCGCGGGGCAGGTGAAGGAGAACATCGTCCTGGCGAAGAAGCCGGACGCACCCCTCTCCTTCACCTTCCGGCTGAGCACCGAGGGGCTGACGCCCGAGGCGCGCGAGGGCGGGTCGATCGCCTTCCACGGGGAGACGTCGAAACACCCGGTGCTGGTGATCCCGGCCCCTTACATGACGGACTCCAAGAAGTCGGAGACGTCGGCGTACGGGCAGGTCAGCACGGACAAGGTGACGCAGAAGCTGGAGCGCGACGTGAAGGGCTGGCGGCTGACCGTCACCCCCGACGCGCAGTGGCTGGCCGATCCGGCACGCCAGTACCCGGTGACCGTCGACCCGACGCTCACCGTGGCCCCGCAGCCCGGCCAGTCGCAGGACACCATGGTCCTGTCCGACACCCCGGCCGAGAACTTCGGCGCCTCGTGGAAGATGTCGGTGGGCCGCACCGGCGCGGGCGTCGCCCGTGCGCTGCTGAAGTTCCCGCTGGACCAGATCCCGGCCGGGACCAAGATCGACTCGGCGCGTCTTGGCCTGTACTTCGATCAGGTGCACGCCAGCAACGCGTACGACGTACCGCTGGCCGCGCACCGGGCGACCGGCGCGTGGGACGAGTCGACCGCGAACTGGACCAACACCAACGCCCTGGTCGGCGAGGTGTCCGGCACCTCCGTGCAGGCCGATGCCGGTACGGCGGACAGTACGGCCGCTGTCGGCGAGTGGCCGAAGGAGCAGGCCGCGGGCGGCGACTTCGCGTACAACAAGAACGCCGCGAAGGGCGAGACGTACACCTGGCAGCCGAAGGTCCCGGAGACCGGAAAGTACCGGGTCGACGTCCGTGTCCCCGGCACCGACCTGGAGAACGCGGCCACCGAGGCCCCGTACACCGTCACCGGCAGCAAGGGCACGGCGAAGACCACCCTCGACCAGAGCGACGCCAAGGCCGGGGAGTGGAAGCCCCTGGGCGGCCCGGTCGACTTCGCGCGCGGCACCGCCGGGAAGATCGCCCTCGGCGACAGTGGTGACGAGGACGAGCGCACCCTGGCCGGTGATGTCCGCCTGGTGGCCGACGCCCAGGTCGTCAAGACCAAGGGCCAGCAGAGCCAGTGGCACCGCTTCCCGGTGAAGGACACCGTGCAGAAGTGGGTGGACGGCACCGCCAACCACGGCTTCGTCGTCAAGGCGGTCGACGAGTCGGCCACCGGACCGCTCGGCGGCCCGCGCTACGAGTCCGCCGACGGCGACTACGACGGCGAGACCGCCAACTTCCCGCGCCTGACCGTCACCTACGGTGCGATCGGCACCGAGCTGCGCGAGCCCACTGTCGTGCACGGCAACGGGCCCGAGCTGTCCTGGGCCGCGTACGCCAACACCTCGGGCGACGTGGCGAACGACCTGGCCGAGTACCAGGTCCACCGCTCCGACAAGCCCGGCTTCACCGCTGGCCCCGACACCCTGATCGCGCCCGTGGCGAAGGGCACGACGTCCTACCGGGACGTCTCCGCTGCCCCGACCCCGGCGGCCAGTGCGAACGAGATCGGGCGCACGCACTACTACCAGATCGCGGTGAAGACCAAGGGCGGCAAGGTCCTCGGCTCCCCGGTGCGGGACGTCGGCGTGCCGAAGGCCGGCCGGACCCTGCGCATCCTGCCCGCGGCGGCCGACACCACCCTGTCGTCGCTGAAGCCGGACACCAACCTGGACAAGCTGCCCGCGGGGGACGGTGAGCAGACCTGGCTGAGCGTCGGCAACAACTCCGACACCCAGGGAACGACCCGCGGCGCGTTCAAGTTCCCGACCGACTCCATCCCCGACACCGCGACGGTCCTCCAGTCCCAGGTCCAGCTCTGGGGCGCCCAGACCACCACAGGAACGAAGGGCGCGACCTACGAACTCGCCCCGCTGAGCCGCGACTTCGCCGAAACGGCCGCCACCTGGAACAAGGCGGACGCCACCACCGCGTGGACCAAGCCCGGCGGTGACTTCGGCCCCGCGGTCTCCGACAGCGTCGGCGGGATCACCAGCGAGGTCGGCCGGCACACCTGGGACGCCACCTCACTCACCCAGAAGTGGGTCGAGAAGCCGGCCGACAACAAGGGCGCGGTGATCAAACTCAACAACGAGGCCCCCACCGCCGCCCAGGAACGCACCATGTTCCTGTCCGGCGAGGCGGCCGAGGAGCGGCTGCGGCCCCAGCTCCGCGTGATCTACGTGGACTCCACGCCGTGGAACACGTACTACGCGCCGCACACCCCGCAGCGCATGACCGAGGACAACACGTACCCGGTCGACGTCACCCTCACCAACACCAGCGACAGCGCGTGGCCCGCGGGCGAGCGCAAACTGTCCTACCGCTGGGCGCTGCCGGACGGCTCCGAGCTGGCCGACACCCCCGCGCTCAACCTGCGTACCGACATCCCCGCCCTGCTCCCCGGCGAGGAGGCGGTCGTCAAGGCGACCGTCAAGTCCCCGCCCGTGGAGGGCAACCGGCGTGAAGGCCACGCCCTGATCTGGGACGTCTTCAACTCCAAGACCAGCACCTGGCTGTCGAAGACCGACTCCATCGGCGGCCTGGAGCAGCCGGTCGCCGTCGAGGACCCGACCGCCGACCGGCTCGGCATGGAGAAGTACCACTCCTACACCGGCAAGAACACCGGCGCCGGTTCGACGTTCATGTCCAACCTGGGCTCCGGCAACGGCGTGTGGTCGTACAACGCCTTCAACAACCCCGGCCGCGGGCTGAACACCTTCCTGCGCCTGTCCTACAACGCCCAGGACACCTCCGACACCCAGCTCGGCCACGGCTGGTCCGCGCAGGCGGCCGGTCCGATGCGGCTCGGCACGATGCTCGACTTCCACCCGGACAGCGCGCCGGGCGAGGTCTACCTCACCGACGGCGACGGCACCCAGCACATCTTCCGCAAGCAGGGCGACGGCACCTGGCGCTCCTCGGCCGGCTACCACTACCTCCTCAAGCCGAAGACAGGCGTGACCTGCACCGACGGCATGGACGACGTGGCGGACGCATGGACGATGACGCGTCCTGACGGCACCCGTTTCCTGATCGACTGCGACGGATACCTCCGCTCGGTCGTCGACAAGAACGGCAACACCCAGACATACGTCTACGAGGTGCGCGACTCCGGCAACCGCTGGGTCAAGTTCCTCAAGGAGATCAAGGACCCGGCCGGGCGTACGTCGCTCAAGCTGGACTACTGGCTGCCGGGCGACGCGACGTACGAGTACATCGACGCGGCGGGCGAGAAGACCCCGGGCTACGTCCTGTGGGACCCGAAGATCTACGACCACGTGAAGTCGATGACCGACGTCTCAGGTCGGAAGATCACCTTCCACTACACCCGTCAGGGCACGCTCGGGCTGCTCACCGACGGTGCGGGCTCCGCGCAGCCGAAGGAGTTCAAGTTCGGTTACGACGCGACGCAGGGCAACAAGAACGTCAAGCTGACGAAGGTGACGGACCCGCGCGGGAACGGCACCTCGGTCGCCTACGACCGCGACCCGGAGTACCGCTGGTCGACGAAGACGCTGACCGACCGCCTCGGCGGGCCGACGACGTTCGCGTACACCCCGACCGGCAGCGGTCGCACCACCAAGGTCACGGACGCCGAGAACCGCTCCTCGACGTACGTCACCGACGGCCTGGACCGCGCCACGACGGTCACCAACGCCAAAGCCCAGACGACGAAGATGACGTGGGACGACGACCACAACGTCACCCTCATCGAGGAGAACAACGGCGCGAAGACCGCCTACTGCTACGACCGCAAGACGGGCTTCCCGCTCTGGCAGCGCAGCGCCGAGGACAACAAGGCGGGCGTGCCGGGTGCGGCGGAGTGCGCGGGCCCGGGGGTCTTCCCGGCCCACTCGGTGCGGTACGAGTACCAGACGCGGGCGGACGGGTACGCGGCCGACCTGTGGAAGAAGACGTCGGCGGAGAACCGCAGCTGGCAGTTCGGCTACGACGCCTTCGGCAACCTGAAGACGGTCACCGACCCGCAGGGCGTCAAGTCCCCGGAGGCCGGCGACTACACCACGAAGTACGACTACGACGGCTTCGGCCAGCTCAGCAGGGCGACGGACGCCAACGGCAACCCGACCCTGACGTCGGACTTCACCGCCACCGGCTACCCGCGCAAGACCACTGACGCGGAGAACCGCGTCACCACCACCGACTACGACGAGCGCGGCCAGGTCACGTCGGTCACCGACGCCCTGCTGAAGAAGACCACGCAGACGTACGACACGTACGGGCGTCCGCTGGTCACCACCACCCCGAAGGAGCCGGGCGTCGTCCTGACGACGTATCCGCCCAAGTACGACCAGAACGACAACGTCGAGGTCTCCAAGGCCATCAACGGAGCCGTGTCGACGGCGGTGTACGACAAGGCCGACCAGATCGTCTCGGCGACCGCGCCGCAGGACACGGCCACCTCGGGCAAGCGCGAGTCGACGTACACGTACGACAAGGTGGGCAACCTGCGGACGACGACCGAGCCCAGGGGCACGGCGACGACCACGGACGCCACCGACTTCGTCACCACGAACACCTACGACGAGATCTACCAGCTCACGGACGTGACCAACGCGGCCGGGCACAAGGTGTCGTACCTCTACGACGGGGTCGGCAACCCGGTAAGGGTCGTCGACCCGAAGAAGAACAAGACTCCGTCGCCCGACGACTACACGTCCAAGACCGACTACGACCTCAACCACCGGGTCGTCGCGACCACGGACGCGGCCGGGAGGACGAGCCGCCAGGAGTACGACAAGGACTCGCTGCCGGTGGCGGCGACGGACGCCGAGGGAACCCGGGTCGTCCGGCACTTCGACGACCGCGCCAAGCTGGCGTCGGTCGAGTCCCCGCACGCGGACAACGTCGTACGGACGACGAAGTTCGGCTACGACCAGGTCGGCAACCGGATCAAGGTCTTCTCGCCGCGCGGCGTCGCGACGACCGACACCGCCGACGACTTCACCTCCGAGACCACGTACGACGCCCTGAACAGGCCGAAGCGGCAGATCCAGCCGTACGACCCGAAGGACGCGCGCTACAACAAGAAGGTCTGGACGGAGACGTTCTACGACGCGGTCGGCCGGGTGGAGAAGGTCTCCATGCCGCCGAGCTCCGGCGAGACCACGCGCAACGACACCCTCTACACGTACTACGACACCGGCTGGGTGAAGTCCTCGAAGGACCCGTGGGACATCCTCACGGAGTACGAGTACGACGACCTCGGCCAGCAGTCCAAGCGCACGCTGACCTCGGCGGGCGGTTCCTCGAAACGCACGATGACGTGGAACCACTACCCGGACGGCAAGCTCAGGACCCTCCAGGACGGCGGCATCCCCGTCGGACAGTCGGTCGTCGTCGTCAACAACACCGACAAGCAGAACGTCGCGGCCACCGGCGCTCCGGAGTGGAAGAGCACGCTCAGCCGTGACCACGTCCACGCACCGGGCACGGGTACGGACACCTTCCAGTGGACGCTGGACATCCCGAAGTCCGGAAAGTACGCGGCCTACGTCAAGTACCCGAAGGTGGCAGGAGCCTCCCCGGCCGCCACATACTCCCTTTCCCACGCCAAGGGCTCGTCCGCGGTCAAGGTCGACCAGCGGGCGAACGCCGGCGGCTGGGTGAAGCTCGGCGACTACGACTTCAAGGAGGGCACGGAGTCCGTCCTGAAGCTCGCCGAATCCGGTGCGGGCGCGGTGGGCGCGGACAGCGTGAAGCTGGTCCGCGACAACTCGGCCGAGGTGGACGTCGAGCAGAAGAAGTTCGACTACGGCTACGACGTCAACGGCAACATGATCTCGGTCGACGACACGTCGTCCGGACGCCGCGTCGACGCGTACACGGTCACCTACGACGGCCAGAACCAGGTCCAGACGGTCACCGAGGCGCTCGCCGGCCAGGAGAAGAAGAAGACCGCCTACACCTACGACGCCAACGGCCAGCCGGAGACCCAGACCCACCCCGACCAGTTCTCGAAGTACACCTACGACCTGCGAGAACTCGTCAAAACGGTCACGGTCGGCAAGTCGGCCACGGACGCGGCAGCGAAGGTGTCCACCTACGACTACACCGACCGCGGCCAGAAGAAGCAGGAGATCAAGGGCAACAAGAACGTCGTCGGCTACACGTACTACCTCGACGGCGCGCTGCGCACCCAGACGGAGAAGAAGCCCGACGGGACCCTGATCTCGGACCACGCCTACGCGTACGACGCCAACGGCAACAAGGCGCAGGACGTCGCGAAGAAGCGGAACGCCGACACTCCGACGGCGACCCTCGACTCCACGACGACCTACGCCTACGAGCCGGCGGACCGCCTCGCGAAGTCGACCAAGACGGGCAACGGCGCGGGCGTCGAGACGTACGTCCACGACGACAACGCCAACGTCATCTCCCAGACGGTCAAGGGCAAGACGACCACCTTCGGCTACGACCGCAACCGTCTGCTCAAGGCGACGGTCGGCACCGCGGTCGCGGACTACGTGTACGACCCGTTCGGCCGCCAGGACTCGGTGAAGGCCGGGGACAAGGTCATCGAGAAGAACACGTATGACGGCTTCGACCACGTGGTCAAACACGACAAGGCGGATGCGGCCGGTGTTCTGAAGTCCACCACCTACGCCTTCGACCCGCTGGACCGCACGACGTCGAAGACCGAGGGCACGAAGAAGACCGAGTACAACTACCTGGGCATGTCGACCGAGGTCCTCACCGAGGAAGTCGCGACCAAGCTCACGGCGTCGTACCAGTACAGCCCGTGGGGCGAACGCCTCTCCCAGGTCAAGCACGCGGCCGACGGAAAGACGGAAGAGTCCTACTACGGCTACAACAGCCACACGGACGTCGAAACCCTGACGGGCGCGGACGGCAACGCGAAGGCGACGTACGGGTACACGGCGTACGGCTCCGAGGACACGTCGGAATTCACCGGCATCGACAAGCCGTCGACGACGAACCCGACGAAGGACGCTTACAACCCGTACCGCTTCAACTCGAAGCGCTGGGACGCGTCCTCGGGCACCTACGACATGGGCTTCCGGGACTACAGCCCGGGGCTGAACCGGTTCACGAGCCGGGACATGTACAACGGGGCGCTGGCGGACATGGGGCTCGGTAGTGACCCGATGACGGGGAACCGGTATGCGTTCGCGGGTGGGAACCCCACCAGCTTTGCCGAACTTGACGGTCATCTGCCTTGCGCCACTGGCATAGCCGACAACTGCGGGACGTATCCGGGAAGTCTGTGCGCCGCGTGCTATTTCGGTCAGTTCAACTCGGCACACGATACCGCCACACTCATGGCCGGGATGTGGCTTCGGTCCAATCAGCCCAAGGGTGGTGGAGAAGCCAGCATGGACTTGTCCCAATCTGGCCTGGGCGACAAGGATTCTCGGAACAAAATCGCGAATGGTACAAAGAAAAACAACACCGGATGGGCCGACCTCATCTACTGGGGTGACGACAAGACCGTTTACATCTGGGACTCAAAGGCGGCAGGAAAAGAGGAATCGAAAGGTAAAACGGAGGTGGGGAGGTACGTTTCGGCACTGCAGAAGCAACTCGGCGCGGGCTACAAAGTAAAGCCTGGGTTCGATCTTCCCATGCTGAGCGGAGTGAATCCCGGGAAAAGAAATGAATGGGTGGTAGCGCTTCCCTCAAGAAATAAAACCGGTAGCGACCCCACGGGCGTCATCGCATACACGAAGGGGAAGATGATCGACATCAGACGCCCGGGCCCGGTTCCGGTTGCGGCGCCGGCTCCTGCCCCGGCCCCAGCCCCCGTACCTGCCCCGTCAGCAGGCCCTGCACCCTTCGCACCGCCTGCAGGTGGGTACCCCAGCACCGGCGAAGTGGTGGGCTTCGGCGTCCTGGCTACGATCATCGTTGGCATTGGCCGTGTCATCGGTAACGGGCCCGCATGCGTTGTCGGAGGCGTGTGCTAGAGGAGTAGCGTCCGATGTGTTAGGAAATTAGAAGGGAAGGAATGGAACGATGGGGATCTCCATCCTCTTGCGTAGGGTCTCGCCGGACCTTGTCGCTGCAGGCGCTGACGCCGTGGAAGCTGGGTTCGTCGCCACTGAAGACGATTCCACCTACGAACAGGAACAGGAATGTAAAATCCTCTGTGACCTCGAACAACAGTGGCAGATGATGGACGCACTTATCGCTGGCGCTCCCCACGAGAATTCCAGCACAGAGTACCTGGTAGTCCTGGGAGGGGAATTCCTTGCAGAGGTGGGCGAACCGCCCAACTCCATCTCCTTCCTGACGACAGAGCAAGTACGGCGAGCATCTCATTTCCTGCAATATGCCGATGTCGAAGATCTGGCACGCAGGAATCATGGTGCACTCGATAGGCTCTTCGGTGGCTTTCCGGAAGAGTTCCTAGATGAGGCCCGGGAACTCTTCGAGGTACTCAAGGAGTTCTACCTGCTGGCCAGTGAATCGGAACAGGCAGTTGTGAAGCGTTCGTACGCTTAGCCAGGCGGAAAGCTCAAGGTTCCACAGGTGCAGATAGTAACGGCGCCCTCCGCAAAAAATGGAGGGCGCCGTTACTATGTCGGAGGAGTAAATTCCGTGAACTTTGGAAGGGGGAGTCAGCCTCTTAAGTTGGAAGCTGCGGGGAGAGACATCGTCGAAGAGGGCGCTGTGACGGCACATGAAGGGATGTGGCTTCTCTATGAGGAAGTCTTCTTTGGCCGTGACCTGGACTCAGCAAGTATCGCCTTCGAGCTGACTCTCATTGAGGAAGGTGAGGAACGCTTGTTTCGATTCCAGAAAGCGGCGGCTGATCGTGTCGCCTTTACGCGAGGCTGTAGCGGCATCAATACATAGCCAGATGGAACCCTGCCAGGATTACCTCTGTGTGCTTTCTGGGCCCTCATGGCGATTTGGAATAATCCGGCCGGCTACCCGGTCAGTGTGAGCGCCTGTGCCCCAGACAACTCGCCGCCGTGGTGGCCGGACGTGCTGCCTTTGTAAGCATGAAAAGGGCGAGGCCATCGGATGTAAGTCTGTGGGTGTTCGGGGGGGTGCGGGAACTGGCCTGGGGTTCCGCATCTACGACGAGGCGGGGGAGAAAATGCTGGGAGCAGAAGTGCCGAGTCCTCCTAGGCGCAGACTCAGGGGGGTTGGCTTGGGTGCCCTCTTCGGTGGGGTGACCGCACCGGTGACCGTTGTTGTGATGGGCAGGTCGTGGGCCGCCTGTGACATCGGCATCAACGCAGCAGCCAACAGCATGACGCTGTTGGTGCTTGGACCGCTCATATGGATCGCCGTTGCGGTGCCTTGGGTGGTCCTGTGCAGCACCCTTGGGAGACGGCATCGTAGGACTGCCCTGGCTGGGGGGCTCGTCTGCACGCTGTGGTTCGCATGGTTTCTTGTCACGTGGCTCGGCATGCCGGACTCGTACCCCGCCCCGCTGTGTCCGGGCAATGTCCCGCCCTGGTGGCCGAGCTTCATCCCGGCATAACTTGTTCGCGAACACCGCGTTGGATGATGCCAGTTGCGACGCCGCTTCGTCTGGTGGCAAGCGTCGCGAGATGGCCGACTCCAGCGGCTGTGATCATTCGAGGTTCTACAGAGAGCGAGATGCATGACTACCCCGTCGGTCCATGCGGTAGCTGTATGCGTGACAGCGGGTAACGGTATGTGCAACTTCCCGGAGGAAGTAACGCAAATCCTTCGCGTGGCTGGGTGGGCTCCCGGGCGAACTGTGGACGTAGAACCATGGCTGGCGGCATTTGAGACTGAAGGTCTCCAACGCCATCAGGAGGTCGCTGATTTTCTGACCGAGTTCGGAGGGATTTCAGTTCATATCTCCGGCCCGGGGATCAGTAGGGCGAGAGAGTCGTTCGAATTTAACCCCATGCTCTGCCTGGGTGAGGGGGACCGTTTTGGTGAGCGGCGGGAAGAGACCGGAAGGGCGGTATCACGCCATGTGCTTGATCCCAGCTATCATCACGACTGCGGAGGTGTGAAATGGCACTCGGTGCTCTCTCTCGAGATCAGCTCGTTGAGCTGGTGCGGCGTATCGTTGCATTCGGCGGTAATGAAGAGGAAGTCGACGCCATGGAGCAGCTGTTCGAGGAGAGTGTTCCGTATCCGGGCGCATACTCCTTGATCTACCGGCATGATCCTGATCTGACTCCGGAGGAAGTGGTCGATATCGCCCTCTCGTGCGAGGCTGTAGTGTCCCCCTACAGGCCAGATCCTTTCTGAGCGAAATTGGCGGCCCGCCATTCCGGTGGCGGAATGACAGCCTATGGTCCCCAGGGGGCCGGGGCGACCTTCTCGCGCACTGTAGAAGACTCGAAAAGTGGTGCCGGAACAACGTGCTAGAAGGGGCGTAGTGGTGGCAACGCTTGCAGAAATCAAAGCCCTACTGGGGGAATCTCGGTTCAGCTGGTCGGATCCGTCCCCATGGATTGAACTGCAACAGGAATTCGACATCGAACTCTCTGCAGTGGGAGCTGCGGCGTCGCACCCTCCGGCCCCGCCGTACGTGCCTACCGTCGTCGAGATAGGGGGCAGGAGAGAGGCGCCCCCCACGGACGACGAAGCCTTCATTGCGGCGGAAACGGATTCCAGCCTGGTGGTCGATGTCGACGGGGTAGTGCTGACGCTCCATGCCCAGGGGCTGCCATGGGACCAGATCGAGACCGATGAGGACGTCGACGTCCGAGGAGCGGAGACCGAGGTGCCATGGTCGGAGATCGCGGACGTCACGCACCACCTCGTTTCCAGGGCCCGGCTGGCCGTCAGGGTCACGTTGCATGACGGCTCGTCCTTCGAGGGCGAGATCAATGCCCGGCGCACCTCCCGTGCTCAGCAGTGGCAGCGCGACTTGGCGGAGGCGGGCATGCGGTATCTGGTCCGCTGACCGGCACCCCGCCCGGGAAGTCGCCGGGCCGCCTGCCGGCTCGCTTGTGACCGTCCCCTCAGGTGCGGCGCCGGTACCGCTCGCCCGTCCCGTCGTCATGGAGCAGGTACATCGTCCGAGGCTGGGGCCCGCTGAGGAGTACGGCCCACACCGGGAATGCCTTCACGGGATTGCCTCGGGACGGTTCGAAGTGGATTCCGGCTCCGGGGCCTTCCTCGGGGAAGGAGCCCAGCCGCCACGTCCCCGAGCCGGACATCCGGTTGTTCTCGTATGAGGTGTTGCCCGGGAGGCAGGAGTCCGGCGTGCTGATGGCCGTGCCGCTGAAGGTGCCGTCGTCCTCGAAGGTGAGGGTGCCGCCCTCCGGGCTCGTCCACGTGCCTACCACCGAGGAGCGGCTCGGTTCCTCGTGGCCTGGCAGGGCGAGGAAGGCGACGTAGACGAGGGTCAGCAGGTTAGAGGGCCCACCAGGATGGCGAGCCACAGGGAGGTCAGGCGGAGGAGCCGTCTCTTCGAGCCCGGTTCCCGTGTCACGTCCGGCTCCCGTCGTCGGTCGGTTCCTGTGGTCCGGGCAGAGGGGGAGCCGGGCGGGGTGCCGTCGTGATGCTGGGGTGGTTTCCGCCCCAGCACTACAGTGTGCGCCCCCGCCCCGTTCCCTACCGTCAGACCACCGACCGTGCCCGGCCCGGCAGCGTCAAGTAGTAGATCTCCAGGGACTCCTCCGAGCCGTCCGTGTCGTCGAAGAGATTTCGCACCGTACTGAGCGGGCTACGCGTCATGCCGTCCACCATGCGGACCCCCACCCACTGCCGGAAGTACTTCTGCTGCGATTCGTCCAGGTCGACCCACGTCGCGCCCGCATTCCGGACGAGTACCTCTCCCACATAGGCTCCGAGGCCGAACAGTTGTGGGGCGAGGGCCCGTTCGTCCTTGCCGCCCGTACGCAATTCGCCCAGCAGGAAGTCCACCACCCGCAGACTGCGTACCGAGAAATCCAGGGGCAAGCGGTGCCCCACCGTCACCTGTCCCACGAAGCCCTCCGCGATCCCCCGCATGTCCGCAGCTCCCGGCCTTCGCTTCCGCGTCCTGTCACCGGCCACGGCTTCCACCCCTCACGCTTGTGATTCCACCGGGGAGTACGGGAACGCACCCCCCACCTCACAAGCGCAATCCGCCCCCACATCCGTCACTCGATCTCCCCGTGGCCCTTCTCACGGGCTCAATTTCCGCCATTGGTACAACCATTGCGGGGTGTTGTTTGTCTACAGCGGCAAATGGAGGGCACTTTCGGTGCCTTCATAGGGTTGGTGCTGTACACGTCAAATTGGGTGTATGTCCCATGCGTGCTAAACGCTTGTCGGGAAGTGGTCGAAGGCCGAAATTCGCTCAGCGTGGCGCCGTTACGTGGAGGGAGCCGACGGCTCGTCGTCCTCGGGCCGCAGCTCCGCCGCCAGCGCCCTCAGGCCCCGCTGGGTCGCCATCCGTACCGCCCCCGCCTGCTTGCCGAGCAGCTGGCCGGCCGCCGGGCTGTCCAGGCCCACCAGGACCCGTAGCAGTACGGCCTCGCCCTGGTCCGGCGGCAGTTGGCCGATCAGTCGCATGATGCACGCCGTCGCCAGGCTGTCCATCACCACCTCGGCGGCGTCCCGTGCCGGGGGTGCCGCTTCCAGGCCGCAGAGCTCCCAGGGCACCCCCGCCGGTCGTCCCCGTACCCGGCGCAGGTGGTCGACGGCCCGGTTTCGGGCCACCGTACGGACCCAGCCCCGGAACGCGGCCCCGTCCCCGCGGAATCCCGGGACGTCCCTGCTCACCTGGAGCCAGGCCTCCGAGGCGACGTCCTCCGCCTCGTCCCCGACCAGGGTGCGCAGGAGCGCCAGCAGGCCGGGTTGTACGTGCCGGTACAGGAGGGCGAATCCGTCCTCGTCGCCCTGCCGGGCCCATTCCACGGCCTGCGTCAGGGTCGTTGCGTCACGAGCGGCGGGTGCACACCTCGTACGCGCCGCGTTCCCCGCCTCCGTATTCGTATCCGGGTAGCCTCCACCGAACGACACACATTCCTCTTCACGTCCGCTGGCACTGCGCATCGTGCCCATGTACGCGGTGGCCGCGCGCCGCACAGGAAGCACACAGCCGCCACAGTGCGCACACCCCTATCACGGCGGACGTCGATCTTCGATGCGCCTTCGGATACCGGTCGATTCGGTCGGGAGTGCCGATTTCGGGCACGGCGAGGCGTGGTTCCCGTCAGGCCGTGGCGAGGTGGGGTTCCGTGGTGCGGCTGGGCGTGACGCGGTGGCGGCGGGTCGGCTGGAGCATCGTCGGGTGCTTGATGGACCAGGTCGTGCCCGCGCAGATGAGCTCCTTGATGCGGGCACCCATGCGGCCCGTGACAACGGTGGAGGTGACCTGGTCGTCCTCCGTTACCCGCTGGAAGATCGCGTCGCGGCGGCCGAGGCTGAGGCACTGGGCGGCGTAGCCGATCGTGGTCTCCGGGACCTTGCGGCCGGTCAGCCGCGCGGCCAGGGCGTCGGCGGCCTGCCAGGCCATCGGGGTCGCCGCCGCGCAGGACATCCGCAGGGGCTTGCCGCCCGCGCCGATGGCGAACGCGGCGTCGCCCACCGCGTACACGTCGGGGTGCGATACGGAGCGCATGGTTCCGTCGACGACGATCCGGCCGGTGTCCGAGACCTCAAGGGCCGAGGCGGCGGCGATCGGATGCACGGTGAAGCCGGTGGTCCAGACGGTGACGTCGGCGGGGAGGCGGCGGGTGCCTCCGGCCCCTTCCTCCTGGCCGGTCGTCGTCGTGAGTACGCCGTCCCGTTCCACGCGTGTGATGTCCGCGCCCTCGTGGACCGTGATGGCGAGCCTGCCGAGGGCGTCGTCCAGGTGCCGACGTGCCTTGTCGCTGAGCCAGGTGCCGACTCCGGCACGGGCGGCGATGGCGACCTTGAGGTGCGGGTGGGCCTCGGCGATCTCGGTGGCCGCCTCGATGCCGGTCAGGCCGCCGCCCGCGATCATGACGGTGTCGCCCGGCGCCAACTCGGCCAGCCGGGCCCGCAGCCGCAGCGCGCCCTGCCTGCCGGCGAGGTTGTGGGCGTACTCGGCGACACCGGGCACGCCGTGGTCGGCGGCGGTGCTGCCGAGGGCGTAGACGAGGGTGTCGTAGGGGAGACCCGATCCGCCCGACAGCTCGACCGTCTTCCGATCGGCGTCCACCGCCGTGACCCACGCAGTCCGGACCCGTACCCCGGTGCCCGCGTAGAGCTCGTGCAGCGGGCGGTTCGGCAGGTCCTGGCCGGCGGCGAGCTGGTGCAGACGGATCCGCTCGACGAAGTCCGGCTCACCGTTGACCAGAGTGATCTCGATGTCGTCGTGGTGCAGCCGCTTGGCGAGACGGCCGGCGGTGATGGCTCCGGCGTACCCGGCTCCCAGGACGACAATGCGGTGCTTCATGGCTGGCTCCCTATCCGTTCGGTCATCCGGTTGGACTCACCTCCTTGACCGGACAGCCGCGCGATCCCTGACAGGTTCAGGATGTGATCCGGGTCACCACACCTGCGCCAGGGGAGGCGAGGGCTCCTCCGCCGCCCAACTGCGCGTCAGCCGCGTCAGCTTGTCGGGGTTGACCTGGATGCGGACCGCCGCGACGCCGTCCGGGGTCGGTTCGAGGCAGAGCACGCCGAGGATCCGCCCGCCCGTCGCGATCAGTACGGCGGGCCCGCCGTTGACCACGGCAGCGTGGGCGGTGGGCCGGCCGCCGCCCGCCAGGGCCTGCTTCCGGTCCGAGTGGCGGAAGAGGCTGCGCAGGTAGCGTGCGATGCCGAGCGCCCCGAGGACCGGCGTCCTGCGGGCCGGTACCCCTGCGCCGCCGTCCGCGACACCGACCGCGTGCTCGGCGAGCAGCCGTACCAGCGGTTCGGTGTCGCCGCTGAGGGCCGCCGCGAGAAACTCCTCGACGACCTTCCGCGCGGAGACGGAGTCCACCTCGGTGCGGGTCCGCCCGGTGCCGAGGTGCTGTTTGGCCCGCCGGTGGATCTGCTGGCAGTTCGACTCGGTGAGGTCGAGGATCTCCGCGATCTCGCGGTGCCCGTACCCGAAAGCCTCCCGCAGTACGTACACCACGCGCTCGTTGGGCGAAAGACGCTCCATGAGGGTGAGCATCGCGAGGGACACCGACTCCCGCTGCTCGGCGGTATCGGCGGGGCCGAGCATCCGGTCCCCCTCCAGCAACGGCTCCGGCAGCCACTGGCCGACGTACGTCTCCCGCCTGGCCCTGGCCGAAGTGAGCTGATGGAGACAGAGGTTGGTGAGCACCTTCGTCAGCCACGCCTCGGGCGTCCGGAGCTGCTCGCGGTCCGCCGCGTGCCAGCGCAGATACGTTTCCTGCACGGCGTCCTCGGCGTCACCGGCCGAGCCCAGCAGGCGGTACGCGATGGCCTCCAGGCGGCCCCTGGAGTTCTCGAACTGATCGACCTCGTACGTACGGAGCGACATCAGGCCATGATCGTTGAGGTGTGCAGGTCACGTCTAGCTCTTGTGCGCGCTGCGCGGGTCACGTCCGCCTGCTTGTGCGCGCTGCCCGGGTCACGTCCGCCTGCTTGTGCGCGCTGCCCGGGTCACGTCCGCCTGCTCGTGCTACCCGTACGCGGGTCAGGGGCAGAGGGACTTGGTGACGAGGGCGTCCATGTGCTGCTTGGTGGGGGCGTCCGGCTGGGTGGTCACCGCGATGCTCACCGCCCGGCCGTCGTCGGTCGCGCCGCCGCGTGTCTCGTAGCCGGTGGTGCTGCCGCCGTGGCCCCAGTAGGCGCCGCCGCAGGGCAGGGGTGTCTTCACGAGCCCGAGGCCGTAGCCCGTGCCCGTGGCAAACGGGGCGCCGGCCGGAACCGTGGTGCGCATCTGGGCGAGCTGGGCCGGGGCGAGGAGGCGGCCCTTCAGGAGCGCGGTGGTGAAACGGTTGAGGTCGGAGGGGGTGGAGACCAGCTGGCCCGCCGCCCAGCCCCAGGAGGGGTCCAGCTCCGTGCCGTCGCGCAGGGGTGTGCCGGGGGCGGCCAGGTAGTAGCCCTTGGGGTGGGGCCCGCGGATCTTCGCGTCGCCGGGGGTGGGGAAGTAGGTGTGGTGCAGGCCGGCGCGGCGGATGACGCGGCGCTCTATCTCCTCGGCGTACGGGCGGCCCGTGACCTTCTGGACGAGCAGGCCCGCCAGGACGTAGTTGGTGTTGCTGTACGCCCACTTGGTGCCGGGTGCGAAGTCGGCCTTGTGCGCCAGGGCGAGGTCGAGGAGGTCTCGGGGGTCGTAGTAACGGACGTCCTCAGCAAGGTACTTGCTGTAGTTGGGGAGCCCACTCGTGTGCTGGAGGAGCTGGCGGACGGTGATGCGGCGCCCGTCGATGCCGTCCCCGCGCACCAGACCGGGAAGGTAGGTCTCGATCGGTGCGTCGAGGGCGACCTTGCCCTCACCGACCAGTTGCAGCACGGCCACCGCCGTGAACGTCTTGGTGTTGCTGCCGATCCGCAGTTGCCCGTCGGCGGGCACCTTCGCGCCCGTTGCCAGGTCGCCGACCCCGGCGGTGTACGTACGGGTGTGGCCCGCGCGGTCCTGTACGGCGGCCAGTGCGGCGGGCATGCCGTCGGACCGGACCAGGGAGTTCAGGCCGTGCTGGACGGGGGCCTGCCCGGTGGTGGCGGGCACGGTGGACAGTGATGCGGACGCGGTGGACGCGGGTGCGGCGGGGTCCGTCGACAGCACGCCGGTGGTCAGTACACCGGCCGTGAGGACGGCGGCGACGGTGGCGGCCACGGCGGTGGTGGCCAGGGCATTGCGCCGCCCACCGGGGCGACCGGTGCCGCTGGGACCCCTGGGACTACTCGGACTACTGGGACCACTGGGACCACTGGGACCACTCGGACCATCGGGACCGGCACCCCGCCCCGCCGTGCGGCCCCGCCACCTCTTCCACGCCTGCCCTGCCTGCTCGTGCACGTGCCCGCTCCCGACTGATCCGGCGCCGCTGAAGGCCAACGGCGTCTGCGGTCCCAGCATGTCGGGGCGCGGGTGGCCAGGGCGATCATGCCAACCACCGGCCTGAGGTGGGGCTTTCCCCCGGGACCCTGGGCCCACCGGGCCCGCTGGCCGGGGGCTCTTCTCCGCTGGTGGGGCGCGAGCGTCCTTAGCGGGACGCGAGCGTCTTCACCCAGTCGTCGACGGTGACGACCTCCGCCCACTGCGGGAACAGCCGCTCGACCAGCACCCGGTGCACCTCCGGGTCGGGGTCCAGGCAGGCGTCGGGAAGTACCGTCAGGCCGAAGTCCAGGTCGTTCGCCTGGCACACGGTGGACAGGACGACCGCGCTGGTGGCGATGCCGGTCAGGACCAGGCTGTCGATGCCGCGGGACCGCAGTACCAGGTCGAGATCGCTGCCGGAGAACGCGCTGGCCCGCTTCTTGGTGACCACCACGTCGCCCGGCAGCGGCGCCACCTCCGGGTGGATCTCGGTGCCCGGGGCCCCCTCGACGTAGAGGCCGGCCCCGGCGATGGCCGCCAGGGGCTTGTTGCGGGTACCGACCTCGGGAAAACCGGGGCGCAGCGCGATGACCACGTAGATCACCAGCAGGCCCGCCGCCCGGGCCCCGTCGATCGCCCTGCGCAGCCTCGGCAGGTAGCCGGAGCCGTCGTCTACGGCGTCCACGATGGCCTGCTGCACATCCATCACGAGAAGCGCGCTGCTCATGTCGTCTCCAGGGTCATGTCCCGGTGGCAAAGGCTCAGCTGCGGGCGTCGGCGCTGTGCACCGGGAACGCGGTGGTTCGGACCGCCGACCCTAGAGGACCGGTCCCTGGCGTGTCGGTCGGGATCGTTAGGGTTACTCGATGTTTGAAGGAAAGCTGACGAGACTGCGCGCGCTGCGCCCCGAGGACGCCGAGCACCATGTGCGGTGGCGCAATGACCCGGAAGTGGTGCGCTGGGCCGCGGCCGGCGACCCGTGTTTCGGCCCGGTCACCGCGGAAGCGGTCGGTCTCGGGTTCGACACCATGCTGCGGCTCAGCCCGAGGGAGTCCGCCGTGCTGACGGTCGAGGAGCTGGCGGGCGGCAGGGTGATAGGCATGGCCGACTACCGGGACCTCGACCCGTACGCCGGAGTGGCCACCCTGGGAGTCACCATCGGCGAGCGGGAGTTCTGGGGGCGTGGCCACGGCAGTGACGCGATGCGGCTGATCGTGGACCACCTGTTCGGTGCGTACGGCCTGAGCCGGCTGGAGCTGGACACCTGGAGCGGTAACGAGCGAGCCGTGCGCGCCTTCACCGGGCTGGGCTTCCGTGAGGAAGGACGCCGCCGGTCGGCTGTGCTGGTGGAGGGAAAGCGCTACGACCGCGTGCTCTTCGGAATGCTGCGCGAGGAGTGGACGCCTCGCGTGTGACGCCGTGGACGACGTACTCGGGTGGGCTGTCGCGGCGACGAACGGCCGCGCGAGGCGGCCGGCCCCAGGAGGACAGCCCCGCGCACACGCACCCCAGCAGGACAGCCCCGCGCGCACGCAGCGGGCCCCGGTCGCGCGGGATGCGCGGCCGGGGCCCAAGCACCGTGCCTACGTCAGCAGTTGCCCGCCGACGGCTTGCCGGCGAAGCGGTCGTTCAGCCACTCCATGGCCGGGAACGCACCGACCGTCACGCCACCGATGTGCTCAAGAAGCGGGTGTGAACGCCACTGCACCTTCGCGCCCGCCGCACACCAGTCGGCCCGCAGCTGCTTGCCGACCTTGTAGGGGATCAGCTCGTCCAGGGCTCCGTGGTAGAGGTAGACCGGGTGCTTGGGGGCGTGCGTGCCCAGCTTCGAGGCGGCCAGCTTGGCCTGCCAGTCCGGGGCTTCCAGCGGGTTGGTGGTGGTGACGTCGCTGATGCGCTTGAACGGGGCGGAGATCGCGTTGATCGCCACGCAGTTCTTGCGCATGAAGTCGACGTACGCCTTGCCCTGGCTGTTGAGGTAGGAGTCCAGCTTGAGCTCCGGGTACGCGGAGTCGTGGCCGGCCGCGGCCATCAGGATCAGGCCCGCGCCGATGTTGCCGTCGTTGAACGCGGCGACCTCCATCAGGTCGGCCGGCACACCGCCCGTCGCGGTGCCCTTGACGTTGAGCTCCGGCGCGTACGAGTCGTGCAGCTCGGCCGCCCAGCTGCTGGCCTGGCCGCCCTGGGAGTAGCCCATGATGCCGACCGGGGACTCCTTGGTCAGCCCCGTCCTGTCCGCGGGGAGGCGCAGCGCCGCGCGGGCGGCGTCCAGGACCGCGTGGCCCTCGGCGCGGCCGACCGTGTAGGTGTGGTCGCCTGGGGTGCCGAGGCCCTCGTAGTCGGTGACGGCGACGGCCCAGCCCCGTTGCACCGCCTGGTTGATGAGCGTCGCCTCGACCGTCGTGCCGTACGGGAAGCCCGCGCTGGGGGCGCACTGGTCGCCCATGCCGACCGTGCCGACCGCGTACGTGACCAGGGGGCGCGGGCCCTTCCTGCCGTCCTTGGGGACGATCACCGTGCCGGACACGGTGTTCGCGGCGCCCTTGGCGGTCGTCGAGCGGTACTCGACGTGCCAGGCGTCGGTGTTCGTCGGCTGGAGCGGGAGGGGGTGGAAGGAGGTGGGGCGGGCGGAGACCAGGTCGCCGGGGGCGGCGGCCGAAGCGGCAGCCGCTGCGGCCGAAGCGGTCGCGGCCGGCGCGTCCCCGGCCGTCCTCGCCGTCGCGGCGGTCGGCAGGGCGACGGACAGGGCGAGTGCGGCGGAGGCGGAGGCGGCGAGGACTCTGTGGCGTACGGACATCGGCTCTCCCTACGAGCGGGTGGGGGGCGGCGCACCGCGGTGCTGCCGTGCGTGCCGGTGCGCGGTGGTGCGTGCCGGTTGCGTTCCGGTGCGGGGCGGGCAGTGCGGTGCGCCGCGTGCAGGGTGCTGCGTCGTGGGGAGAACGTACTGACCTGCGAGGAGGAAACGCTCTGACCGGAATGCTCAGCTTCACTGACGCGGAGTCTCACAGCCCCGCGGGAAGTGGTCCACGCGGTACGCGCCCGGGGTCGTACCCGTCCAGCGGCGGAACGCCCGGTGGAAGGAGGTGTCCTCGGAGAAGCCGAGCCGGGCCGCGAGTTCGGCGATCGGCTCGCGGCTCTCGGCCAGGCCCGCGATCGCCGCATCCCTGCGGACGGAGTCCTTGAGCTGCTGGAACGAGGTGTTCTCGCGGTCGAGGCGGCGGCGCAGGGTGGCCGGACTGACGGAGAGGCGGGCCGCCGTCTGGGTGAGGGTGGGCAGGCGGGGGCTGACGCGGAGCGACTGGGCGAGGTTGCGGCGCACCTGCTCGGCGACCGTCGTGCCGTACTCGCGCCGGGTGAGGAGGTCGAACGGGGCGCGGTGGAGCAGTGAGTCGAGGGCGGCCTCGTCCTGGACGACGGGGGCGTCCAGCCAGAGCACGTCGAATCCCGCTGCCGTGCGCGGTGCGCCGAACCGGACGGGGCAGCCGAAGAGGGTCTCGTACTCGGCCTCGTGCGGCGGCGGCGGATAGCCGAACTCCGCCCACCGCAGCGGGATCCTGTTGCCGGTCAGCCAGCTGCACAGCCGGTGCCAGATGATCACCATGCACTCGGTGAGGAAGCGGTCCTCGTCGGTGTCGAGCCGGTTGTGGACGGTGAAGACCGCCTCGTCGGGGGTGCGGGTGAGGGTCAGCTCGGGCCCGCCGTCGAAGAGGGAGTAGAAGGCCGCGCCGCGCTCGATCGCCCGGCCGAGGTCCGGGCAGGCCAGGGCCGCGTAACACATCATCGCGAAGGTGCCCGGGCGGCTGCGGGTGGCGGAGAGCCCGAGGAACTCGTCCCTGGTGGCCCGGTACAGCGCACGGAAGAGGCGGGCGAACTGGACCGAGGTGACCCGGGCGCGGTCGTCGCCGAGGAGCAGCGGGGGGATCTGGGCGGCCTGCAGGAGCGGGACCGTGTCGGCCCCGGCGCGCTCGGCGCCGCGCAGTACGGCGCGTACGTGGTGCACGGTGATCGTCCGCTTCCCCATGGCCGGGACGGTAGTCGCTTTGAGCGCGCGGGTCAGTGGGGGTGACGTTTTCCGTCATCGCCCGCGTTCGGCCGGGTACTTACCGTCGGGTCATGACGGACACGGTGAGAACGGCACGGCCCGCGGGGCTGGCGATGTTCATCGAGTGGGCGGGGCAGCGCCACGGCGCGCTGCCGGCGCTGCGGGCGAAGGGGGCCGAACCGGTCTCGTACGCCGAACTCCGGGACGTGGTACGGGACATGGGGCGGGGCCTGATGGCCGCCGGGGTCGCTCCCGGCGACCGGGTGGCGATCCTCGGCGAGACCGCTCCCGCATGGACGTACGCGCACTTCGCGGTGCTGTCGGTGGGGGCGGTGGCGGTGCCCGTCTACCCGACGGCGGGGGAGGAGGAAATGGCGTGGGTGCTGGGGGACTCGGGGGCGGGGGTGGTGCTGTGCGAGAACGCCGAGCAGGCGGCCCGGGTGTGCGGGAACGCCGGGCAGGCGGGCCCACTGGGGGAGAGCGGGGGGCGGGTGGGCCCGCCGTACGGGAGTGCCGGGCAGGCGGGCCCGCCGCGGGAGAGCGGAGGGCAGCGGGGGCATGAGAGCGACGGGCAGCCGGGCCTGTCCCCCGAGACCGCCGGACAGGCGGGCAGGGGACTCGCGCCGCGGGCGTTCCTGCTGGGTGAGCTCGGGCGGCTGCCGCGGGACGGGGTCACCGTCGCGGACTTCCTGGAGCGGGCGGCCTCCGTCGGGTGCGACGACCTCGCCGAGATCGTCTACACGTCGGGGACCACGGGCCCACCCAAGGGCTGCCGTCTCACCCACGGCAACTTCTCCGCCGTCCTGGACGGCGGAGAGGAGCTGATCGAGGGCGGGCCGGGCGACCGGACGTACCTCTACCTCCCGCTGGCCCACGTCCTCGCCCAGCTCATCCAGTTCAACACCTTCGTGTTCGGCGGCGAGCTGTGCTACTTCGGCGGGCGCATCGAGGACGTGATCGGGGAGCTGGCCGAGATCAGGCCGACCCACCTGCCGTCCGTGCCGCGCCTCTTCGAGAAGGTGCACGCCGTCGTGCAGTCGCTCGCCGAGTCCCAGGAGGGCGGCGCGGAGCGGTTCCAGGAGGCGGTCAGGATCGGGGTACTCGCCGCGGAAGGCCGGCTTCCGCAGGAGTCGCGGGAGGCGTACGAGGCCGCCGACAAGGCGCTCTACAGCCTGGTCCGCGGCGCCTTCGGCGGCCGGCTCCGCTGGGCACTCACCGGAGCCGCCCCGATCGCCCCGCAGACCCTCGACTTCCTGCGGGCCTGCTCGGTCCCGGTGTACGAGGGGTACGGGATGACGGAGTCGGGCGGCGCCATCTCGCTGAACCGGCCCGGCGCCGTCCGCTACGGCACCGTCGGCCGCCCCTACCCCGGCTGCGAGGTACGGATCAGCGAGGAGGGGGAGGTGCTGGCACGCGGCCCGATGGTCTTCCCCGGCTACTACGGCAACGGGAGCGCGGCGAAGGAGGGCACCCGGGAGGCGCTCGACGCGGAGGGGTGGCTGCACACCGGAGACCTGGGACGCCTCGACGAGGACGGCTACCTCAGCATCACCGGCCGCAAGAAGGACCTGATCATCACCTCCGCGGGCAAGAACCTCACCCCGGCCCTCACCGAGCAGGCGATCCAGCAGTCCCGGTACGTCTCGCACGCGGTGATGGTCGGCGACCACAGGCCCCACCCGGTCGCGCTGGTCACCCTGGACGCACAGGAGATCGCGGCCTGGGCGGAGCGGGAGGGACACGACCTGGGGAAGCGGCCGGGGCAGCACCCTGCCGTCCGGGAACTGGTCGCAGAAGCCGTCGAGGCGGCCAACGCACGCGCCTCGCGGCCCGCCCGCATCCGGGCCTTCGCGGTCCTGGACGAGGACTTCACCATCGGGAGCGGGGCCCTGACCCCGACCCTGAAGGTGCGGCGGCGGGCGGTACTGGAGCGGTACGCGGCGGAGATCGAGGAGCTGTACGCGGCCGGGCCCCGGTCCGGGAGCCACGAGCCGCCCAGCCGCTGAGCCGCCCAGCCGCTGCGGAGCCCGTTCGGTAATCCGTACCGGGAAAGGCCGGCCCGTACCGGGAAAGGCAGGGGCCCTGTTTCCGCAGAACGGAAACAGGGCCCCTTGGGTACTGCTGGTGAACGACCGCGACCGGGTCGTCCCCGACTAGGCGGGGGTGACGTTCTCCGCCTGCGGGCCCTTCGGGCCCTGCGTGACGTCGAAGTTCACGACCTGGTTCTCCTCGAGGGAGCGGAAGCCAGATGCGTTGATCGCGGAGTAGTGGACGAAGACATCCGGGCCGCCGCCGTCCTGGGCGATGAAGCCGAAGCCCTTTTCAGCGTTGAACCACTTGACGGTTCCGGTAGCCATAAGCCCTCCCATGGGCCAAAGGGTTGCCCTGCTCCAGAACCTACAAGGAAGTCTGAAAACAAAAGCCTGCGGGTTACATGCTCCGCAGGCTCTGTACTGCAAGGGAAACCAAACTGCAACTTGCGGGCGAGCCTAGCACGCACCCTCGGCCAGGCGGTAGAGGGAAAGATCACTTCACCCGGATGTTTGATACGGGCGTGTCGGGTGACGAAGGACGGGTTGAGCCGCGCCCCGCCGCGAGCCTCGTACCGCCCTGTCCGCCACCTCGCGCGGCCCCCCGGAGGGGCCCTCCGGGTCCGGCGGGTCTAGCCTCGCGATGTGGACAATTCAACCGCTGGCGAGCTGACGCCGAACCGCACCCGGCCCCGCGTCGGCCACATCCAGTTCCTGAACTGCGTGCCCCTCTACTGGGGTCTCGCGCGGACCGGAACCCTGCTGGACTTCGAGCTGACCAAGGACACCCCCGAACGGCTCAGCGAACAGCTCGTCCGGGGCGAGCTCGACATCGCGCCCGTCACCCTGGTCGAGTTCCTGAAGAACGCCGACGACCTGGTCGCCTTCCCGGACCTCGCGGTCGGCTGCGACGGGCCTGTGATGTCCTGCGTGATCGTCTCCAAGGTGCCGCTGGAGGAGCTCGACAAGGCCCGGGTGGCCCTCGGGTCGACCTCGCGCACCTCGGTGCGCCTGGCGCAGCTGCTCCTCGCCGAGCAGTACGGGGTCGAGCCCGACTACTACACCTGCCCGCCCGATCTCGGGCTGATGATGCGGGAGGCGGACGCCGCCGTGCTGATCGGGGACGCCGCGCTGCGGGCCTCGCTGCACGACGCGCCCCGGCTGGGTCTCACCGTCCACGACCTGGGGCAGATGTGGAAGGAGTGGACCGGGCTGCCGTTCGTCTTCGCCGTCTGGGCGGCCCGCAAGGACTACCTGGCACGTGAGCCGCACCACGTGCACTCGGCGCACGAGGCGTTCCTGGCCTCCCGCGACCTGTCGCTGGCCGAGGTCGACCGGGTCGCCGAGCAGGCCGCGCGCTGGGAGGACTTCGACGCAGAGCTGCTGGAGAAGTACTTCACCACGCTGGACTTCCGCTTCGGGCCCGACCAGATCGAGGGCGTGCGCGAGTTCGCGCGCAGGACCGGGGCGACGACCGGCTATCCGCAGGACGTACGGGTCACGCTGCTCGACGAGCGGTAGGGGGCGACGGGAGCCGCCGCCCGGAGGGTGGTCGCCCCGGGGTCAGGGGGCGGCGACGGGGGCCCGCAGGTGCGAGCTGATCCAGCTCAGGCTGCCCGCCTCCATGCCCTTCACGTACGTCGCCGGGTTGTGGACGCCGTTCGGCACGACCTGCAGCCGTGTCTTGATCGGGCCCTTGCCGTACTCCAGCATGAACCGTTTGACCCGGGGGATCAGCGTCTCCTTGGAGCCCACCTGGAACGCCAGGTAGACCTCCGGGCTCTTCGGCCGCTTGAGCAGGTCGCCGGCCAGCTGGCGCGGATTGTTCGCCAGCTTCTGCAGCGGGTGGTTCTTCCACATCGGGGAATCCGGCACGATGTCGGGACCCGAGGAAATCGCCGCCTTGAAACGGTCCGGGTGCTTGAGCACGGACTTCAGTGCGACGAAGCCGCCGGACGACGATCCCATGAACGCCCAGCCGTCCCGCGAATTGAACGTACGGAAATTCGCCCTGACGAAGTCGGGAACGTCCTCCGTCATCCAGGTGCCCATCTTCGGCTGCCCGGGGATGTCGCTTCCGTCGTAGTACCGCTTTTCCGGATTCATTACCGGCATGACGACGAGGAAGGGCAGGCTGGTGCCTTCCTGGGACATACGGCTGACGGTGTCCAGAAAACGGTTGCTGGGCTTCGTCCAGTAATTGCTGTCGAATCCGTACGACCCGGGCAGCGCGATCAGCACGGGAAAGCCGCTGGCCGCGTACTTCGGGTCGAAGTACTGCTTCGGGGCCCACACCCACACCTTGCCGGTGACACCGGACTTCGATCCGGTCAGCGTCGTCTGGGCGATCTTGGTGCCGTCGTCCAGGGTGCGGAAGACCTCGAAGTCCGCGCGCGGGCCCATCGGCAGCCGGCTCACCCCGTCCCCCGCGACCGACGTGCGGTTGACCCCGCCCTGCTGAGCGGCACCGTCACGGCCGAAACCCGAGTTGAAGTCGAAGGCGTCACCCTCGTCCGAGCAGCCGACCAGGGACAGCGTCAGCGCGGAGCCGACCAGGGCGGCGGCTATCAGGCGCCGTTGCGGGCGGCGGTGCAAGCGGCTGGGCAGGCGCTTCATCGGGGGACTCCGGGCGGCTGGGATGCGGGCGGGCGGGAGTGGTCGGGCGGGGTGTGGGGGGTGTGGCGGTTGCGTAGAAGGAGATGCGGTCTCTGCCGCATCGGTTCGCCGGGTGTCCGACTTGTCCGGGTGATGCCGCACACGTCGGGCCTACTGTGGTGCCGGAACTTCCGGCGGGAGCGTCTGCCGGGGCCGACTGTTGGGATCGTTCACCGGGGGAGCGCACCACCATGCAGCCGTTGCAGCCGCTGGAAGCGGGCGAACCGCAGAATATCGGTGACTACCGACTGCTCGGACGGCTGGGGTCGGGCGGGATGGGCCGGGTGTACCTCGGCCGCAGTGCGGGGGGCCGGACCGTCGCGGTCAAGGTCGTGCACCCGCACTTCGCCCTGGACGAGGAGTTCAGGACCCGGTTCCGCCGCGAGGTGGAGGCCGCGCGGAAGGTCGGCGGGGCGTGGACCGCGCCCGTGCTGGACGCGGATCCGGACGCCCCGGTGCCGTGGGTGGCGACGGGGTACGTGGCGGGCCCCTCGCTGACGCAGGCCCTCGCCGCGCACGGCCCGCTGCCCGCTTCCTCCGTACGGGTGCTGGGGGCGGGCCTCGCCGAGGCGCTGACGGCGGTGCACGCGCTGGGCCTCGTACACCGGGACGTGAAGCCGTCCAACGTGCTGCTGACGCTGGACGGGCCCCGGCTGATCGACTTCGGCATCGCCCGCGCCACGGACGGCACGGCCTCGCTCACCTCCACCGGCGTGTCGATCGGCTCGCCCGGCTACATGTCCCCCGAGCAGATCCTCGGCAAGGGCGTCGGACCGGCCGCCGACGTCTTCTCGCTGGGCGCGGTGCTGTCGTACGCGGCGACCGGCGCGGCCCCCTTCCCCGGTGACTCGGCGGCCTCGCTGCTCTACAAGGTGGTGCACGAGGAGCCCGAACTGGAGGGTCTGGAGGGTGACCTGTTGGACCTGGTCACCGCATGCCTGGCCAAGCGGGCGGCGGACCGGCCCACGCCTGCGGAGCTCGCGGCACGGCTGGCCCCGGGCGGGGCCGCGGCCCAAGTGGCGGCCGGCTGGCTGCCGGGGGCACTGGTGACGGAGGCGGGGCGGGGGGCCGTACGGCTGCTGGACCTGGATCTGGAGGTGCGGGGCGGGGCCGGGCCCGGGGGTGCGCCCGCGGTGGTGGCGCGTTCGGGGCCGGTGCCGTTCACCCACGGGGTGGAGGGGGCCGGTGCGGGCTGGGCCGCCGCTGGGGAATTCGGTTCGGCACCGGTGGGGTACGGAGGCGTGGGCGGGAACGGTGGCACCGGGAGCGTGGGCGGGAAAGGTGGCGCCGGGAGCGCAGGCGGTGCGGGTGGTTCCGTGCCGCCGGTGCCTGCCGCGCCGCCCGGTGCCGGTCCGTCCGGCAGGCCCGGTATATCGGTGTCCGTCGCCACCGAGACGGCCCGCCCCGTGGGCCCCGACGGGCGGGGCAGGCGCCGGAGCTGCACCCTGGTGCTGGCCGTCGCCGGAGTGCTCGCCGTGGGCACGATCGGTGCGAGCTTCCTGACGGACCTGTGGGGCAGGGGCAGCGACAGCTCGAAGGACTCGGGCCCGGCCGGGCAGCCCCCGGCCGCGACCGGCCCGGCCGACCCCCGCCCCTCACCGCCCCCGTCGGCCTCGCAGCCCGGCGCGCCCGTCGCCTCCGTACCGGAGGCCTTCCTCGGGCGCTGGAGCGGCAACCTCACCGAGGCCACCACCAACATGCCGCACGGCAGCATCACCGTGACGATCACCAAGGGCGGCAAGGGGCAGGACGTCGTCAAGACGGACTACGACGCGTACGGCGCCAAGTGCTACGGCATCAGCAAGCTGGTCTCCGCCACGGCGAACGAGCTCCGGCTCGTCGACCGGACGGATCCGGAGCGGCCGTCGACTCCGCTGATCTGCTCGGGCGGCTCCAGCGAGCTGTTCCTCACGCGGAACCCGGACGGGACGCTGCAGTACAGATCCCCTTCGGAGAAGCAGGGCAAGCCGTACGGCACCCTGACGAAACGCTAGGCGAGCGGGCCGGGTTGCTCGGCTCCGGCGGGGCCGCCCCTACCCCCAGCCCCCTCGGGCGGCGGGGCCGCCCAACCCCCCCCACCCCCGTCACGTCGGGCGGCGGGGCCGCCCCCCCCGGGGGCGGGACGGGCGGGCAAGGGGGCGGCCCCCCGGCGGAGCCGAACCCTTGGTCCCCCCACCCCGGCGGAGCTGCGCACACCGGTCCTGCCCTACCCAAGCGGGCCGGGGAGCACGGCGGGCAACGGCCCCGCCGCCCGACGGAGCACGGCAGCGCGTAGGGTGGATTGGTCTCGATGTATGCAGTGCACCCCCTTGGGAAGGAACCACCCGGTGACCGAGAAGGCCGACCTTCAGTCTGTCCTTGACCGTGCCGCCGAGGGTGGCCGCATCACCCCCGAGGAAGCCCTCGACCTGTACCGCGACGCCCCCCTGCACGCACTGGGCCAGGCCGCCGACGCCGTACGCCGCCGCCGGTACGCAGGTACCGAGGACATCGCGACGTACATCATCGAGCGCAACATCAACTACACGAACTCCTGCGTCACCGCGTGCAAGTTCTGCGCCTTCTACGCCGCGCCGAAGAGCCCCGACGTGTGGACCCGCGACCTCGACGACATCCTGCGCCGCTGCGCGGAGACCGTGGAGCTCGGCGGCACCCAGATCATGTTCCAGGGCGGCCACCACCCCGACTACGGCGTCGAGTACTACGAAGAGCACTTCGCGGCGATCAAGAAGGCGTACCCGCAGCTGGTCATCCACTCCCTCGGCGCCTCCGAGGTCGAGCACATGGCCCGCATCTCCAAGGTCAGCACCAAGGAAGCGATCCAGCGGATCCACGCCGCCGGTCTCGACTCCTTCGCGGGCGCCGGCGCCGAGCTGCTCCCCGCCCGCCCCCGCAAGGCCATCGCACCGCTGAAGGAGTCCGGCGAGCGCTGGCTGGAGATCATGGAGGAGGCACACGGCCTCGGCGTCGAGTCGACGTCCACCATGCTCATGGGTACGGGCGAGACGAACGCCGAGCGCATCGAGCACCTGCGCATGATCCGCGACGTACAGGACCGGACGGGCGGCTTCCGCGCGTTCATCCCGTACACCTACCAGCCGCAGAACAACGCGCTGAAGGGCCGTACGCAGGCCACCCTCTTCGAGTACCTGCGCATGATCGCCATCGCGCGCCTCTTCTTCGACAACGTCGCGCACATCCAGGGCTCCTGGCTGACCACCGGCAAGGAGGTCGGCCAGCTCTCCCTGCACTACGGCGCCGACGACCTCGGCTCGATCATGCTGGAGGAGAACGTCGTCTCCTCCGCCGGAGCCAAGCACCGCTCCAACCGGACCGAGATCATCGACCTGATCCGCAAGGCGGGACGCGTCCCGGCCCAGCGCGCGACGACGTACGAGCACCTTCTCGTGCACACGGACCCGGCCAACGACCCGGTCGACGACCACGTCGTCTCGCACCTCTCCTCCACGGCGATCGAGGGCGGCACGGCCCACCCCGAGCTGAAGCTCCTCGCCTCCAACTGACCCCCACATGCTGACGATTCACCGGGTGCAGGGCATCCGGGAAGCCGACGGAGCAACCGGGGACGCGGTCGTCGTGGACGGCGACCGCATCTCCGCCGTCGGCCCGTACGAGGAACTGGCCGCGCAGGCGGGCCCCGGCGCGCGTACCAGGGAGTGGGACGGCCATCTCACCCCCGGCCGCTTCGAGCCGGACGCGGTCGCCCTCCTCCAGGCCCACTACTGGCCCGACCCCCGCGAGGCCGGCGAGCTGGGCACCGAGCCGCTGTCCGGGCGCGCCCTGCACGACCTGGGCATGACCGACACCCGCTGGGGCGCGAGTGCCCGGCGGGGCGTTCAGCGGCTGCTCGCCCTCGGAACGACGGCCGTGGCGGGGCCGTTCACCCACCCGGCGGTACGGACCGCCGTGGACCGCTCCCCGGTCCGCGTCCTGCCCGCGCCGCGCCCGAACCCCCTCACGCCTTCCTCGCCCGCCGACTTCGCGGTCTTCGCGGCGCCGGGCGGGGAGTGCCTGGTGACGGTGGTCGGCGGCCGGATGGTGTTCCGGCGGGCCTGACACCGCGCCGGGGCCGGCCCGCCGCGCGCCCCGGACGCAGGGCCGACCGCGTGCCGTGCGGCCGGGCCGGGCGCACGCGGGGACGCCCCCACCCGGCACAATGGGCACGTGACCCGAGCATCCCTGGACAAGCAGCCGCACGAAGTCGCCTCGATGTTCGACGGAGTGGCGGCGAACTACGACCTGACCAACACGGTCCTCTCCCTGGGCCAGGACCGCGCCTGGCGCAAGGAAGTGGCCAAGGCGGTGGACGCCGGGCCCGGCAAGCGGGTTCTCGACCTCGCCGCGGGCACCGCGACCTCCTCCCTGCCCTTCGCCGCCACCGGGGCGTACGTCGTGCCCTGCGACTTCTCCGTCGGGATGCTCCGCGAAGGCAAGCGGAAGCACCCGTACCTGCCGCTCACCGCCGGTGACGCGACCAAACTGCCCTTCCAGGACAAGTCCTTCGACGTCGTCACCATCTCCTTCGGGCTGCGCAACGTCGTCGACACGGACGCCGCGCTGCGCGAGATGTTCCGGGTGACGAAGAAGGGCGGCCGGGTGGTGATCTGCGAGTTCTCCGACCCCACCTGGGCGCCGTTCAGGACCGTCTACAACGAGTACCTGATGCGCGCGCTGCCGCCGGTCGCCAAGGCCGTGTCGTCCAACCCCGACGCGTACGTCTACCTCGCCGAGTCCATCCGCGCCTGGCCCGACCAGCGCGGACTCGCCACGAAGCTCCAGGGTGCCGGCTGGTCGAAGGTCGCCTGGCGCAACCTGTCCGGCGGCATCGTGGCACTGCACCGGGGCGTACGGGTCTGATGGGCGCGCCGGGAGCCGGGGAGCCGGTGGCCGCCGGGCGGGAGCCGGCACACGCGTCCGCACCCGCGGCCGGGTACGCTCCCGCACCCGCGTCCGCACCCCCGGCCGGGCCCGGCGACTTCGACTTCCAGGGCATCCTGCGGCAGATCGAGGAGGACGTCCGCCCGCAGCGCGGGGCGGGCCAGGTCGCCGCCTACATCCCGGCGCTGTCCTGCGTGGACCCCTCCCGCTTCGGCATGGCCGTCGCCGATCTCGACGGCAAGGTGTACGGGGTGGGGGACTGGCAGCAGCCCTTCTCCACCCAGTCCATCACCAAGGTCTTCGCACTCGCGCTCGCCCTCGCCCAGGGCGGCGACGACCTGTGGGCGCGGGTCGGCCGGGAGCCGTCCGGCAACCCGTTCAACTCCCTCGTCCAGCTGGAGTACGAGAACGGCATACCGCGCAATCCGTTCATCAACGCGGGCGCGCTGGTCGTGACGGACCGGCTGCAGACCCTGACCGGCGACGCGAGCAGCGAACTGCTCGAATTCCTCCGCCAGGAGAGCGGCAATCCGGACATCACCTTCGACCCCGAGGTCGCCACCTCGGAGTCCGACAACGGTGACCGCAACGCCGCGCTGGCCTACTTCATGGCCAGTTACGGCAACATCACCACGGCCATCCCCGCACTCCTCGACCACTACTTCTGGCAGTGCTCGATCGAGATGAACTGCGGGGACCTGGCCCTGGCCACCCGCTTCCTGGCCCGGCACGGCCTGCGCGCCGACGGCACCAGGCTGCTGCCGCGCCGGCTCGCCAAGCAGATCAACGCGGTGATGCTGACCTGCGGCACGTACGACGCGGCGGGCGAGTTCGCCTACCGGGTCGGGCTGCCTGGCAAGAGCGGGGTCGGCGGCGGGATCGTCGCGGTGGTGCCGGGGGTGTGCACGGTGAGCGTGTGGAGCCCGGGGCTGGACCCGCAGGGGAACTCGGTGGCGGGCATCGCGGCACTGGACCGGTTCACGACGCTGACGGGGCTCTCGGTCTTCTGAGGACGGGCCTCCCGCGTACGGCAAAGGCCCGCGGAGGCCGCAGGGGCCCGGGGGGCGGCACACCGCACGTGCGTACCGCCCGCAAGGGCCCCGGGGGTGGCACACCGCACGTGCGCGCCCCCAGGGCCCCTGTTGCATCCTTCCGGCGGAGAGCTCAGAGCGTGAGCCGGTAGCAGTACCCCTTGCGCTCCGGCACGGACCCCGGCACCACGAAGGTCTCCGTGAGCCGCATGCCCAGCCGCTCGGTCACCGCGACGGACCGCACGTTGCGCGCGTCCACCATCGCGGCGACCTCCCGGACGCCCGCGGCCCGCACCCGCTCCACGGTGGCCCGCGCGGCGGCGGTGGCGTAACCGCGGCCCCAGTGCGCGCGCCCGAGCCGCCAGCCGATCTCGATCTCGCCGACCGGGCCGAAGTGCTGGTGCGGCCACGGCTGCGCGCCGGTGAAGCCGAGCACCGTGCCGTGCTCGTCGAGCAGCGTCCACAGACAGAAGCCCAGCTCGGCGTCGTGCTTGCGCTGTCTGGCGGTCAGTTCCTCGTACACCGACACACCGGCCGGCTTCCCGCCGTGGAACTCCATGACCTCGCGGTCCTTGAACACGTCGTACCAGGCGTACGCGTCCTCCTCGGTCGGTACGCGCAGCCGCACCACCGGCGGCACGGACGACACCTCCGGAGGCGGCGCGGAGGACAAGGGGGGCGTGAGGGTCATGAGGGCAGCCCTTCGGGTGAGTGAGGAGTACGCCCCCATAGACTGCCCTTCGACCTGTGCCGTCAAGGCACTTAATCGCCTTCGAGTCCTACGGGAGACCCCGCCGTGACCGAGCAGCCCGTGACCGCGCCCCCCTCCGAGCACAGCGCGGACGTGATCGTCGTCGGCGCCGGACCCGCTGGTTCCGCCACCGCGTACTACCTGGCGAAGGCCGGACTCGACGTACTCCTGCTCGAAAAGACGGCGTTTCCGCGCGAAAAGGTGTGCGGTGACGGTCTCACCCCGCGCGCCACCAAGCAGCTCGTGTCGATGGGCATCGACATCTCCGAGGAGGCGGGCTGGCTGCGCAACAAGGGTCTGCGGATCATCGGCGGCGGCCAGCGGCTCCAGCTGGACTGGCCCGAGCTCGCCTCGTTCCCCGACTACGGACTGGTCCGCAAGCGGGACGACTTCGACGAGCAGCTGGCCCGGCAGGCGCAGAAGGCGGGCGCCCGGCTGTACGAACGCTGCAACGTCGGCGCCCCGGTCCTGGACCCCCGCACCGGCCGCATCACCGGCGTCGAGGCCAAGCTGGGCGAGGAGAAGCTGCCCGTCACCTTCCACGCCCCCCTGGTGGTCGCCGCCGACGGCAACTCCACCCGGCTCTCCCTCGCGATGGGCCTGCACCGCCGCGAGGACCGCCCGATGGGCGTCGCCGTACGGACGTACTTCACCTCGCCCCGCCACGACGACGACTACCTGGAGTCCTGGCTGGAGCTGTGGGACCGGCGCGGCCCGCAGGACCGGCTGCTGCCCGGCTACGGCTGGATCTTCGGCATGGGCGACGGCACGTCCAACGTGGGCCTGGGCATCCTCAACTCCTCCAAGGCGTTCAAGGAGCTGGACTGGCGCGAGGTGCTGAAGGCCTGGTGCGCGTCGATGCCCGAGGAGTGGGGCTACACGCCACAGAACATGACGACGCCGATCCGCGGCGCCGCCCTCCCGATGGCCTTCAACCGCCAGCCGCACTACACCAAGGGCCTGTTGCTGGTCGGCGACGCGGGCGGTCTGGTCAACCCGTTCAACGGCGAGGGCATCGCCTACGCGATGGAGTCCGGCCAGATCGCCTCCGAGGTCATCGTGCAGGCGCACGCAAGGGCGACCCCCGCCCAGCGCGAAATGGCCCTGGCCCGCTACCCGCAGGTCCTCAAGGACACCTACGGCGGCTACTACACGATGGGCCGCGCGTTCGTGAAGCTCATCGGCAACCCCAAGATCATGAAGCTGGCGACGGAGCGCGGTCTCACGCACCCGGTCCTGATGCGCTTCACCCTCAAGATGCTGGCCAACCTGACCGACCCGACGGGCGGCGACGCGATGGACCGCATCATCAACGGCCTGGCGAAGGTGGCACCGAACTCCTAGGGGAGGGGAAGGGCGGCGCAGGCCCGCGGGCCTGCGCCGCCCCCGTGGACCCGAAACCGGGCCGCCCCTGCACCGCGGGGTGGGCGTTGGGGGGGTCGGGACCGTGGGGCGGCGCGAGCGT
>NZ_JBHXRV010000040.1:0-84586 GCF_042716745.1 Streptomyces sp. NPDC058663
GTGGCGGAGTCCCCGGCCGCCCCCGCGCCCGCCCCGGGCGGGACGTACGACGCGGTCCGGGTGCCCGGACCGCGCGCACGCTCCTCGGTGGGCGAGCACTCGCTGCCCGGCTAGCCGGGCCCGGGGGCCCGGCCACGAGGTCAGGCCGTGACCACCACGGTCTTGGCCGCCTTGTCGTGGATGCCCTGCTTGTACGGCTTGTCGACGCCGATCATCACCAGGTTGATCAGCCACCACAGGCAGGGGCAGCACAGCAGCGCCGGCAGCATCAGCACCGCCGCCCGTGTCCAGGCCGCACCCGAGGCCGGGACGGTGCCGTCGTTGAGCATCGCCACCCTCAGGCCCATCACGCGCTTGCCAAGCGTCTGACCGTTCTTCTGGGTCAGCAGGGCGTCGTAGGCGAGGTAGGCGGCGAACGAGATCAACTGGAAGACCAGGCCGCTGCCGGAGCTCACCTCGGTGATGGTGTCGCCGAAGTCGTCGGTGGTCTCGGTGATCCGCTTGTACGTTCCGAACGGGATGCCGATGATCGCGAGCGGGATCATCACGATCAGCAGGTCGATGATCCGGGCCACCAGCCGCTTGCCGAACGAGGCCAGCGGCGGCATTCCGGCCAGCGGGTCGTTGCCGCCGTAGCCGCCGTCGAAGCCACCGCCGTAGCCGCCGCCGGAGTTGCCGTCGTACGGGCCACCGCCGTACGGGGGCAGCGGGGCTCCGCCGCTCCCCGGGGGGTTGTCGTAGGGGCTGCCGGCACCTCCCTGCGGAGGAGGGGGCGGCGGGTACTTCTGGAACGGGTCGTTCTCAGGCGGCACGCCGGGCGGCGGCTGGTCGGTGCTCATACGGGGAAGTCGACCGCGCCCCTGCGGGGCCCGCAACGCCTCGCACGCCGTTCGGGGGAAGGGCGCGCGCAGCGGGGGCCGGCCGGGTGACGGGGGCGCACCGGCGGCGTGCTGCACGTCGGCCGGGGCGGGCCGGCGGGGCCGTACCGGCGTGAGGACGCGCGTCGGCCCGGGGCCGGCCGGGACGCGTCGGCTCGGACCGGGCGTCGGTCGGGGCGGGGTGGGAGGCGCCCGCTCAGCCCTCGCGTCTACCGGGACCGGCCGGGAGGCGCCCGCTCAGACCCGGCGTCGGCCGGGGCGGGGTGGGAGGCGCCCGCGCAGACCCGGCGTCGACCGGGACCGGCCGGGAAGCGCCCGCGCAGACCCGGCGTCGACCGGGACCGGCCGGGAAGCGCCCGCGCAGACCCGGCGTCGACCGGGACCGGCCGGGAAGCGCCCGCTCAGCCCTTGGCCACGAAGGTGCGGCCCGCTTTGTCGTGCCAGCACTGCCGCCAGGGCCGGTCGACCAGGCACCACAGGACGCCCAGCACCCCGACGCCCAGCACCCCGAGCACCCCGTACACCAGCCAGCGGCGCAGTGCCCCGCCGAACCGGGGCGGCTCGTGCTCCTCGATGTCGCGGACCTGGAGCCCGCACACCTTCTTGCCGAGCGTGCGCCCCCACTTCGCTGTCGGCACCGCCTCGTAGAGGACGCCGAGGACGAGGAACGCGCCGACGACGGCCGCGAGGATGCCGACCGTGGTCGCGTCGAGCAGATAGACCGTCACCGTCGTGCCCGACAGGCGGGCGGCCCGGATCTTCTCGTCGATGTGGTCGAGGGCCCGCAGCACCAGCGGTACGGCGACGGCCGCGACCGCCGCCCCCAGGACGGCCGTGTCGATCAGCCGGGCCACCAGCCGGCGCCCGAGCCCCGCGGGACGGGCAGCCGCCTGCTCGCGCGCGGCCTTGGTGAAGTGGTCCTCGACGGGCGGCTTCCACGGCACCACGGGCGGGGCCTCGTCCTGACCGGAGGCCGGTCCCTTGCCGGGGGTCCGCCCGGCAGACTGCCCCGCGGCCTGTCCCTGGGCCGCCGGGGCGGCGAGCTCGTGGACCTGCTGGGCCCAGGAGGCCGGGACGGCTGCGGCAGGCTGCCCGCCCTGGGGCTGCGAGGGGCGCGCCGGTTCCTGGGCCTGCGCCCGGGACTGCTGCGCGGGCCTGGCCCGCTGCTGCGGGGGCTGCTGGTGGGGAGCTTGTTGCTGGAGGGCCTGCTGGTGGTGCGGGCTCCGCTGCTGCGCGGCCGGCTGGGCAGGGGCCTGCGAGGTCCTGGGCTGCGGCGGCGTGGTCTGCGGGGATCCGGGCTGCGGGGATCCGGGCTGCTGGGACCCGGGCTGCTGGGATCCGGTCTGCTGGGACGGGGGCTTGACCGTGCGGATGGCCATGGTGCCGTCGGCGACGGAGCCCTCGGCGGGGCGCGGAGTGCGGATCGACACCGTGCGGTCCGCGCGCGACGGGCTCCGGGGCTGCTCACCTTGCTGCTGCGGGAACTGCTGGGGCTGGTGGGGCTGGTGGGACTGGGAGGACTGCGGGTCCTGTGGGTGCGGTTGCCGGGTGTGCGGCTGCTGTTCCGGGCGGGCTTCCAGCGCGGGGCGTTCGGCGCGTGGGGGCAGTGCGGCCGAGTTGCCGGAGGGGCCGGAGGGGCCGGCGGTGCGGGGGTCCCGCGACGGGGCCCGCCCGTGTGCCGGTGCCGGGGTCAGGCCGGGCGGGGTCGCGGCAGGCGCACCGGGCGGACCGGCATGACCTGCCTGCCCGGACGGACCCGCGTGCCCGGAGGACGGCGTGCCGTCAACGGGGCGGGCCGGTACGGGGCTTGCGGCGGAGTCGTTCGGCGACCCCCACGAGACCCTGCGGTCGCGTTCGCCGCCGAAGCCGCTCTGCCGGGAGGTGTCGGCCTGCCAGGCCGGGGCGGGCTCGGCGCTCCGCCGTACCTCCAGCTCACCACCTGCCGGTAGGTAGCCCTCCCTTTCGTTGCCCGCCCGTTCGCCGCTCACCGGCTCGCCGGAGTGCTGCTCCCATTCGCCCGGCTGTTCCTCCTCGTCGAAGAAGAACGGCCCGGTCTCCTCCACAGCGGCGGGCGTGGCGGCGGGAAAGCGCGTCGGGCCTGGAGCGGGCGCGGGTACCGAAGCCAGGTTCGGCAGGCCCGAGTTCGCGGCGTAGGACACCGCCGGTGCGGCGCCCGGCGGCGGCAGCGGCATCGGCTCGCCGGGTGCGGGGGCGGGGCGGCTGGTGCCGGGCACCCAGGCGCTGCCGTTCCAGTACCGGACGTAACCGGGAATGGACGGATCGGGATAGAAGCCGTGGCTGGGGCTGCTGTCTCCGTTGGCCGGTGTGGGGGCGCTCATCACCGTGTCCCGTATCTGTTGGGGGCCGCGTGTGTCTGTCTGAAATTCCGGGGTCCACATCTACCAGACACCCGCCCGCCCACGGGCCCGTCCGCCCGGATGCACCACTTTCCGGTCATTGCCGGACCGCCGCGAAAAACTTTCTGCGGAAGTCGCGTAATGAACTGTGGCCGGTGTGCTCTCTCCAGGTACGGCCCGCCCGTGGGCCCCGTACCGGAAAGGAAGTGCACCCATGCAGCACGACGTCCTGGAGCGCGAGCTGGAGCTCAACCTCGTCCTGTCCCCCGAGCACGCCATCGCCGTCCCGGCACGGCTGGTGTACCGGACGAACGACCCGTTCGCCGTGCACATCACCTTCCACATCGGCTCGGAGTACCCGGTCAGCTGGACGTTCGCGCGGGAACTGCTGATCGACGGGGTGTTCCGTCCGTGTGGGCACGGAGATGTCCGGATCTGGCCGACCAAGCTCGAGGGGCGTTCGGCCGTGTGTGTGGCCCTGACGTCCCCGGAGGGTGACGCGCTGCTGGAGGCGTCGTCGCCGGTGGTCTCGGCGTGGCTGGAGCGGACGCTGACCATGGTGCCGCCGGGCACGGAGAGCAGCCATCTCGGCCTGGACGACGCCCTGGCCGAGCTGATGGCGACCTCGCAGGACGGAGAGAGCTAGCCGGCCCCGTAGGTGTGGGTGAGGAGTTCGAGTTCGAGGACGAGGACGAGGAAGCGGAAGAGGGCGAGGGCGAGGAAGAGGAAGAGGAAGAGGAAGTGGTCGTCCGGGTCGCGGACGCAGGAGCCGCGGCCCCGGTACCCCTGCCCGGGCTCGCGGCATGCCCCCGCCCGCGTCCGGTCAGAAGAGCTTGCCGGGGTTGAGGATGCCGAGCGGGTCGAAGGCGGCCTTGACGGAGCGCTGCATCTCCAGGCCCACCGGGCCGAGTTCGCGGGCGAGCCAGTCCTTCTTGAGCAGGCCGACGCCGTGTTCGCCGGTGATGGTGCCGCCGAGTTCCAGGCCGAGCGCCATGATCTCGTCGAAGGACTCGCGGGCACGCCGCGCCTCGTCCGCGTCGGCGGAGTCGAAGCAGACCACGGGGTGGGTGTTGCCGTCGCCCGCGTGCGCGCAGACGCCGATGGTCAGGTCGTACTTCTCGGCGACGGCGGCCGTTCCCTCGATCATCGCGGCGAGCTGCGAGCGGGGTACGCACACATCGTCGATCATCGTCGCGGACTTGATGGCCTCCAGCGCGGTGAGCGACAACCGCCTTGCCTGGAGCAGCATTTCGGATTCGGCGAAGTCCTCGGCGGGGACGACCTGGGTGGCTCCGTGAGCCGTGCACAGCTCCCCCACCGCGGCCAGGTCACCGGTGGGGTCGGGGGTGTCGAAGGCCGCCAGGAGGAGGGCCTCGGTGGATTCCGGGAGGCCCATCCGCGCCATGGCGTTGACGGCGCGCAGGGTGGTGCGGTCCATGAGTTCGAGCAGTGAGGGGGCGTGGCCGCGCTCCATGATCGCGCACACCGCCGCGCAGGCGGCCGCTGCGGACGGGAACTCGGCGGCCAGCGCGAGCTGCTGGGGCGGGGCGGGCCGCAGGGCGAGCACGGCCCGTACGACGATGCCGAGACTGCCCTCGGAGCCGACGAAGAGCCGGGTGAGGTCGTATCCGGCGACACCCTTGGCGGTGCGCCGACCGGTGCTCATCAGGCGCCCGTCGGCGAGTACGACGTCGAGGCCGAGCACGTACTCCGCCGTGACGCCGTACTTGACGCAGCACAGGCCGCCGGACGCGGTGCCGATGTTGCCGCCGATGGTGCAGGTCTCCCAGCTGGAGGGGTCCGGCGGGTAGAAGAGGCCCTGGTCGGCGACGGCGCGGGACAGGTCGGCGTTGACCACGCCGGGCTCGACCACGGCGATCCGGTCGACCGGGTTGATCTCCAGGATCCGGTCCATCCTCAGCAGGGACAGCACGATGCAGCCTTCGTCGGCGTTCGCGGCGCCGGAAAGACCGGTCCTGGCCCCCTGCGGGACGACCGGGATCCGCAGCTCGGTGGCGGTGCGCATGACGTGCTGGACCTGCTCGACGGTGCGGGGCAGGACGACCGCGGCGGGGGTTCCCGCCGGGCAGAAGCCGGCCATGTCGCGGGCGTAGGAGGCCATGACGTCGGGGTCAGTGATCAGTGCCTCGGCGGGCAGACCGGTGCGCAGGCGGTCGTGCAGGGCGGCACGGGAGGTCGCAAGATCGTCCATGCTCTCAGCGTGGCACTCGGGGCCATCGGTGTGAACCCGTCTGCGTTCCGGAACGCGGCACGCGGGTGTGCTCGTCGTACCGGTGCCGCCTGGCGCACAGTGAGCGCCATGGACGCCATGGATCCAGGATCCGCCCCCCAGCCGGCCGACCGGGCCGCGCCTGCCACGTCTGGCCCTTCCGGAGCTGGCCCTTCCGGAGCTGACTCTTCCGGAGCTGCTGGTTCTTCCGGTGCTGTTGGTTCTTCCGGTGCTGCTGCTTCTTCCGGTGCTGCTGCTTCTTCCGGTGCTGACACTCCCGCCGGAGCCGCCGGACCCGTTGCCGCCACCCGCCCCGTCGGCTCGTACGGCGGGCCGCCCGGCGTGGCGTCCGGCCTCGCAGGGCCGGCGGCGCTCGACGAGAAGCCTTCGTCGTGGGTGCGCCGGGCCGCCGTCGCCTCCGTCGCCGCGGCGCTGGCCGCCGGGGGCTTCGTACTGCTGACGCAGTCCGGGGAGGGTGAGGGGTCCGGGGATGGCCGCCGGTCCGCGGCCAGGCCGGCGGCAGGAGCTCCCGGCGCGGCGGTTTCGCTGGCGTCGCTGACCGCCCGGACGCGGGCGAACCCCCGCGACGACGGGGCGTGGACGGCGCTGGGCACGGCGCTGGTCGAGCGGGGTGCGCGGGTGGCGGACGCCACGTACTACCCGAAGGCGCAGGCGGCGCTCAAGCGGTCGCTGTCCCTGCGCCCTGCGGAACGGGGCAATGTCGCCGCCATGGCGGGCATGGCCCGGCTGAGTCACGCCCGTGAGGACTTCGCGGCGGCGCGGCGGTGGGGCGAGGCGGTTCAGCGGCTGGCTCCTGGGGAGTGGGCGACGTACCCGCTGCTGATCGACACCTATGGGCGGCTCGGGGACGCCAAGGCTGCGGCCCGGACCGCCGAGCAGCTGACGGAGCGGCGCGGCGGGGCGGCGGCGCTGGGCTGGACGGCGCAGACCTACCGGGACAAGGGGTGGCGGGAGGACGCGGCCGTACTGGCTGCCCAGGCGGCGGCGACGGCCGAGGCGGCCCCCGAGAAGGCGGAGCAGCTCCGGCGGGTCGCCGAACTCGCCTGGGAGCGGGGCGAGTTGACGGAGTCGCTGGGATACTTCGACGCCTCTCTGGCACTGGACCGCAGGCGCGGGGCCACGGTCGCCGGCCGGGCCAGGGTGCTGGCGGCGCTGGGCCGCACGACGGAGGCGGTCAAGGGCTACCGGGCGGCCCTGGCGCTGTCTCCGCGCCCCGAGTACTCCTTGGAGCTGGGCGAGCTGGTGGAGGCGACAGGCGGTGAGGGCGCGGGGGCCGCGCAGTTCGGGGTGGTGCGGGCGCAGGTCGCCCACAACCGGGCACAGGGCGTGCTCGGCGACCTCGTGCTGGGCCGCCTGGAGGCCGACCACGGCGACCCGGAGGAAGCCGTGCAGCTGCTGCGCGCGGAGTGGTCGCGGCGGCCGGGGGCCGAGGTGGCGGACGCGCTGGGCTGGGCACTGCACCGTACGGGGGACGACGAGGCGGCACTGGAGTACGCGCGGCGGGCGGTGAAGGAAGGGGTGCGCAGCGCCCTGTTCCTGTACCACCGGGGCGAGATCGAGCGCGGGCTCGGCGACTACGGGGCGGCGCGCCGTCATCTGTCCGAGGCGCTGCGGGTGAACCCGGCGTTCTCGCCGCTGTGGGTGCCGCGCGCCGAGGAGGCGCTGGAGCGGCTGGGCGAGCCGCCGGAGGGCGGCCCGCGCCAGGTGTGGCCGAAGGTGGTCAAGCCCAAGAGCTCCGCCGGAAGTGCGCGTGCGAGCGGCTCACGCGGCGAGTCGCGCAACACGGCGCCGGCACCGCGCGTCAGGAAGCCGGAGCCCGCCGCCCGGAAGCGTCAGTGACCTGCGGGGCGGAGTCGTCGCGGGGTGGCGGGACGGAGTGGTCGTGGGGCGGTGTGGCGGGGTGATCGCGGGGCGGTGAGGCGGGGTGGTCGCCGGGCGGTGAGGATGGATGGTCGCCGGGTGGCGGGACGGAGCGGTCGCCGGGCGGTGTGGCGGGGACGTCTCCGGAGTGCCGGGCGGGAGCGGGCGGCGCGGGAGTGGCCTCGGTGGGCCTGGCTGACGTGGGCGCGGGCGTGGCCGGCTTGGGCGCGGGCGGCGTGGCCGGAGTCACCGGAGCCGGCGCGGGCGTGGCCGGAGCAGTCGGCGTAGATGTGACAGGCGCGGGCGTGTCCGACGTGGGCGTGGTCGGAGCCGACGCAGACATGGCCGGCGTAGGCGCGGTCGACGCGGGCGTGGCCGGAGTGGGCGTGGTCGGTGTGGGCGTGGTCGGAGTCGACGCAGACATGGCCGGCGTAGGCGCGGTCGGCGCGGGCGTGGCCGGAGTGGGCGTGGCCGGAGCCGGTGCGGTCGGAGTCGGTGCGGACGCGGTCGGTGCAGGTGTTTTTCGTACGAGCGTGGGGGCGCGGGTCAGCAGCAGGTGCAGGGCGAGGCCGGCGAGCAGGCCCCAGAGGGCCGCGCCGATGCCGAACGGGGCGATGCCCGACGCGGTCACCACCAGGGTGAGGACGGCGGGCTCCCTGGCGGTGGTGTCCGAGACGGCCGTTTGCAGCGCGGCCGCCAGGGTGGACAGCAGCGCGAGCCCGGCGACGGTCTCGATGAGCAGCGGCGGGGCCCCGGCGATGAGGGAGAGGGTCAGCCCAGTGGTGAGGGCGAGCACGAGGTAGCCGGCGGCACCGGTGACGGAGGCGATCCAGCGGCGGTCCGGGTCGGGGTGTGCGTCGGGCCCCGCGGCGAGCGCGGTGGTGATCGCGGCCAGGTTGACGGCATGGGCGCCGAACGGGGCACCCGCCATCGTGGCGAGCCCGGTGGAGGTCAGGGCCGGGCGCAGGGGTGCCCGGTAGCCGTAGGTGGCGAGCATGCTCATGCCCGCGACGTTCTGGGAGACCATGGTGACGACGTAGAGCGGGATCGCGATGCCGATGAGGGCGCCGACGGTGAACGCAGGCGTGGCGAAGGTGAGGACCGGCAGCAGCGGGGCCCCGTTCCCTTCGCCGGGGTGTGCGAGGAGGATGACGGCCACGGTGACGGCGAGCGCCGCGGGCACGGCCCAGCGCCTGGCCCACCGCAGGAGCACCGCCCATACGGCGACCACGGGCAGTGCCTCGGCGGGGAACTCCACCACCGCGCGGACGGGCGCCAGGCACAGGGGCAGCAGTACGCCCGCCAGCATGGCACTGGCGAGGGGGGCGGGGATCGCCTGGAGCAGCCGTACCAGGTGCGGGGAGAGACCGGTCAGGAAGATCAGCGCACCGGTCACCAGGAAGGCCCCCAGCGCGGCCCGGTAGTCCGGGTGCTGGGTGCCGACCGCCGCGAGCAGCGCGGCACCCGGGGTGGACCAGGCGACGCTCATGGGCAGCCGGTACCGCAGCCCGAGCCAGATGCCGACGACGCCCATCGAGACGCACAGCACCAGAAGCCCGGAGGCGGCCTGCGCCTCGTTGGCGCCCACCGCGCGCAGCCCGGCGAGAACGACGGCGAAGGAGCTGGAGAAGCCGACGACCATGAGGACGATCCCGGCGAGCACGGGTTGCAGAGTGCCGCGCGGAGGGTCGGACCGCGTGCGGGCGGGCCGTGGGCGGGTGGCCCGTGTACGGGTGGTCATGAGGCGCCCCCGAGGTACGTTGTTCCGTTTACGGAACGAGGATAGGCAGGCCCGTTCCGTAAACGGAACCGCGTTTCGGATACTGGACCCATGGAAGACCACCCGGCCCCCGGCACCCCCCGTACGGCACCGCATTCGGCGGCCTTCACCGCGGGCATCGGCCACCGCATCCGCGAGCTGCGCACCGCGCGCGGGCTGACGCTCTCGGAGCTGGCGCTGCGGGCGGGCATCGGCAAGGCCACCCTGTCGGGGCTGGAGGCGGGCACCCGCAACCCGACGCTGGAGACGCTGTACGCGGTGACGGGCCGGCTCGGCGTACCGCTGGCCGAACTGCTGACGGAGGGGCCGCGCGAGCCGCTGCACGGTGACTCGGTGACCGGCGAGCTGCTGGAGGTGTTCGCGGACCCGGCAGCGACCACCGAGCTCTACCGGCTGCGCATCCGCCCCGGCCGCGTCCAGACCTCCCCCGCCCACCCGCCGGGCACGACGGAGTACCTGACGGTGTACGAGGGTGTGGCCAGGGTCGGGCCCAAGGACGCGCCCCTGCGGGTGGCGGCCGGTGAGCACGTGAGGTGGGCGGCGGACGTTCCGCACGTGTACGCGGCGGAGGGGGACACCGAGGTGGTGGCCTCGCTGGTCATCCGGTACTGACCGGGGCCCGTCCGTCCCCGGCGGCATCCCCGGGACGCACTGCGACCCCACGGGGCAGGTCCGTGGGGTCGCAGGGGCCGAGCGGGGTGCGGCAGGGGAAGTTGCCGCACCCGGCCGGACGGGTGGATGGCCGGACAGCCAGACGGCTGGGCGGCTGAACGGCCGGCCTGAAGGACTAGAGGTTGCCGCGCTTCTCCTGCTCGCGCTCGATCGCCTCGAAGAGGGCCTTGAAGTTGCCCTTGCCGAAGCCCATCGAGCCGTGCCGCTCGATCATCTCGAAGAAGACGGTCGGACGGTCCTGGACCGGCTTGGTGAAGATCTGCAGCAGGTAGCCGTCCTCGTCGCGGTCGACGAGGATCTTCAGCTCGCGCAGGGTCTCGACGGGGACGCGGGTCTCGCCCGCCCACTCGCCGAGGGTGTCGTAGTAGGAGTCGGGGGTGTCCAGGAAGGCCACGCCGGCCGCGCGCATGGAACGCACCGTCGCGACGATGTCGTTCGTGGCGAGCGCGATGTGCTGGACGCCGGCGCCGCCGTAGAACTCCAGGTACTCGTCGATCTGCGACTTCTTCTTCGCGATCGCGGGCTCGTTGATCGGGAACTTCACCTTGAGGGTGCCGTCCGCGACGACCTTCGACATGAGGGCGGAGTACTCGGTGGCGATGTCGTCGCCCACGAACTCCTTCATGTTGGTGAAGCCCATGACCTTGTTGTAGAAGCCGACCCAGTCGTTCATCTTGCCGAGCTCGACGTTGCCGACGCAGTGGTCGATGGCCTGGAAGGTGCGCTTGGCCGGGGGCTCGACGATCGGGGACGCCGCGACGAAGCCGGGAAGGTAGGGGCCCTCGTAGTCCTTGCGCTCGACCAGGGTGTGGCGGGTCTTGCCGTACGTGGCGATGGCGGCCAGCACCACGACGCCGTGCTCGTCCTTGACCTCGTGCGGCTCCGTGAGGCCGGTGGCCCCCTGCGCGGTGGCGTAGGCGTAGGCGGCGCGGGCGTCCGGCACCTCGATCGCCAGGTCGATGACTCCGTCGCCGTGCTCGGCGACGTGTGACTCGATGAAACGGCCCTGGTCGGTGGCGGAGCGGATGACGGAGGTGAACACGAAGCGGGCCGCGCCGTTGGTCAGGACGTAACTGGCGGTCTCGCGGCTGCCGTTCTCCGGTCCGGAGTAGGCGACGAGCTTCATGCCGAAGGCGGTCGAGTAGTAGTGGGCGGCCTGCTTGGCGTTGCCCACGGCGAAGACGACCGCGTCCATGCCCTTGACCGGGAAGGGGTCGGCCTCACGCGCGGTGGTGGGGGTGGCGTGCTCAGTGGTCTCAGTCATGTGTGGAGCGTCGCCCCACATCGCAAGGTGCGCAATAGTTCGCACAAATGCTGGTCAATGTGCTCAGTGGCGGGCGAGTATGGGCGGGCTATCTGTACAGGATGACCAGCGACCGGGGAGTGCACATGGCGGTGGACGAGCTGGACGGGCGGCTGATCGTGCTGCTGGCCCGCGAGCCCAGGATCGGGGTGCTGGAGGCATCCCGGCGGCTCGGTGTGGCGCGCGGGACCGTCCAGGCGCGGATGGACCGGCTTCAGTCGCACGGCGTCATCCGGGGATTCGGGCCCGAAGTGGATCCGGCGGCCCTCGGGTATCCGGTGACGGCGTTCGCGACGCTGGAGATCAAGCAGGGCCAGGGCGCGGACGTACGGGCCCACCTGACGGGCGTGCCCGAGGTACTGGAACTGCATACGACGACCGGGCACGGGGACATGCTCTGCCGGCTGGTCGCCAGGTCGAACGCAGACCTCCAACGGGTGATCGACCGGGTGGTGGGCTTCGAGGGCATCGTCCGGGCCTCCACGGCGATCGTCATGGAGAACCCCGTTCCGCTGCGCATCATCCCGCTGGTGGAGCAGGCCTCCGGGCTGACCTGACGGCGTGCGGGGCGGTGCGGTGCGACAAGCCGTCGGACGCGCAAAGGAAGACTTGCAAAAAAACCCTTGCAACGAAGTCTTTGCAACTCTACGGTGATGCCATGCCAGCAAGCGAGAACTCGAATACGGCGTCACCGGAGGGCCCGGACCGAAAGGCTCCCGAGCGGAGTGTCGAGAGGCTCGACGCCCGCTCGCTGCGCGGACTCGCCCATCCGCTGCGGATGAGCCTGCTGCGCGCCCTGCGGGACTTCGGCCCCGCGACCGCCTCCCAACTGGCGGACAGGCTGGGCGAGTCGAGCGGCGCCACCAGCTACCACCTGCGCCAGCTGGCGACGTACGGCTTCGTGGAGGACGCACCGGAGCGGGGCAAGGGGCGTGAGCGGTGGTGGCGGTCGGTCCATCAGGGGACGAGGCTGGATCACACGCTGTCCGAGTCCCCCGACCCTTCGGTGCGCGGTGCGGTCGACCTCTTCACCCACGAGATCGCCAGTGAGCACACCCGGGAACTCGCCACCTACCTCGGCACCTCGCGCGACTGGCCCGACGAGTGGCGGCGGGCCTCCGAACTGAGCGACTACACCTTGCAATTGGACGCGGAGCGCGCCAGGGAACTCAACGCCCGCATCACCGAGTTGATCGACAGCTACCGGGAGCCCGAGCAGGTGTCGGAGGGCTCCGCGAAGTACCGCATCCACGTCCACGGATTCCCCCTCAGCAAGGACTGACCCAGCCCCGGCACCGGCCGGTACCGCGCCCCACACCCCGCGCCCCACACCCCCGCGCCCCACACCGCCGCGCCCCACACCCCCACACCCCCGCACCTCAGGCACGCGTCCTCCGCCCCCGGACGACACGGCTCTCCCCGGCATGCCCCGGGCCGCCGCGCGCGCCTTCCCCGGCACGACTCCCAGGTACCACCGACCGAGAGGAAGCACTGCCATGCACCCCGAGACCTTCCGCCGGCTGCACGCCGCCCGCTCCACCGATCTCCGACGCGAGGCCGCCACCCACGCCCTGGCCCACGCCCCGTCCCGCCCCCGCTCCTCCCGCGGCACCGCGCGCGCTCAACTCGGCTGGACTCTGGTCGAGTTGGGGCTTCGCCTGGTCCGTACCGCAGGCCCCGGCGCGGACACGCCGCGGCTCCGTACGGCCGGTGCCCGGTGAGCGGGCGGACCGTCTCCCGTGCGGGTCACGGGCCCGCCTCCCCGTACGACCGGCGTCCGCTCGCCGCCGTCCTGGCCGCCCACACCGTCTCCACCATCGGCAACTCGCTCACCCTGATCGGCGTTCCGTGGTTCGTGCTGGTGACGACCGGCAGTCCGAGCCGGGCGGGGGTCGTCGCGTTCTGCGCGACGCTGCCCGTCGCGGTGTCCGCGCTGGTGGGAGGCCCGCTGATCGACCGGTTCGGCCGCCGCAGGACCAGCGTCGTCACCGACCTGATCTGCGCGGGCTCGGTCGCCGCGGTCCCGCTGCTGCACTTCGCGGGACTGCTGGAGTTCTGGATGCTGTGCGCCCTCATGGCGGTGGGCGGCCTGGTCTCCACCCCCGGTATGACCGCCCGTTCGGTGCTGATCCCCGACCTCGCGGAGCGGGCCGGCACGACGCTGGCCCGTGCGGCGAGCCTCACGGAAGCGGTGTCCAGCGGGGCCAGGATGGCCGGTGCCGCGCTGGCCGGCGTACTGGCCGCGCTGCTCGGCGCCGAGGCGGTACTGCTGCTCGACGCGGCGTCGTTCCTTCTCTCGGCGGCGCTGATCACGGCCGGCGTGCGCGGGGTGCGGGCGGCGGAGCCGATGAAGTCGAAGGCCCCGGTCTCCTTCGCCGCGTACCGCCGCGATCTGCGCGAGGGGTACACGTACGTGGCGGGTGGCGGGCTCCTGCTGGCCGTTGTCCTGATGATCACGTTCACCAACGGGCTGAACCAGTCCTGGAGCGCGGTGCTGCTGCCGGTGCACGCCCTTCAGAACCTGGGCGGGGCGGAGCAACTGGGCCTGCTCAGCGCCCTGTTCGGCGGGGCCTCTTTGCTGGGGGCGCTGCTCTACGGGGCGTTCGGTCACCACTTCTCGCGCTGGGCGGTCCTCACCACGGCGTTCGTCGTCGGCGAGGTGCCGCGCTTCGTGGTCGCCGCCCTCACGGACAGCACGCTCCCGCTGGCGGTCACCCTGGTGGTGGGCGGGCTGGCGATCGGCACCCTGAACCCGATCCTGACCACGGTCGTCTTCGAGCGCGTCCCGCTGGAGCTGCGCAGCCGGGTGTCGGGCATCCTCGCCGCGGGCTGCCAGATGACGATTCCGCTCGGCGGGCTCGCGGCCGGTTTCCTGGTCGACGGAGCGGGTCTGTACGCGGCCCTGCTCATCGTCGGCGCCCTCTACTTCCTGGCCACTCTGAGCCCGCTGGTCTTCTCGTCGTGGCGCAAGCTGGACGAGGTGGCGGAGAAACCGGAAAAAGGTGCGGAGGGTGGGGCGGAAGGCGGACCGGAAGGCGACCCGGACGCCCCGGGGCGTGGTCCGGTCAGCAGCTCGGGACCTTGCCCGGCCCGCCCTTCCTCCCCAGTTCGGTGAGGGAGGCCACGGCGTCGCTCAGAGTACTGACCGGCACCAGCCGCATCCCGGCGGGAAGCCCGGACTTCGCCTGGGAGCACTCCTCCTTCGGCACGAGGAACACGGTGGCCCCGTCCGCCCGCGCCCCCTTGATCTTCAGCGGGACGCCGCCGACCGGGCCCACCGACCCGTCGGCCTCGATCGTCCCCGTACCGGCGATGTCGAGGCCGCCGGTCAGATCGCCGCCCGCACCGTTGCCGTCGATCTTGTCGATGATGCCGAGGGTGAAGAGCAGCCCGGCGCTGGGGCCGCCGACGTCGGCGAGGTGGAGTTCGACCTTGGCGCCCTTGCCCTTGTCGCCGAGCTGGCGGAGGGCGGCGGAGACGGCGGCGTCCTGCGACTTGACCATGGCCTCCCGGTTGTACTCGGAGACCTCCTCGTCGTCGCCGCCGGACGGGTAGACCACGTCGTGCGGCATGACGGCCCGGTCTTCCCTGAACCAGGCGTCGGCCAGCTCACCGGCCCGGTGGTCGATGGAGGGGCCGGTGGCGACGATGGTGGTCATCCGCAGCTTCCCCGAGGTCGGCCGGGTCGGCACCCCGCTCACGCTGATGACGGGCCGGCCCTCCTTGTCCTTGCCCAGGACGTCGGTCGCCGTGCCGGGCTGGGCCACCGCGAAGGGCAGCGGCGCGAAGGCCGCCACCCCGAGCAGCGCGGCGACGGGAAGGGCCAGGACGGCGAGACGGCTGTTGCGGGAGAGCCGGGAGTAAAGAGGAAGCACGCCCCCAATCTAACGGCCCGGACCCTCGGCCGGCCGGGGCCACGGGGCAGAGCCCGGGAGCCGGCCCCGAAGCCGCTCGTCCGGGCCGGCCCGGAAGCCGCTCCTCCGGGCCGCCCAGAGGCCGGTCCCACGGACCCGTCCCGCAGGCCCGTCCCACACGCCGGTCGGGCACCCGGTTCACCGCAGTGCGTCGGCGACCTCCTTGGCCGCGTCGACCACGCGGGCTCCCACCCGGTCGGGGACCGAGTCGGACAGCATGACGACGCCCACGCTGCCCTCGACCCCGGTGACTCCGATCAGCGGTGCTGCCGCCCCGCTCGCCCCGGCCTCCAGCTCACCGTGGGTGAGGGTGTACCCGGGCTCGGTCAGTACGTTCTGCCGCGCGGCCAGGATCGCCCGCCCTGCGGCACCCCGGTCGAGCGGGTGACGGAAGCCCGCCCGGTAGGCGACGTGGTAGTCCGTCCAGGTCGGCTCGACCACGGCGACGGCGAGGGCCTCCGCCCCGTCGACGAGGGTGAGGTGGGCCGTCGCCCCGATGTCCTCGGCGAGGGACCTGAGCGCGGGCAGCGCCGCCTCCCGCACCAGGGGGTGGACCTGCCGCCCCAGCCTCAGCACCCCGAGCCCGACCCGGGCGCGACCGCCCAGGTCACGGCGGACGAGTGCGTGCTGTTCGAGGGTGGCGAGCAGCCGGTAGACCACCGTCCTGTTGACGCCGAGCTTGTTGGACAGCTCGGTGACGGTGAGGCCGTGGTCGGTATCGGCGAGCAGTTTGAGGACGCGCAGTCCTCTGTCGAGCGTCTGGGAAGTCTCCGCGGTCACGACGCCCACTCCTTGGTGGTGAGTGCGGACGGTCCTCCTGCGCATCGTGCACATCACCGGTCCCGTCGGCGACGCGCGCAGAGGCCGCCGGCATGTCCTAACACCGGCTGCGCTCCGAGGCGACGCTGCCACGGGGCGTATGCGTTGCCGGAAAGGTAGCGATCGACTCCGCTCAGCGGAAGACCTCGTCCAGAATCCGGGCGGCGGAAGGAGGTTGATCCCGCTACCTGCGGCTTGGCGCCCTTGGGCCGCCGAAGTCACGACGGGGCGGGACTTCGGGGCATATGCCCGCGTCGGCCAGCACGGCCGGGGCCCGTCCCGCCCTCGCGCGCGCCGACGGCCACGGCGGCACGCCCTCACGCCCACACAGCGTGACGTCACGGCACACCCTCACGCCGTGACGCCCTCACAGCGTGACGTCACGACTCACGCCGTCACGCCGTCAGCGCATCCGGGTGGCCCACTCCTGGACCTTCTTGATCCGCTCCTTGAGCTGCCCCGCGGTCGCCTCGGCGCTCGGCGGGCCGCCGCAGACCCGGCGCAGTTCGGTGTGGATGACGCCGTGCGGCTTGCCGCTCTGGTGGACGTACGCCCCGACCATCGTGTTCAGCGACTTGCGCAGCTCCAGCAGCTGCTTGTGGGTGACGACCGGCCTGGCCTCGGCGGCCTTCTCCAGCAGGTCGGCGTCGGCGGCCGGCTTCTGACGGCTGTGCGCGATCTGGCGGGTCTGCCGCTTCTGGAGGAGCAGCTGCACCTGGTCGGGTTCGAGGAGGCCCGGAATGCCCAGGTAGTCCTGCTCCTCCTCGCTGCCCGGGTGCGCCTGCATGCCGAATTCGGCACCGTCGTACAGCACCCGGTCGAAGACCGCGTCGGACTCCAGCGCCTCGAACGGGAGCTGGTCCTCGGTCTCCTCGTCCTCCAGCCGCTCGGCGTCCGCCAGCAGCTTGTCCTCCTCGGCGAAGGGGTTCTCCTCGTCGCTCCCCTTCTTGGGCTTGTCGAGGACGTGGTCGCGCTCGACCTCCATCTCGTTCGCGAAGTCGAGCAGCATCGGGATCGTCGGCACGAACACCGAGGCCGTCTCGCCCCGCCTGCGGGACCGCACGAAACGCCCCACGGCCTGCGCGAAGAACAGCGGCGTCGAGATGGTCGTCGCGTACACACCGACCGCCAGGCGCGGTACGTCGACGCCCTCCGACACCATGCGTACCGCGACCATCCAGCGTGAGCCGTCCTGGCTGAACTCGTCGATCCTCTTCGACGCGGCCTTCTCGTCGGAGAGGACCACGGTGGCCTTGTGCCCGGTGATCCGCTTGAGGATCTTGGCGTACTCGCGGGCGGACTCCTGGTCGGTCGCGATGACCAGGCCGCCCGCGTCCGGGATGCCCTTCCTGACCTCGGTCAGCCGCTTGTCGGCGGCGGCCAGCACGTTGGGGATCCACTCCCCCGTCGGCGACAGCGCGGTGCGCCAGGCCTGGCCGATGGCGTCCTTGGTCATCGGCTCGCCGAGCCGGGCGGCGATCTCGTCGCCGGCCTTGGTGCGCCAGCGCATGTTGCCGCTGTAGCTGAGGAAGATCACGGGGCGGACGACGCCGTCGGCCAGGGCGTTGCCGTAGCCGTAGGTGTAGTCGGCGGAGGAGCGCCGGATGCCGTCGTTGCCCTCCTCGTACGTGACGAAGGGGATGGGATTGGTGTCGGACCTGAAGGGCGTGCCGGTCAGCGCGAGCCGCCTGGTCGCCGGGTCGAACGCCTCCTGGCAGGCCTCGCCCCACGACTTGGAGTCTCCTGCGTGGTGGATCTCGTCCAGGATGACGAGCGTCTTGCGCTGCTCGCACCGGTTGCGGTGGAGCATCGGCCGCACGCCGACACCGGCGTACGTCACCGCGACGCCGTGGTACTCCCTGCTGAGCGGTCCCGCGCTGTAATCGGGGTCGAGCTTGATCCCTATCCGGGCGGCGGCCTCCGCCCACTGCTTCTTCAGGTGCTCGGTGGGGGCGACCACGGTGACCTGCTGCACCACGTGGTGGTGCAGCAGCCACGAGGCGAGCGTCAGCGCGAAGGTCGTCTTTCCTGCGCCGGGCGTCGCGACGGCCATGAAGTCACGGGGCTGGTCCTGGAGGTACTTCTCCAGCGCCCCCTGCTGCCAGGCGCGCAGCTTGCTGGCGGTGCCCCAGGGGGCACGGCCGGGAAAGGCGGGTGAGAGGTGGTGGGAAGCGGTGGTAGTCACGGTCTCCGGTCGCAGCGTCGGGTACGTGGCGGGATGTCTGCGGAGCGCGGGGGCGCCCCGTACGACAACCTGGCCACCTTACCGGCGCCGCGACCGGAACGCGTGGCGAGCAGGTCCGGGCCGCCCCCCGAGGGGACTCGGGTCACAGGTGCTCGGCCAGCTCGCGCAGGAGTTCCGCGATGGCCTTCACGTCTTCCAGCTCGCCCGTCGCCACGGCGATCACCAGTCGCTCGGCCGCATCGATGTCGGGACGCAGCTCCACGCCGTTGATGGCGAGGAAGACCATGCAGGACACCCAGGCCGTGCGCTTGTTGCCGTCGACGAAGGGGCGGTTGATGACGAGCGATTGCAGGAGCGCGGCCGCCTTGTCGAGCAGCTCGGCGTACGCCTCCTGCCCGAACATCGAAGCGGACGGGCGGTGCACCGCCGACTCCAGCAGGCCGGCGTCCCGCACCACGATCACCTGGTCGTCCACCGCGTCCTTCGCAATGGCCAGGACGTCCTCGGAGTCCAGGTAGATGAAGCTCACTTAAGGCGCTCCAGCAGCTCGGACCACTTGGCCACCTGATCCTTGGCGGACGTGCGCACCAGGTCCTGGTGAGCCGTCTTCGCCAGGTACTCGTCCACGGCCTTGAGCAGTATGGCGTGCATGCTGGTGCCTTCCTGCTCGGCTCGCTGCTTCAGTGCTTCGGTCTGGTCGTCGCGGAGACGCAGGTTCATGGCCATACCAAAACGGTACCACCCTGTGGGGTCAAAGTGGTACCGCACCTTCACTCCGTGCGATCAAACCGGCCGCTCCCGCAGCCGCGTAGCCACCCACGCCCCCACCAGCGCCACCCCCGCCATCGGCAGGAACACCGCGGCGAACGCGGTGGGGTGGGTGCCTGCCGTAGCGCCCGCCACGGTCGAGTGCGTGGCGACCGAGCCGCCACCGAGGGCCGCGAAGACCGCACCGCCTGCGGCGAGCAGCATCACGTTGGCGAGGCCGTCGGAGATCTGGAGGGCGGCGGAGTTGGAGCCCGCCTCCTCGGGGGCCGACAGTTTGAGCAGCAGGACGCTGGTCGAGGCGATGACCATGCCCATGCCGAAGCAGCCGAAGGCCCACGCGACGCCGACGATCCACACCGGCACCGCCGGGATCAGCACCGCGGGGACGAGCGCGATGGCCGCCGCGACCAACACCATGCCGACCGAGACCAGCCGCTCCCGGTACGGCTCCATCCGGGGCCGCGACTGCATGAACGAGCCGAACGCCCAGGTCGCACCGCCGACCGCGAGCGAGAGTCCCGCCATCGTCGGCGACAGCCCCCGCTCGGTGACCAGCATCAGCGGCACGAACGACTCCGCCGCCACGAACGACCCGGCCGCGACCCCGCGCAGCAGCACCACCGAGGGCAGCCCCCGGGCCGCCCGGTAGGTCCCGCTGGGCAGCAGCCCGCGCACCGCGGGCACCAGCAGCGCCACGCCGGCGGCCGCCGGCAGCAGGGACAGCCAGCGCAGGTCCTGGCCCGCGTACTGGAGGAGTCCCGCACCCAGCGAGATCCCGAGCGCGAGCCGGATCCGGCGGCGGTCGAAGGGCGGCACCGGCGCCCCGGGGTCGGCGGGCCCGGCGGCCATCCGCCGTATCGCGGGCAGGGCGAGCGCCAGCGGGAAGACCACCAGTGCCGGGATGCCGACGAACACCCAGCGCCAGCCGAGGTTCTCGGTGATCGCCCCGGAGGCGAGCGGCCCGACCACCGAGGGGATCACCCAGCTCGCGGCGAACGCGGCCAGGATCGCCGGCCGCAGCCGCTCCGGATAGGCCCGGCTGATCACCACGTACAGCGCGACGATCACCAGTCCGCCGCCGAGCCCCTGGACGGCCCGGCCGAGGATGAACAGCAGCATCGTGCCCGCCGTGCCCGACAGCACGAGACCGGCGGCGAAGGCCACGATGCCCGTGGTCAGCGGGGCCAGCGGGCCCCGCCGGTCCGCCCACTGCCCGGACAGCACCATCGCGAAGAGGCTGGTGGTGAAGTACGCGGAGAACGCGAACGCGTAGAGCGCGATGCCGTGCAGCTCGCGGGCGGCCACCGGCATCGCCGTACCGACGGCCGTCGCCTCGAAGGCGATCAGCAGCACCACGGAGACGATGCCGACACTCAGCGCCCGGTGGGTCCTGCCGAGCACGCCCTGCGCGGCGGGACCCGCATCCGGGGCCTGGGACTCCTGGGAGTCACGGGCGCCGCCGGGGTCCGCGACGTCCCCGCCGGGCCCGGAGTCCGCGGGCGGTGGAGGAGGCTCGGACGGGTCGGTCGGTGCGGCATCGGCGTCGCGGGGCTCCAGGGCGGTCATACGCCCCAGAGTAAGGGCCTAAACGGGCCTGGGCCCCTGTCTCTTGACGGGTTGGCCCTCGGTCCTTGGTCGTACGACCGGTGCGACCCTTGTCCGGTGGTACGGCCGCGGCGACCCCTGTCCGGTGGTACGTCCGGGGCGGCGCGGGGCCGGTGGTACGGCCGGGGCGGCGCGGGGCCGGTGGTACGGCCCGTGCGGCGCGGGCCCGGTGGTACGGCCGGGGCGGCGCGGGCCCGGTGGTACGGCCGGGGCGGCGCGGGCCCGGTGGTACGGCCGGGGCGATGCGGGCCCGGTGGTACGTCCGGGGCGATGCGGGCCCGGTGGTACGTCCGGTGCGGTGCGGGCCGGTGTCCCGGGCAGGACGGGGCATGCGTACCCCCATGCCCTTCTACCGCTCGTACGACGACGCCGCCCTCAGCTACCGGGTGGTGGGCCCCGCCAGCAGCACACCCCTGGTCTGCCTGGCCGGCGGCCCCGGCCGGGACGCCGCCTACCTCGGGGGGCTGGGCGGGCTCGACCGCACCTACCGGCTGCTGATCCCGGACTCCCGCGGCACCGGCCACTCACCGCCCGCCGACGACCCCGACCGCTACGCCTTCCCCGCGCTCGCCCAGGATCTCGAAGCGCTGCGCGCGGAGCTCGACGTGGAGCGCTTCGCCCTGCTCGCCCACGGAGCGGCCGCCGCCACCGCGCAGTGCTACGCCGCCGCGCACCCGGGCCGGCTGACCCACCTGGTTCTGGTCTGCCCGGAGGGCCGCATCCAGGCTGCGCGGGGGGAGCTCCCCGACGACGCCCGGGAGATCTTCGAGTCGCGCAGCGCCGAACCCTGGTGGCCTGAGGCCGCCGCGGCCGTCAAGGGTCTGGCCACGACCTCGGAACCCGAGCAGGTCCGGACGCTCCTGGCGCAGGCAGCCCCGATGGCCTACGCCCGGTGGGAGGCCCCGCAGCGCACGCACGCGGCCCAGGCGCCCGCGCAGGACAACCCGGTCCCCCGGGCGGGCTTTCCCCAGGGGGTGGACGACCTGACCCGGCTGGCCGTCCTCAGGGAGCTGGACGAGCTGCCCTGTCCGGCGCTCGTGGTGACGGGCGCTCTGGACACGATCACCGGGGAGCGGGTCGGGGAGACGGTCGCCGCCTCCTTCCCCCGCGGTGAGTGGCGGCGGCTCTCCGGAGTGGGCCACTACCCGTGGGTGGACGACCCCGCGCTGTTCCGGGCGGCGGTGGGCTCGTTCCTCGGGGCGCTGTGACGGTGCGCGCGCGGGGCACTGTGAACGGGGCGTGGCAGTCACGTTGCGGCACCGCCGGATGCCTTGAGCGGCCGGTCAACCCCGTTCTACCGTTCAGGGGTTGGCAAGGAACACGTGGCGGGGGCACGCCCCCGTACACGGCCGTGTGCCCGAGTGGCTCAGGGGCTCGCCTGCAAAGCGAGTTACGTCGGTTCGATTCCGATCACGGCCTCCCAGCGGTCTCCCGCGCGGGAGGGGCTCCCGGAGCCCCTCCTACCGCGCCGGCCCAGGCACAGTTGGGCCACCGCCTCGGGGCCCGCGCCCGGTGTCGTCTCCGCCCGCCCGGAGACGATCATCCGCCGGAAGACGTCCCCGCGCACATGGGCGGCGCGGGGCAGCCGTTCGGCGAGCGCCTGTGCCACGGTGGACTTCCCGGCCGCCATCACCCCCGTGACGAGCACGACGGCGGATTCCAGCTCTGCGACCGCGTTGCCGACCATGGAGCGCAGCCTGGGCACAACTGCCGTACCGGGCCCGGGATTTACGGCCCGGCGGGTGCCCGGGTGGTGCTCAGCCGGTACTGACCGCCGCCTGCGGCCTGATCGGCAGCCGGTTGACGGGGCGGCCGGTGGCGGCCCGTACCGCCGAGGCGATGGCCGCGGGTGAGGTGACGACCGGCACCGCGCTCGCCGCCTTGGCACCGAAGGGGGCGACCACGTCGCGCTCCTCGACCAGTTTGACGATGCGGATGTCCGGGGCGTCCAGGGCCGTCGGCAGGGCGTAGTGCGTCAGGTCGGGGTGGCGGATCAGGCCGCGCGGGGAGCGGAGGTTCTCGGTGAGGGCCGCCCCGACGCCCAGGGTGACGCCTGCTTCGATACGGGCGGCCAGCTGTGCGGGGTTGAGGATCCGCCCGACGTCCTGGGCGACCGCCATCTCCACCACCCGTACCGAACCCAGCTCGATGTCCACGTCCACGACCGCGCGGACGGCACAGAAGGCGAGCCCGACGAAGGCGTCGCCCTGGCCGGTCTCGTCCAGGGGCTCGGTCGGGTGCGGGCGGCACTGGGCGGTGGCCCACAGTTCCTTGCCGTCCAGGGCCTCGGCGACGGTGGTGCTCAGGACACCGTCGTACGAGGTGATCTTGCCGTCGGCGATGGACAGGAGTTCGGTGGACATGCCGAACTTGTGCGCCAGCGGCTGGAGGAGCTGGGTGCGGACCATCTTCGCGGCGCGTTCCACGGCACCGCCGGAGACCCAGGTGTGGCGGCCGTGGGTGGCGGCGCCCGCGGGCGGCTGGTCGGTGTCGACGGAGGCGACGTGCACCTCGTCGATGCCCAGGGTCTCCTGGACGATCTGCCGGGCGAGCGTGGTGAAGCCCTGCCCGGTCTCGACGGCCGCGCAGATGACGGTGGCGACCCCGTCGTGGACCTTCACCGTGGCGGTGGAGACCTCGTCGGTGCCCTCTGCGCCGAGCATGTGGACCATCCCCAGGGCGTAGCCGACGCCCCGGCGCACGGCGCTGGGCTCACCGGCCCCCTCCGGGCCGCCGGGCAGCAGCCAGCCCTCCTCCGGGGAGTCCTTGGGGAGGGTGGGCAGCGGGAAGTCCCGTACGGCGCGCAGGAGTTCGGCGACCGGGGCCGGGCAGGTGACGGTCTGGCCCGTGGGCAGCAGGTCACCGGTGGCCAGCACGTTGCGCATGCGCAACTCGGCGGGTTCCAGGCCGAGCCGGTCGGCCAGCTTGTCCATCTGGCCCTCGTACGCGGCGCACACCTGGAGGGCGCCCTCGCCCCGGACGTGCCCGGAGGGCGGGTTGTTGGTGCGCACGGCCCAGCCCTCGACGAACGCGTGCGGGACGACGTACGGGCCGCAGGCGAAGGAGACGGCGGCGGCCAGCGACTCGGAGGAGGCGTCCGCGTATGCGCCCGCGTCGAGCAGGATCTGCGCCTCGACCTTCACCAGCCGGCCCTCGGCGTCCGCGTGGTGGCGGTAGCGCAGCAGGGTCGGGTGGCGGTGGGCGTGCCCGAGGAAGGACTCCTCCCGGGTGGCGGCCAGCTTGACCGGGCAGCCGGTGCGCAACGCGAGCAGTCCGAGCGGGAGCTGGAAGCCGGCGTCCTCGCGGTCGCCGGTGGCGCCGGGCACCCCGGTGACGACGATCTTCACGCGTTCGCGTTCCAGGCCGAAGCTGGCGGCGGCCAGGTCGCGGTCGGTGTGCGGGTCGGTGGAGGCGGTGTAGATCTCGACGCCGCCGTCCGGGCGCGGCACGGCGAGGCCGGCTTCGGCGCCGATCGGGGCGGGGTCCTGGCGGCCGATCCGGTACACGCCCTCGACGACCACCTCGCCGGTGACCTCGGGGTCGCCGAAGCTGAGCGGGATGTGCCGGATCAGGTTGCCGTCGGGGTGGAGGGGCTCGGCCTCGAAGGCCTTCTCCGGGTCGGTGACCGGTTCGAGCACCTCGTACTCGACGGCGATCGCGGCAGCGGCCAGCCGTGCGGTGTCGGGGTGGTCGGCGGCGACGGCGGCGACCGGCTCGCCGTGGTGGCGGGCGACGGTGGAGGCGAACACAGGACGGTCGACGACCTTGCGTCCGTAGTTCGGGTCGCCGGGGACGTCGGCGTGGGTGACGACGGCACGTACGCCCGGCATCGCGGCGGCGGCGGAGGTGTCGACGGAGACGATACGGGCGTGCGCGTGCGGCGAACGCAGTATCGACGCCCACAGCAGGCCCTCGGCCCACAGGTCGGCCGCATAGGGGAAGGTGCCCTCGGTCTTGGCGCGGGCGTCCGCCGCGGGGAGCGACGCGCCGATGCCGTGGGCCGGGGGTTCCTGCTGCGTGCCGCCGACCGCTGCGGTCGCGGTGGCCGCGTCGTTGCTCACGGCATGCCTCCGTCGTGCGGGTGGTGAAGGGTGTGCTGGGCGCTGCCCGCACCGGGCGGTGCCTGGTGCGGGATGCGGGCCTCGTCGGCGGGGTGGCCGGTGGCGGCGGCCTCGGCGCTCGCCTCACGCTCGGTGACGACCTCGCGCACTGCTTGCAGAACGCCGCGGTAGCCGGAGCAGCGGCAGAGGTTGCCGCACAGGGCCTGGCGGGTCTCCAGGTCCGTCGGCGCGTGGTTGCCCTCGAGCAGGTCGTGGACGGTCATCGCCATGCCCGGGATGCAGAAGCCGCACTGCACGGCCCCGCAGTTGGCCAGGGCCCGCTGCACGTCGGAGGGTTCGCCGTCGGTGGCCAGACCTTCGACGGTACGGACCTCGGATCCGGCGGTGGTCGCGGCGGGCACCAGGCAGGAGGCGACGAGCCGGCCGTCCACCTGTACGGCGCAGGCCCCGCACTCGCCCTGCGAGCAGCCGTCCTTCGCCCCGGCGAGGCCGAGGCGCTCGCGCAGCACGTACAGGAGCGACTCGCCGATCCAGGCGTCGGCGACGGGCCGGTCGGCGCCGTTGACCCGCAGCACGTAGGAGGCGAGCGGGTGTTCGCTGGGCGCGTCGTGGAAGGGGGCGGGCTCGTGCGGGGCGGCGTAGGCCGGCTCGACGTCGATGGGGGTCTCGGGTGCGTGCCCGGGGTCGAGCGGGTGCGCGGGGGTGGGGACGTGGCCGGGGTCCGGGTCGGGCGCCCGGCCCGGGTCGGGCGTGTGGCCGGGGCCGGGTGCGTGGTCCTGGGCGGGGGTGTGCTCGGGGGCGGCGTCCGGGGGGCCGTCCGGGGCGGGGGTGCCGTCCGGGTCGGTGGCGGGAGCGTCCGCGCCGTTCGGCGCCGGGGCTGCGCCCTCTGCCGTGTCCGGGTCGGCTGCCGGGAGCGCGGACGGGTCCGGGGCAGGGTCTGACGTCGCGTCCGCAACCGTGGGCGGCTCCGCGTCCGGGCGAGAGGCCGGCGGAGCCGTCGCTTCGGCGCCCTGTGCCGGGGCCGTTCCGGGCGGCAGGTCCCCGTCCGGGGTCCGTTCCGCCGGTGCGGCCGTGTCGGCGGGGGCGTTCCCCGCGGCGGGGGCGCTTGCGTCGGCCGGGAGGGTCCCTGCGGCGGGGTCGTCCGCGTCGGTGGGGACGGTACCTGCGTCCGCACCGCCCTCGCCGGGCACAGCGCTTTCACCCGGAGCGGCCGTGCCCTCCGGGGCATGGTGGGCGGCGAAGTGCGTGCCGTCCGCCGGGGTGCCGGTGGGCGGAGCCGGGGGTACGTCGACGGGCAGGCCGCGCTGGGCGGGCACGCCGGGCTCTGCACGCACCGGCTCGGCGGGCTCCGCGCCCTCGGCGGGCCGGGCCGGCTGGTGGGGCTGCAGCGCCCATGGGGCCGGAGCGCCGCCCGGCAGGGTCGCCGGGGCTCCCGGGGAGTGCCAGGGGGCAGCCGGGGGGACGGGGAACTCGCCGGAGTCGTCCGGGGATTCGTCCTGAGCGGCCGGGAACGTCCACTGTCCGGTGGGCATGCCGGCGGTGGCATCGGGCGCGGCGGCATCGGGCGCGGCGGCAGGCGGGGCGGGAGGTGCCTGTGGGGCCTGGCCGAAGGCGTCGGTGAAGTTCCACTGGCTGGTGGTACCCGCGTCGTGGCCCGCCACGGGCCAGCCCGCCGACGGCTGGTGCGCGTGCGGGTCGTGGGACACCGGGGGCTGCCGGTGCGCCTGGGGGTCGTGACGCTGGGGGTCCTGGGGGTCGTGATGCTGCGGGTCGGGGTGCGCGTCGTGGTACTGCGCCCCCTGCCCCTGCCCGGACTCCTGGCCGAGTTGCTGCCCGAACTGCTGCCCGAGGTGCTGCCCGAGGTGCTGCTGCGACCCCAGTGTGTCGTGGGGCAGGTAGGGCGGCGGCGGGAAGGGCTGGGGGTCCTGGTGAAGGTGCACGTTCCAGGTCCCGGTCTCCAGCGGAGCCGTGATGTGCGGGGGTACGTAGTCGTGTCCCGGCGCGGCGAGCGGGTCGCCGGTGCCGGGGAGGTCGAAGCCCGCCGGCAGCTGGACGAACGCCGTGGCGTCGGCGTCGTACTCCCCGCCCTGCGGCGTCGGCTGCCAGCCGGCCGGCCCGAGTCCCGGCCCCGGCACGTGGGGGGCGTGTCCGGTGCCGCCCTGGCCGGGGAAGGCCGTGTGGTGGCCCCCGTCGCCCAGCAGGGAGGCGGGTACCGACTGGTCCTGCGGGGTGCCGGCGGGGCCGTGCGCGGGTCCGTGGCCGGTGCCCGGGGCGCCCGTGCGGCCGGCGTCGTCGGTGTTCCCGGGGTGGGCGGTGTGCGCCGCGGTGCCGGTTTCGTCGGTGGTGCCGTCGTTGTTGCCGTGCGTGTGGTCGGTCATGACAGCGCCCTCCCCAGTGCTCGTCGGGCCAGCGCGGCGACCGTGCGCCGCAGGTGCAGTACGGCGGGCGAGAGCACCGGGGCCTCTCCCCCGTCGGCGGGCCGGGGCGGGTCCGGGATGCAGGCCGCGGCGACGTACTCGCCGAAGGCCTCGCAGGCTTCCGGGGCGAGGCGGCGCTCGCCGTCCCAGTCGATCAGCGAGGCGATCCAGGCCTCGGCCTCCAGCGGGCGCAACGGCATCTGCGCGATGGCGCCCACCGCGCAGCGCACACCGCGCCTGGCCGGATCCAGGACGAGGGCGACGGAGGCGGTGGCGCGGCCCGGGCCGGTGCGGCCCGTGGCCTTGAGGAAGACCTGCGGGGCGTGCAGCAGCGGTGCGCGGACGAAGGCGACGAGCTCGCCGGTCTGCAGCATCGCGCGGCCCGCCAGGAGGTGGGAGACGGGGATCTCGCGCCGGCCTTCGGGGCCCGCGACGACGAGGGTCGCCTCCAGGGCCGCCAGGACGGGCAGCGAGTCACCCGTGGGGGCGGCGCTGACGATGTTGCCGCCGAGGGTTCCGGCGTTGCGGATCTGCGGTGGCCCCGCGGCGCGGGAGGCGGCCGCCAGGGCGGGGATGAGGGCCGCGAAGTCCGGGCGCCCCATCCGGGCGTGGGTGAGGCCGGCGCCGAGGAGGGCGTGGCCGTCCTGGTACTGCCAGCCGCGGATCTCGCTGATCCGGCCGAGTCCGACGAGTCCGGAGGGCCTGAGGTGGCCGGAGTTCACGGCGGCCATCAGGTCGGTGCCGCCCGCGACGGGCACGGCGGCGGGCATGGCGGTGAGTGCCGCCACTGCTTCGTCGAGCGAGGCAGGCAGCGTCACGGACTGCGCCGCCTGCGGTGCGTGCGTGGTCAACCCAGCTGCCCCTTCCCGGTGTCCCGCCTTGTTGCGCCGTACGGTACGTGCTCCCGGCCCGGACGTGGCAACTCTGGCACATCTTCGGATCCGCCCGACGCGAGGGTCCGCCATGGCACTTCTCGCCCCGCACCGAGGCATGAATCCGCTTTCGTCCCGGACCCCCGATAGACCCGCAATGACGGCATTGGGAACCTTTGACCGCTTCGGGGGATTCAGCACTTCAGGGGACCGCGCCCCCTCCGTACGGTAGTTCAACTCTGCACGGTTTCCGGTGGCGTTGCGGGGCACTCCGCCGCACCTGGCGCACGGACACGCCCCGGCCCCGGGAACGGTCCCGGGGCCGGGGCGGTGGCTCGCGCGTCTGCTCGTACGCTCACACGTGTGGGGGCGTCCCCTCGATCGGGCGTCCGAGCACCCCGGGTCGCCGCTGCCACGGCAGCGGGCCGCCGGGCCGCCGGTAGTCCACCCCGAGGGCGTCCAGCCGGCGGCAGTGCGTTTCCATCCGGGACTCGAAGCCGGTGAAGTCCCGTGCGGCCGGGGCGGGCAGGGCGGACCAGGCGACCTCGGCGAACGCGGCGAGCCGGGGGAAGACCTGGTAGTCGACGCGGGCGCGGTTCTCCATGACCTCGGTCCAGACGTTGGCCTGGGTGCCCAGGACGTGCCGGGCCTCCTCCGGCGTCAGCTCCAGGGGTACGGGCTCGAAGCGGTAGACGTCCTCCAAGGTACGGACGTAGCCGATGGGCACCGGTTCGTCGGGGCCGCCGTGCTGGCGGTGGTCCAAGTACACCTGCTGCTCGGGGCACATGACGACGTCGTGCCCGGCCCTGGCGGCGGCGATGCCGCCCGCGTAGCCCCGCCAGGAGGAGACGGCGGCCCCCGGGGCGAGACCGCCCTCCAGGATCTCGTCCCAGCCGATCAGCCTGCGGCCGCGCGCGGACAGCCAGGTGTCGAAGTGCCGGACGAACCAGGACTGGAGTTCGTCCTCGCCGGACAGGCCGAGTTCGGCGATGCGCGCCTGGGCCGTGGCGGACTCCTTCCACTGGTCCTTGGGCGCCTCGTCACCGCCGATGTGCACGAACTCGGAGGGGAACAGGGCGAGCACCTCCTCGAAGACCCCCTCGTAGAAGCGCAGCACGGTGTCGGTCGGCGCGAGGATGTTCGGGTTGACGCCCCAGGTGTCCCACACGCCGAGCGAGGCGGTGTCCACGACGTCGGTGTTGCCGAGCTCGGGGTACGCGGCGATGGCGGACTGGGAGTGGCCGGGGATGTCGATCTCGGGCACGACGGTGATGTGCCGGGCGGCGGCGTACGCGACGATCTCGCGGATGTCGTCCTGGGTGTAGTAACCGCCGTGCGGGGTGTCGTTCCACAGCGGGGACGCCCGGTGCCCCCACTTGGTGCGGGGCCGCCAGGATCCGGCCTCGGTGAGCCGGGGGTGGCGCTTGATCTCGATGCGCCAGCCCTGGTCGTCGGTGAGGTGGAAGTGGAAGACGTTCAGCTTGTGCGCGGCCAGCAGGTCGAGGTAGCGCAGCACGTCGTCCTTGGGCATGAAGTGCCGGGCCACGTCCAGCATCAGCCCGCGCCAGCCGAACCGGGGCGCGTCCTCGATCACCTGCGCCGGCACGCTCCACCCGGCGCCCTCTCCCCGGGTCACCGGTGCGCCGCGGAAGGCCTCGGTGCCGAGCAGCTGACGCAGGGTCTGGGCGGCCCAGAAGACTCCCGCCGCGCTGCCTCCCCTCAGTTCGATGCCCCGCGAGGCGTCCACGTCCAGCCGGTACGCCTCCGCCGCGAGCGTCCCGTCGCGCACCAGCCGCAGCGCACAGCCGTCGTCCGGGCCGCCCGGTGCCAGTGGCAGGCCGAGGGCGGTGCCGACGGTGGTGCGCAGCCAGTGGGCGGTGTCCTCGGTGCCCGGCGCCGCGTACAGGGTGGACGCCTCGTCGAGCCGGACCGCGCCACCGCCGGGCGGCGCCTCGACGGTGGCCGGAGCCGGAATCAGATCGCTCATGGTCCTCAAGTCCCTTCGGTTCTTCGGTCGTACCGGCCGCGGCACGGACGGCGGTACCGGCCGCGGCACGGGCAGTCGTACGGCCGCGGCACGGGCGGTCGTCCCGGCCGCGGCACGCACGGCCGTACTGGCTGTCAGTCCTTCACCGCGCCCGCCATGCCCGAGACCAGCCGCCGCTGCACCAGGACGAAGAAGACCAGCACCGGAAGGGTCATCACCGTCGACGCGGCCATGATCCCGCCCCAGTCGTTCTCGTCCGGCTTGAAGAAGACCAGCAGCGCCATCGGCAGGGTCGACTGTGTGGTGTCGCTGATCAGGAAGGTCTTCGCGAACAGGAAGTCGTTCCAGGTCGAGATGAACGAGAAGACGCTCGTGGCGACCAGCCCGGGGAAGACCAGCGGGAAGAGGATCTGCCACAGGAAGCGGGTGCGGCTCGCCCCGTCGATGTACGCCGCCTCCTCCAGCGCCTCCGGCACCGCCTTGACGAAGCCTCGCAGCATCCAGATCGCGAACGGCAGCGAGAAGGCGATGTGCGGCAGGATCAGCGAGCCCAGCGTGTTGAGCTGACCGAAGTCGCGCATCAGGAAGAACAGCGGGATGGTCAGCGCCTCGACCGGCACCATCTGCGCCACCAGGAACATGATCAGCAGCGTGGTGCGGAACTTGAACCGGAAGCGGCTCACGGCGGTCGCCGCGAGGAAGGCGATCAGCGCGGAGGCGAGCACGACCGTGCCCGCGACCAGCAGGCTGTTGACAAAGTACCGCCCGAAGTCCTGCTGCTCGAACACCCGCCGGAAGGAGTCCAGCGAGGGCGACAGCGTCCACGGTGTGGCGTCCGTCGACTGGATCTCCCCGGCCGGTTTCAGGGCGGAGAGCACCATCCAGTAGAGCGGGAACGCCACGAGTACCGCGACGAGCAGCGCGCAGGCCTCCGCGACGAGCCGCCCGGGACGCCTGATCCGCAGGGCGGCGCCGAGGGAACCGAGTGCACTCACAGTTCTTCTCCCTGACGTCGCATCAGCCGCAGGTAGACCAGGGTGACCGCGAGCAGGATGAGCAGCATCACGATCCCGATCGCCGAGCCGAGGCTGTACTGCGAGGACGCGAACGCCTTCTGGTACGCGTACACGTTGAGGACGAGGTTCTGGCCGGCGATGCCGCCGCCGTTGGTCATCACGAAGATCTGGGTGAACACCTTGAAGTCCCAGATGATCGACTGGATGGTCACCACGACCAGGATCGGCCGCAGCATCGGCGCCATGACCCTGCGCCAGATCTGCCACTGCGAGGCCCCGTCCAGTGCCGCCGCCTCCAGCACCTCGCCGGGGATGGCGCGGATACCGGCGTACACGGTGACCATCACGAACGGGAAGGAGCACCAGACCACTTCGAGCAGCACCAGCGCGAAGGCGCTGTACCTCTCGTACGTCCAGGAGAAGTCGCCCAGCCCCAGGATCCGGTTGACCGGCCCGTAGTCCGCGTCGAAGAGGAACACCCAGACCGTGGACCCGGTGATCGCGGGCGTCGCCCACGCCCCGAGCGCGGCCATCATCAGCACCAGCCGGGGCAGCGCCCGTATCCGGGTGAGCAGCACGGCGAGCGCGCACCCCACGCCGAGGGTCGCGGCCACACAGGCGGCCGCGAAGCCGACGGTGGCGCCTAGCACCTGCCAGAACTGCGGGTCGGCGAAGAGGTCCTGGTAGTTCCCGAGGCCGCGGAAGCGGGTCGGTTCGCCGCCGCTGACCTGTGCCTGCGTGTATTCCAGGAAGGAGATCAGGCCGAGCTGGTAGATCGGGTAGACGAGCAGGGCGGCGAGCACGACGAGCGCGGGGGCGAGGTAGAGCCAGGGTGTCCAGCCGCGCCCGCGGGTGGCCGGGCTGCCGCCCCGGGTGGCGGAGGGCCGGCGCGGGCCGCGCCGGGCGGACCCGGGCTCCCGCGCCGTCATCAGGGCGGTCACTTGTTGTACGTCCCGAATGCCGCGTCCATCTTCTTCGCCGCGTCGTCGGACGCCCGCGCGACGTCCTTGCGGCCGCTGACGATCTCCTGGAACATCGTCGGCAGCACCAGCGAGGCGTCGATCTGCGCCCAGCCGGGCGAGGCCGGGACGAACTTGGTCCCGGAGTCGAGCGTCTTGACGAAGGGCGCCACGAACGGCTCCTTCTTCGCGGCCGCCTCCCGCACGTCGGTGAAGGTCGGCATCAGGCCCATCGCGTCGAACAGCTCGCCCTGCGTCTGCTTGCCGGTGAGGGTTTTCATCAGCTCGACGGCCAGCGTCCTGCGCGGCGTGCTTTTGAGCACGCCGATGTTGTTGCCGCCCGCGAACGCCGGCGCCACCGACCCCTTCCCGACGCCCGGCAGCGGCACCACCGCGTACTTGCCCTTGGCCTGGCCGGCCTCGACGGCGGCGTGGCTGAAGTCGCCGCCCACCGCCATGGCGGCCTTGCCGGAGGCGAAGGCGGTGATGGTGGCGTTGCCGCCCATCTCGGCGCACTTGGCGGCCGGGCAGTTGTCGTCGCCGAAGAGCGAGGTGTACGCGGCGATGCCCTTGCGGGCGGCCGGGCTGTTGATGGCGGCCTTGTACGAGGTGCCGTGGCCGGTGGCGAGTTCTCCGCCGTGCGACCAGACGAAGGGCATCGCGCCGTAGGTGTAGGCGCCGCCGACCGCGAGCCCGTACATCTCGGGCTTCGCCTTGTGCAGCTTCTTCGCCGCGGCGATCAGTTCGGCCTGGCTGGTGGGCACCGCGACGCCGGCTTCCTTGAGCACGTCGGTGCGGTAGTAGAGGGCGCGCACGCCGACGAAGAGCGGCGAGCCGTACACCTTGCCGTCGACCGTGACGGACTGCTTGGCGGTGGCGTCCGCGTCCTTGGCCTCCGTCCAGGCCCCGAACTCGGCGCTCACGTCGGCGAGTCCGCCGTCCTTGACGTATCCGGCGGTGTCGGTGTTGCCGTACTCGATGAGGTCGGGGGCGCTCTTCGGGTCGTTGAAGGCGGCCTTGATCTTCTGCGCCCTGGTGTCGATCGGTATGTAGTCGACCTGCACCTTCGTCCCCGCGTGCGCCTTCTCGAAGGCGGCGACCGCCTTGTCGACGACCTGCTCCTTGGGCTTGTTGCCGACCTCCTGGAACAGCCACACCCGCAGCGTGCCGCTCTTCTCGTCCTTCTTGGGCCCCGCACCGTCGGAGGTCTGGGGGGCGCAGGCGGTGGCGGTCAGCCCGGCGAGGACAAGTGCCGCCAGGGGCAGGGACGTTCGGGCGCTGAGCCTCATGGAAGGGAACCCCTGTCGTATGAGCGTTGCAGCATGCGCAACGGGCGTTTCGTACTGCACAACACAACAGGCAGGAGACTAGAGGGCACCCCCGTCCCGGACAAGAGCTGAAGAGCAATCGAAAAAACCGGGACCTGGCGCGAGACCCCCGCCGGGAACACGCCGGGAACCCTCCGGGAACGCGAAAAGGCCCCCGCGGCACGCCGAAGCGCACCGCGGGGGCCTTCCCCGAAAAACCGCCAACCGGCGGCGAGGGCCTACTTCTTGTCGCCCTTGCCGTCCTTACCGCCCTTGCCACCCTTGTCGCCGAGAGACTCGAAGATCTCCTTGCACATCGGGCAGACCGGGTACTTCTTGGGGTCGCGCCCCGGCACCCACACCTTGCCGCAGAGCGCCACGACGGGAGTGCCCTCCAGGGCACTCGCCATGATCTTGTCCTTCTGGACGTAGTGGGCGTACCGCTCGTGGTCCCCGTCGCCGCGCGACGTCTGCGGAACCGGCTCTACAAGTGTCCCCGTACCTGCCCCGCGCTCGGGCTCGGGCTCAAGTGTGCTCATACGAGCCAAGGGTACAAGGCCCTGTTGCTCCTGGCCCGCCCCCACTTCGGTGCACTTGACCCGCCCCGTCGCGTTCCGGACAGACCCCGGTGACGGGCCCCAGTGACAGGCCCCGATGACTGGCGCTAGTTCATGGACGGATCGTCCGGGTACGTCGCGATCATCGCGAGAGTGCCGCGCTGGCGGCGCAGCACCTCCCGCCACAGCCCCTCCGGCCGCGGTGACGACACGTCGCCCGGTTCGGAGTCGACGACGTACCAGGCACCCTCGGTCAGCTCGTCCTCCAGCTGTCCAGGACCCCATCCGGCGTACCCGGCGAAGATCCGCAGCGAGCCGAGGGCCGCCGCGAGCAGCTCCGGCGGCGCGTCGAGGTCGACCAGACCGATCGCACCGTGCACCCGGCGCCACCCCACGGGACACCCCCCGTCCGGCGGCGCCCCGGAACCGGGGCCGGACGCCGGTGCCGTGGACGACGACGCGCCCGCGCCGGGCACCACCGCCACCCCCAGCGCCGAGTCCTGTCCCACGGGCCCGCCCCGGAAGACCACCCCGGGCGCGCCGGCCAGCTCCGCCCAGGGGGCGAGGATCTCATCGACGCCCACCGCGGTCGGCCGGTTCAGGACCACGCCGAGCGTGCCCGCCCCGTCGTGGTCGATGACCAGCACCACCGCGCGGTCGAAGTTCGGGTCCGCCAGCGCCGGGGTCGCCACCAGCAGTCGGCCTGTGAGCGAGGACACCTCCGTCATGGCCGACATGATCCCGCAGTTTCGCTCTCCGCGGGGAGTCCGTGACAGCCGGAAATGGTCCGCAGCTCAGGGCGCACGGCAGCAGCGGGAGCGCGCACGGGCCGACAAAAACGGACCGTAACCCTCCGCTGATGCACCCCGAGCAGAGCGTGTTGCCCCGCATCGCGGCGTACGTCCACCCGCTTCGCTCTTACGGAACCGGGGTACCGGCCCATTACCCTTTCCTCTTGGCCCCCTGTCCGACGATTCCGGAACGCGAGATACATGACCGGCACTGACGATGTACTGCTTGTCCACGGCGGCACCCCGCTGGAGGGCGAGATCCGCGTCCGCGGCGCCAAGAACCTCGTCCCCAAGGCGATGGTGGCGGCGCTCCTCGGCAGCGGTCCGAGCAGACTGCGCAATGTGCCCGACATCCGCGACGTACGCGTCGTACGCGGGCTCCTCCAGCTGCACGGGGTGACCGTCCGCCCCGGCGACGAGCCCGGCGAGCTGATCCTCGACCCGTCGCACGTCGAGTCCGCGAACGTCGCCGACATCGACGCCCACGCGGGTTCCTCCCGGATCCCGATCCTGTTCTGCGGCCCGCTGCTGCACCGCCTCGGCCACGCGTTCATCCCCGGCCTGGGCGGCTGCGACATCGGCGGCCGGCCGATCGACTTCCACTTCGAGGTGCTCCGTCAGTTCGGCGCGACCATCGAGAAGCGCGAGGACGGCCAGTACCTGGAGGCGCCGCAGCGCCTGCGCGGCTGCAAGATCCGTCTGCCGTACCCCTCGGTCGGCTCGACCGAACAGGTGCTGCTGACCGCCGTCCTCGCCGAGGGCGTCACCGAGCTGTCCAACGCGGCCGTCGAGCCGGAGATCGAAGACCTCATCTGCGTCCTGCAGAAGATGGGCGCGATCATCTCGATGGACACCGACCGGACGATCCGCGTCACCGGCGTGGACAGGCTGGACGGCTACAACCACCGGGCGCTCCCGGACCGCCTGGAGGCGGCCTCCTGGGCGTCGGCGGCCCTGGCCACCGAGGGCAACATCTACGTGCGCGGCGCCCAGCAGCGCTCGATGATGACCTTCCTCAACACCTACCGCAAGGTCGGCGGCGCCTTCGAGATCGACGACGAGGGCATCCGCTTCTGGCACCCGGGCGGCGCGCTCAAGTCCATCGCCCTGGAGACGGACGTGCACCCCGGCTTCCAGACCGACTGGCAGCAGCCGCTGGTGGTCGCGCTGACCCAGGCGACCGGCCTGTCCATCGTCCACGAGACGGTGTACGAGTCGCGCCTGGGCTTCACCTCAGCGCTCAACCAGATGGGTGCCCAGATCCAGCTCTACCGCGAGTGCCTGGGCGGTTCGAACTGCCGCTTCGGCCAGCGCAACTTCCTGCACTCGGCGGTCGTCTCCGGGCCCACCAAGCTGGAGGGTGCCGACCTGGTCATCCCCGACCTGCGCGGCGGCTTCTCGTACCTGATCGCGGCCCTCGCCGCCCAGGGCACGAGCCGCGTGCACGGCATCGACCTGATCAACCGCGGCTACGAGAACTTCATGGACAAGCTCGAGAAGCTCGGCGCGAAGGTAGAACTGCCGGGCGGCGCGCTCGTCTAGCTCCTGCCCGTACGCCGCAAGGGGGCGGCTGCCCGTCGGATGACGGGCGGCCGCCCCCTTGCGTCTGTCTGTCCGCCCCTTTTCCGCCTGCCGTCCCCTTCGCGCGGTGCGGGACCTCAGGGCCGGTGGCCCGTCCGGGTGCCCGGCGGCAGCGGCAGGTCGATCCCGAACGGGTTCACGCTGTACGTGCACTGGGTGTACGTGTAGCCCGGCCTGACCGTGCCCTCGATGTTGCCGTGCTGGGGGCGGACCCCCACACCGGACGGCTTCGACAGGAAGTAGTACGTCCCCGCCGGCAGCGACAGCCGGTGCTCGGGGTAGTCCTTGCGGCTGTCCTTGCAGGCCGTGCCCCGCGCCGCCGCCTCACTGCGGTAGGACCGGCAGCCCGCGCACGCCGGCAGGGTGAAACTGCCCGTGATCGGGCCGGTGAAGAGGATCACGGTCGGGCCGGGGGAGTCGTTGCTGATCACGTAGCTCATCCGGTCGCCGCCCGGCGCCGAGGTCCGCGGCAGGCCGGCCCCGGCCGCGGGGCGCGTGACGGCGATCTCCGCCGCGATGGCGATGGTGCGGGCCCGGTCCGCGTTCGGATTGTTCCGGTACGTGGTGGCGAAACCGGCCAGGGTGCCGCGGGCCTCGGCGAACCTCTTGTCCCGGTACTGGTCCAGGCCGCAGGACCAGACCCCGCTCTCGACCGCCCCGTCGGCGTCCGTGCGCAGCGTGGCGGCCGCGCTCCCCGGCAGCGCGGCGGCGGTGGTGCCGATGCGGCGCAGCTCCTCGGTGACCTGGCAGGGGTCGCTGCCGCCGAGCGCCTTCGTACGGTCGGCGATCCTGGCGCGCACCCCCGGCTCGACCTTGTCCGCCTGCTCGGTGCCGGGGAAGGTGCGCAGCAGTTCTGCGAGTTCGCCGCCGCCGGCCGCGGACCCGAGCCGCTGCATCCCGCACTCGTACAGCGAGGTGGCGAGCCGCCCGTCCGGCCAGCCTGCCAGCTCGCCCGCCGTCTCCCGGCCGATCGCGGCGGGCACGGTCCGCAGGTACGTCAGCGGCCCGACGGCCTCGCAGTGGGTGCCGCGCGCGTAGGGCGCGCCCACCGCCCTGTAGTAGGCGTCCAGCCGGCCGGGCACCTGCTGCGCGGCCCGTGAGTCCCCGTGCTCGCGCACCAGCCGCCCGTACTGGGCGAGGGCGGCCCGGTAGTCCGGCTCCGCCGCGGCGAAACCGGAGGCGGCCCCGGCCCGCGCCACCACCTTGTCTGTCTCCGCGAGCCGCCCGAGCAGCATCTTCTCGACCGCCTCGTCCCGCGCCCAGCCGTACCCGGCGGCCCCGCCCGCCGGGACCGCGAGCAGCACGACACCGAGCCCCACGGCCACGTACGACCGCATCGGCAGCGCCTTTCGCGTACGCAATCCACGCCGCGCCCCGTCGAGCGCCGCGAGCACCGTGACGGCGAGGAACCCGAGCACCGCCCAGCCCGGCACGCCGTCCACATCGGCGGGCAGCGCGAGGACCAGCAGCGCCGCGGTCACGGCCAGACAGACGGCCGCGCCCGCCCACTGCCGCAGCAGCACGTACCCGAGCCCGAGCCCGGACAGATTGAGCAACCCTGCCCCCACCGCCCGCGCGGCGTCGGCCTCGGGCGGCGGCCCCACGGTGGGCGGCCCGACGGGCTGCGGGGGCGGGGGCGGGGCGTGACCCGAGCCCTGGGCCCCTCCGGAGGACGGCCCGTCACCCGCACCGGGCGCAGGGCCCGGCGGACCGTAGGACGCGCCGTGGGGCGTACCGGGCGGGGGACCGTAGGGCGGCGGTCCCTGCGGCGGAGCCGGCGGACCCTGCGGCGAAGCCGACGGGGGCCCGTACGCCCCACCCGTCTGCGGCGGCGCCCCGAGCGACCCGGGCGCCCCGCCCGGCTGCGTCGGGCCCGGCGGAGGACCGTACGCCCCACCCGTCTGCGCCGGACCGGGCGCAGGCCCGTAGGTCCGACCCGTCTGCGGCGGCACCCCGAGCGACCCGGGCGCTCCGCTGCCCCCATCGGGCGCATGGGCCGGCTGTTCGCCGGTCCGGGCAGCCCCGGGGCGGGACCCCTCCGCCGGTGCGACGGCCGGAGGCGGTGCGTCCTGCGGCACCCGCGGGTCCGGCGGTCTCTTCGCGTCCGACGGTTCCCGCTCCCCCGCCGCTCCACGCGCGTCCTGTGGCTGCTCCGGGCCCCGCGGCCCGTCACGCCTGTCCTCTGCCCCCATGCCGACCCCCGTCGCTCGGCGGGTGCGGCACGGCGCGGTACGGCGGTGCCCCGTCCGGCGGGGCGTGCGAACCGTACGGCCGGGCAGGACGCACCCGCGGATGATGTACCGGACCGGGCGCGCCCGTCCGGCCGCTCCCGGGTCCCGGACCTCCCGCGCCCCGGACCCCGGCGGCCCGACCCGGCACGGCCCGGCCCCTTCCACGATCCGGCACCCCGCGAGGGGCGTCAACGTCCCCGACGCCCGTCACCGCGGCGTGGAGTCCGCCGCTGGTCCCAGCGCCCCCTCCGTCCCCGGCGGCCCCGCCCGTCACGCCCCCGGCATGCCGAAAGGGGCGCCCGCCCGGCGTGTTCCGGACGGCCGCCCCTTTCGGTCCAGCCTGGTACTGCTGTTGCCTTCGGGTGTTACTTACCCTTGGCGGCTTCCTTGAGCTTGGAGCCCGCGGAGACCTTCACGCTGTAACCGGCCGGGATCTGGATCGGGTCGCCGGTCTGCGGGTTCCGAGCGGTCCGAGCGGCACGGTGGGTGCGCTCGAAGGTCAGGAAGCCGGGGATGGTGACCTTCTCGTCGCCCTTGGCGACGATCTCGCCGACGGTCTCGGCGAGCGCGGCCAGCACGGCGTCGGCGTCCTTGCGGGTCACCTCGGCGCGGTCGGCCAGGGCGGCCACCAGCTCACTGCGGTTCATGTTGTTACTCCCGTGTTCTTCTTGCCTGTGAGGCGTGTGCCACGCGGCGGGGCCGCGTGTGGGGCACAGCGAAGCCGATGCTGCCAGGGCCCTAGGACGGTCCCCGGACCCGGGTCTGACTTCCAGACCCTCGCGCCCGATTACGCATCCTGCCCCCACCAGCGGCGGGAAAGCCAATCCGGCACCCGGCAGAGTCACCCGAAGGCCACTCAGGGAGCGTCACTGCCTCTTGTGGTGACGCTCCGTCGACCCCGCTGCTGCGGACTGTCTACGGGCCGCAGCGCTCCTTCACGGGGCGCTGCCAGGCTCTTTGCCCGCCACCCTAGAGGGGCACCGAGGGCGCGGAGACCCGCGACGCGCCGCGCGTCAGGCAGACGTGGGACCCGTCACAGTCGCCCCGGCGGCCTTCGCGGCCGTGCGGACGGCGCCCGCGACGGCTCCCGCGACCTTGTCGTTGAAGACGGAGGGGATGATGTAGTTCGGGTTCAGCTCGTCCTCGGAGACGACGTCGGCGAGGGCCGAGGCGGCGGCCAGCATCATCTCCGTGTTGACGGTGCGGGACTGCGCGTCGAGCAGACCGCGGAAGACGCCGGGGAAGACCAGCACGTTGTTGATCTGGTTCGGGAAGTCGGAGCGTCCCGTCGCCACGACCGCGGCCGTCCGGCGGGCGACGGCGGGCTCGACCTCGGGGTCCGGGTTCGCGAGCGCGAAGACGATGGAGCCCTCGGCCATGGCCGCCACGTCGTCCCCGTTCAGCACGTTGGGGGCCGACACGCCGATGAAGACGTCGGCGCCGACCACGGCCTCCTTGAGGGTGCCGGTCACCCCTTCGGGGTTGGTGTTGTCGGCGATCCAGCGCAGCGGCGACTCGGGGTCGGCGGAGACGAGGTCCTCGCGGCCCGCGTGCACCACGCCGTGGATGTCGGCGACGACCGCGTGCTTGACACCGGCCGCGATGAGCAGCTTCAGGATGGCCGTACCGGCCGCTCCCGCGCCCGACATGACGACGCGTACGTCACCGATGGACTTGCCGACCACCCGCAGCGCGTTGGTCAGCGAGGCGAGCACGACGATCGCCGTGCCGTGCTGGTCGTCGTGGAAGACCGGGATGTCCAGGGCCTCGCGCAGCCGGGCCTCGATCTCGAAGCAGCGCGGCGCGGAGATGTCCTCCAGGTTGATGCCCGCGAAGCCGGGGGCGATGGCCTTGACGATCTCGACGATGGCGTCGGTGTCCTGGGTGTCCAGGCAGATCGGCCAGGCGTCGATGTCGGCGAAGCGCTTGAAGAGGGCCGCCTTGCCCTCCATCACGGGCATGGCCGCCATCGGGCCGATGTTGCCCAGGCCCAGCACGGCGGAACCGTCGGTGACGACCGCGACGGTGTTGCGCTTGATGGTGAGGCGACGGGCGTCCTCGGGGTTCTCGGCGATGGCCATGCAGACCCGGGCGACACCCGGCGTGTAGATCATCGAGAGGTCGTCACGGTTGCGGATGGGGTGCTTGGACGCCATCTCGATCTTGCCGCCGAGGTGCATCAGGAACGTACGGTCGGAGACCTTCCCGAGCACCACGCCGTCGACGCCGCGCAGCTTCTCGACGATCTCGTCCGCGTGCGAGGTCGAGGAGGCGGCGATCGTGACGTCGATCCGCAGCTTCTCGTGACCGGACGCGGTGACGTCGAGGCCGGTCACGGAGCCGCCGGAGGCTTCGACGGCCGAGGTGAGCTGGCTGACCGAGGTCCCGCTGGCGGGTACCTCCAGTCGGACCGTCATCGAGTACGAGACGCTGGGCGCCGTTGCCATGGCCGACTTCCTCTGCTTTTCCTGGCTTCATTGCTGCGCCGACTGCCGGGAGGCCGGGCGGCGCAGTCCGATCGTCGCACCTACCGGCGGGTAGCAGTTAATGAGCGCTCCGCTTTCGGAAACTGTTTTCCACCATACGAGAAACCCCCGGCTCAGCGGAAGCCCCAAAAGCAACAGGTCCGGACCGTCGTTTCCGACGGTCCGGACCTGTTGTGTGCGAAGAAGGGCGACACCGGCCCGCCATGCTCGCCTCGCGGCAAGTGGTCGCTCTGAGCGACTAAGGTTGGGCCCGGGGGCTTGGATCGAGCCGGTGTCACCATCGAGACTAACAAACCCTCCTGGGGATTGCCCCTCCCCCTGGGAGTGAAGACCGCACAGCCGGTTGACTGCCCCTCAGGCCCGCGGGCAGCGCCCGCTCAGCCCCTCAGCAGTTCGGGAACACCGTCCTGGTCCGGGCTGTCCCGCTTCCCCGACACCAGCGTGAGCTGCTGCGTGGCGCGCGTCAGGGCCACGTACAGCACCCTGAGCCCGGCCGGGGACTCGTCCGCGATCTCCGCCGGGGACACCACGACCGTCGCGTCGTACTCGAGGCCCTTGGCCTCCAGGCTGCCGAGCGCGACCACCCGCTCGCCCAGGTCCGCGAGCCAGCGGCGTGCCTGGAGCCGGCGGTTCATGGCGACGACCACTCCGACGGTGCCGTCCACCTGCTCCAGGAGCCGCCGGGCCTCCTCCCGTACGGATGTCTCCAGGTCGTCCCCCGCGACGGCGAAGCGCGGGACCACGCCGGTCGAGCGCACCGCGCGCGGGGACTTCATGTCCGGGGCGGCCAGTGCGAGCACCTTCGCCGCGAGCTCGGCGATCTCGGCCGGGTTGCGGTAGTTGACGGTCAGCTCGAACGTGCGCCGGGGGCGCGAGCCCAGCGCCTCGTCGCGGGCCTGCGCGGCCTCGGCCGGGTCGGTCCAGGAGGACTGGGCCGCGTCGCCGACCACCGTCCAGGTGGCGGTGCGGCCCCGCCGGCCGACCATCCGCCACTGCATGGGCGTGAGGTCCTGCGCCTCGTCGACGATGACGTGCGCGTACTCGGTGCGCTCGGCTGCCAGCCGCTCGGCGCGCTCCCACTGGGTCTCCTCGCGCTGCGGCATGAGCTCCTCGAGGCCGGTGAGCGCGTCCAGCGGGTCGTACTCGCGCTTGCGCTTGGGCTTGGCCGGGGTGCCGAGCAGCAGCTGGAGTTCGTCGAGCAGGGCCACGTCGTGGACGGACAGTTCCTCGCGCCCCAGCGAGCGGGCCAGCTGGCGCACCTCGCGCGGGTTGAGGACGCGCCGCGCCCACCGGCCGAGCCGCTTCTCGTCGGCCATCGAGGCGAGCACCCCGCGCGGGGTCAGCTCGGGCCACCAGGCGTCCAGGAAGGCCAGGAAGGAGTCCTCCGACGAGACGTCGTCGTCGAACGAGGAACGCAGTTCGGCGGCCAGCTCGGGGTCGGTGTGCCGGCCGCGGCCGCCGGACTTGGACCAGAGGGCGTCCAGGAGCAGCTTGCGGGCGCGCGGACGCAGCAGGTTGACGGGGGCGGTGCCGCTGAGGACGTTGTTGCGGATGCGCTGGAGGTCGGCGGCCTCCAGTTCGAGGCGGGAACCGAAGGCGACCACCCGCAGGAGGTCGGTCCGCACGGCCGGTCTCTGCTCGGCGCCGTCGTCGTTGCCGTCGTCGGCGTCGTCGGCGAAGCCGCCGAAGGACAGCTGGCCGTCCTCCTCATCGGCTGCCCCGTGGGCGGGCGCGGCGGGGGTTTCCAGGGCCCCCCGGGCCGCCTTGTGCAGCACCTTCAGCATGCGGGACGAGCCCTTGATGCGGGCGACGTGCGGTTCGTCGTACGTGCTCGCCTCGGCCCCGTCGACCAGCGAGCCGAGCGCCCGGATCGCCACCTGGCCCTCCTCGCCGAGCGAGGGCAGCACGCCCTCGGTGTACGAGACCAGCAGCGGGGTCGGCGAGACGATCAGGATGCCGCCCGCGTAGCGGCGCCGGTCCTGGTAGAGGAGGTAGGCGGCCCGGTGCAGGGCGACGGCCGTCTTGCCGGTACCGGGGCCGCCCGCGACCTCGGTGACCGAGGCGGCGGGGGCCCTGATGACCATGTCCTGCTCCGCCTGGATGGAGGAGACGATGTCGCGCATGGTGTGACTGCGGGCCTGGCCGAGGGCGGCCATCAGCGCGCCGTCACCGAGCACGGCCAGCTTCTCGCCGTCCAGGAACGCGGTCAGCTCGGGCCGCATCAGGTCGTCCTCGACCCCCAGCACCCGGCGGCCCTTGGAGCGGATCACCCGGCGGCGGACCACCCGGCCCGGGTCCTTGGGGGTGGAGCGGTAGAACGGCGCGGCGGCCGGTGCCCGCCAGTCGATCACCAGCGGGGCGTAGTCGGAGTCCAGGACCCCGATGCGCCCGATGTGCAGGGTCTCGCCGATGTCGGCGCTCACCGCCCCGTGGGCGTCCTCCCGTACCGCGTCGTCGGCGGGCTCGACGGAGGTGAAGGCTCCGTCCTCGCCCTTCTTGCCGTCCTTGCCGTGGAGCAGGTCGATCCGGCCGAAGAGGAAGTCCTCGAACTCGTTGTTGAGACGGTTGAGGTGCACCCCCGCCCGGAAGACCTGCGCGTCACGCTCGGCGAGCGCGCCGGGCGTGCCCACCTGACCCCGCTTGGCGGCGTCGTTCATCAGGAACTCGGCCTCGTGGATCTTCTCCTCAAGACGGCGGTACACCCGATCCAGATGATCCTGCTCCGCGCCGATTTCCCGGTCACGGACCGAATCGACAGCGGCATCCTGCGCGGCCACCGAGGCCCCCTTCTGACGTGCATTGGGCAGCCGTCAACCGTACGCGAAGGGGACCGTTATGTCAGGCCTCGACTTTCACCAGAGACTTGCCGTCAAATGTCCGGACCTCGAACCTGTCGATGTCGCCCGCCGCCATGGCGGCGCCGCCGTGGATGTACAGCGGGCTTCTGGCGCTCTCCCGGGGGCTGCCGGGGATTCCGTATCCCCACTCGGGGACGGACCAGCTGGAGACGGTCTCCTCGTCGCCCTTCTTGGAGACGGCGATCAGGCGGCACTTGAGCGGGCCCCTGACGTTCCTCAGTTCCAGGACGGTGTGGGTGCCCCAGCCTTTGGCCTCGGTGCCGACGGTGGCGCCGACCCTGGTCACCGGGTCGGTGGCCTCGGTCTTCTTCGTCATGTGGTGGAAGAAGGCGTCCTCGGCGGGACTGGTGGGGTGCGGGTCGGGCAGCGCCCGTACGGCGGACCGGCCGCCGTCGTCGGCGCCCAGCACGACCGCGCCGGTGCCGCCGATGACGACCGCCGCGGCGGCCGCGGCCAGGTACAGTCCGCGCCGGGTGCGCCGCGCACGCCGGGCGGTGACCTCGCCGAGCAGGCCGGTCAGCAGGGCCGGACTCGGCGGCGTCAACTCCCTTGGCGGCCCCGGCGGTTCGCTCAGGGCGGCCAGTACGGGTTCCAGTCCGGCGAACTCCTCCAGCTGGGCGGCGCACAGGCCGCAGCCCGCGAGGTGCGCCTCGAAGGCGGCGCTCTCGCCCGCGTCCAGGATGCCGAGACAGTACGCGGCGACGGCGTCGTGATCAGGACCGGGGTCGACGCGCCGGCGCTCCGGCGGGGTGGTGTCCGGGGGAGTCATGCCGTCACTCCTCGTTCCTCGAGCGCCAGCTTCATCGAGCGGAGCGCGTAGAAGACCCGGGACCGCACGGTCCCGCTGGGTACGCCGAGGACTTCGGCGGCCTCGCCGACCGTACGGCCCTTGAAGTAGGTCTCGACGAGCGCCTCCCGGTGGGCCGGTGTCAGATCGTCGAGTGCGTCGCTGAGCGTCATCAACCACAGCGCCTTGTCGATCTCGTCCTCCGCGGGCATGACCTCCAGCGGCGACGGTTCGACCTCGCGCGGCCGGGCCTGCCGGCTGCGGTGGTTGTCGATGACGATGCGCCGTGCGACCGTCACCAGCCAGGGGCGGACGGAACCGGTCGCCCGGTTGAGCTGACCGGCGTTCTTCCAGGCACGGATGAGCGTCTCCTGCACGACGTCCTCGGCCCGCTGGCGGTCACCGGCGACGAGACGTGTGACGAAGGCGAGCAGGGCGCCGGCGTGTTCGCGGTACAGCGAACGCATCAACTCCTCTTCCGGGGAAGGGGAGTCGGCGCGCTTCCCGGCGCTGCGATGCCGCGCCCGCCTCGGACGGTCATCGGCCACGGCGGTATCCTCGCGCACCTTCGCCCTCCCGGTCGAGTCACTCCGGGAACCTCCCGGAATGCGTCGCCCTCCGGTACGCGGGAGCGGGTACGGACGACTCAACGGGGCCCATGATTCTTTCGCCGGGCCCTGCGGCACGGGGACGGCGGGGCCCGTGGGCGGGGCCGGCGGGAGCGTCCGCCGGTACGGACGGCGGGGCCCGTGGGCCCGGCCGTCGGGCGCGTCCGCCCGTACGGCTCACCCCCGCGCCGTGCCCCTCACGACTGGGCCGCCACCGCCGCCCTGCGCCGGTGGCGGGCGACGCGCTCCCGGTTGCCGCAGACCTCGCTGGAGCACCAGCGGCGGCGGTGTCCCCGCGACGTGTCGAGGTACAGGCGGGGGCAGTGGTCGCCCTCGCAGCGGCGCAGCGCGTTGCGGGCGGCGGGGTCGGTGAGGAGGGCGACGGCGTCCCTGGCCACGGCCGCCAGGAGCTGTTCGCAGCGGGGTTCGGCGGCCAGTGCGCGCACCAGCGAACCGTCGGGCGCGCGGACGGCCCGGGGCGCGGGCGGGGGCACCGCGGCAAGGGCGTTGACCTGCTCCAGCGCGGCCTCGGAGCTTCGCCCTGTTGCCAGTAACTCCCTTATGCATTCCCGTAGTTGGCAAACCCGCAGCACCCACTCGTCGTCGGCGCCCCGCAGCCGGGTACCGGCGGGCAGCAGGCCGCTGCCGGCCAGCCACTCCCCCAGCCTGCCGGGGGAGCTCAGCAGTTCCTCGCTGCGGGTCCGGGTCGCGAGCAGGTCCAGACAGACCCGCCCGGAGTCGAACCACCATGCGTACGTGCCGCCCACACCACCCGCGCCCATGCCGATGCCCTCCGGGATCGCCGTACTCCCAGAGTGCCCGCAGCCGCCCCGCACCGGAACCCCCGGTGCCGCGCGCGTACGGTGCCGGTGTGGGGGCGCCGGACCCACCGTGGCCGTCGAGGGCCTGCTGCGGCTCCGTACGCCCCGCCCCCGCTCTCCCGGCTCCGCATGCCGGTCCCCGCTCTCCCGGCTCCGCATGGCCGCCCCCGCTCCCCCGGCTCCGTACGCCCCGCTCCGCCTACTCCGGCGGCCCGTCGTGCAGGATGCGCTGGAACAGCCGGTGGTCCCGCCACTCCCCGTCGATGTGCAGGTACTTCCCCGCCACTCCGATGTCCTCGAAGCCGCTCTTCTCCAGCACCCGCTGGGAGGCCGCGTTGGTCAGCAGCGTGGCCGCCTCGATGCGGTGCAGCCCCAGCTCGGTCCTGGCCAGGTCGCACACCCGTGCCACGGCGGCCGTGGCCAGGCCCCGGCCGCCGCACCCGGCATCGATCCAGTAGCCCAGCTGAGCGCTGCGGAACGGCCCGTACGCCACATTGGTCAGGGTGATCCCGCCGGCCACCCGCTCCCCGTCCACCAGCAGCCACGGCACGGCGCGCCCGGCGTCCCGGTCGGCGAGCAGCCCCGTCAGCCGGGCGCGCTGCCCCTGCGGCGTGTAGAAGGACTCGGGGCGCCGCGGCTCCCAGGGCCGCATGTGCGCACGGTTGAGCCGGATCGCCTCGGCCAGGGCCGGGGCGTCGTCGAGGGTCGCGGGGCGGAGTTCCATGCCGTCGAGGATCATCCCCGTACCGTACGGAAGGAACGGCGTGCGACGCACGAACGCCCGTCCGCCCCGGTGCGGGGGCGGACGGGCGTCGTGTGTGACGCGGGTGCGCGGATCAGCGCGCGTCGGTGCTCTTCTTCTTTGCGCCCTTCGCGTTCTTCGCGCCGTTCGGCCAGAGACGTGGCTTGCGTTTCGCCGCGACGTCCTCCGCCCAGCCGAACGAGGCGATCGCCACCGCGATCAGCGGCCACGCGAGGATGAACATCAGGACCTGGTACAGCTTCCCCAGGTACGGGCTGATCAGCTCGCCCACCACGGGAAGGCCCCACATCTGGTCGATGACCGGGATGGCCAGCATGATCGCCATCTCGTGCCAGAGGTAGATCGTCACGGCCCGGTTGTTGGCCAGGGTGATCGGGGTGTCGAACCCCTTGAGCTTGCCCGGGAGTTCCTGCCAGGACGGCGAGTAGTGCAGCAGGACCGCGCAGAAGCCGAGCGACCACAGGGCGTTGGCCACCGCGATCTCGTCGAAGTTCCAGGGCACTTCACCGGGGTGCGTACCCGCCCACCACAGGCCCAGGCCCATCAGCACCGCCGCGAACGACGGGATCATGTACGCCTTGAGCTTCTTCAGCGTGCCCTCGTTGTGGGCGAAGCCGAGGATCCAGCAGGACGCGAAGGTCGAGAAGTCCTTGATCGCGTTGCCGGTCTCGCCGGGGATCTGGACCAGTTCCAGGCCGATGACCACGGAGATGCCGAGCGGGGCCAGCATCGTCACCCACGGCAGCTTCTTGAACGCCTTGAGCATCAGCGGCGACAGCACCACGAACCACAGGTACGCCCGGATGTACCAGAGCGGCCCCGAGGTCTGCTCCGCCCAGCCGAGGCCCAGCAGGCCGCCCTCGGAGCCGGCCTCGGCCGGTCCCGTCGGGGCGCCCACCGGCACGAACCACCAGGCGAGCTTGATCCACCACCAGATGATGGAGTCGCCGTCCTCGCCGGCGGTGGGCTTCCACCCGCCGTTGAAGATCAGCGCGAGGGTGACGATCGAGAACACCCACACCGGCACCATCAGTCGCCGGATGCGGCTCTTGATGACCTGCGCGCCGGACCTGGCGCCGAGCGAGCGCGCCATCAGCGAGCCGGCGAGCGCGAACATCACGCCCATGGACGGGAAGACGACGGTCATCCACGCCTGGTTGTAGACGTGGAAGAGCACCACGCGGACGAGCGCGATGGAACGCAGCAGGTCGAGGTAGCGGTCGCGGCCCGGCTTCTTCGGGGCCGCCTCGGGGGCGTCCTTGTCCGGCGCTTCGGCTCCCGGAGCACCGGAGTCCGCCTCCGGCGCCGAGGCCGGATCGGCCGCTTCCGGCCACGCGGACGTACCGGGCCCGTACGGGTCGTCCACCGCGCCGCCGGCCTCGGGTGCGCGGCCCCAGGCCGGCTGCTGCCGGGTCTGCGCACCGACCGCGCTCCGGGCGAACGCGGGGGTCTCCTCCTGCTGCGGGAACGTCGTGGTGGGGCCTTCGCCGTACGCGGGACCCGCGGGGGAAGGGCCCGCACGGCCCGGCTCCGCGTAACCCGGCTCCGCAAAGCCCGGTTCCGCGAAGCCCGGCTCCGCGTGTCCCGGTTCCGCGTATCCCGGCTCCGGGTAGCCCGGTTCCGCATAGCCCGGGTTGGCGTAACTGGCGTCCGGGTACGCGGCGCCCGGGGAGCGGGCCCCCTCCTGCGGGGCGTAACCGCCCTGCTGCTGCGGGATCCCGGCCTGCGGGATCCCGCCCTGGGCGCGCCGGTTGCCCGGCAGCTGCGGCCAGCCGCCGCCCTGCGTCTGCTGCGGGGGGTTCCCGTTCTGCGGGTACGCCTGCGGGTAGCCGTTGCCCTGCTGGCCCTGGCCGTTTCCCTGGGCGTACATGGAGGGGCCGGGATTGTTGCGCACCTGCGGCCAGCCACCGCCGCCGCCCTGCTGGGGCGGCTGCGCGTGCGGCCCGTCCAGCCGGCGCGGGAAGCCGTCCTCGTCGTACTCCGTGTCGTCGGGGTAGCCGTTGCCGTCCGCCCCCGGATATCCGTGGCTCATCCGACCGGCCACCTCTCCTGATCGGCGTCGCGCCGCTGGCCCGGCAGGGCCCCCGGCGCCTCGACCACACCGGTCCTGCGCAGCTTCTGCCAGCGGAGCCGGCCGCCGGTGAGGGCGGTGATCCAGGACTGGAGCAGGACGACGTACATGATCTGGCGGTACAGGATCTGCTGGAGCGGGAAGGAGAGCAGATGCGTCATCTTCTCCTTGTCCAGCCGGAACGCGTAGGCCGCGCAGACCACCTGGAGCATCAGCACGCCGAACCACGCGATGACGGTCTTGCCGGTCGGGCCGAAGACCAGGCCGTAGACCAGGAAGATGTCGATCAGCGGGGCGAGCAGCGGGAAGACGATCATGAAGAGCGAGACGATCGGCAGGCCGATCCGCCCGAAGCGGCCCGAGGGGCCCTTCTCGATGAACGCCCTGCGGTGCTTCCAGATCGCCTGCATGGTGCCGTACGACCAGCGGTAGCGCTGCGACCACAGCTGCTGCACGGACTCCGGCGCCTCGGTCCAGGCGCGCGCGTCCTCCGCGTACACGACCTTCCAGCCGTCGCGGTGGAACGCCATGGTGATGTCGGTGTCCTCGGCGAGGGTGTCCTCGCTCATGCCGCCGACCCGGTGCAGGGCGTCCGCGCGGAACGCGCCGATCGCGCCGGGGATGGTCGGCATGATGCCGAGCATGTCGTAGAGGCGGCGGTCGAGGTTGAAGCCCATCACGTACTCGATGTGCTGCCAGGCACCGATGAGCGAGTCCCGGTTGCCGACCTTGGCGTTGCCGGCGACCGCGCCGACGCGCGGGTCGCCGAACGGCTGGACCAGCTCGCGGACGGTGGACGGCTCGAAGACGGTGTCGCCGTCCATCATCACGATGATGTCGTAACGGGCGTGCCGGATGCCGTTGTTGAGCGCGGCGGGCTTGCCGGAGTTCAGCTGGCGCACGACGCGGACGTTGGGCAGCCGCATCTGCTCGACGATGTCGGCGGTGCCGTCGTTAGAGCCGTCGTCGATGACGATGACCTCGATCGGATGGTCACTGGACATCAGCGAGCGCACGGTGTTGGCGATGCACTCGCGCTCGTTGTACGCGGGCACCAGCACGGTGACCGGTCTGGTGATCTGCGGCCCCCAGCGGAAGCCGCGTTTGCGCACCTTGCGGGCGTGCGCGAAGGAGAGGATCAGCATCAGCCCGAAGCGGGCGATGACCAGCGAACCGACGATCGCCAGACCCCACGTCAGGGTGTCGGTGATGCCGTCGGAGACGGTGATCGCGGCGAGGAACGCCTTCGACTTCCACAGCTCGAGCCCCGTCACCGGGGTGTGCGCGCTGGGGGCGCCGAGCGCCTGGGTGAGGGTGGTGAACTGGAAGCCGCGCTTCTGCATGTCCGGCAGGAACTGGTCCAGCGCCTTCAGCGTCCGCGAGCGGTCACCGCCCGAGTCGTGCATCAGCACGACCGTGCCCTTGGTGGTCTTGGGCGTGGCGCGCTTGATGATCTCCTGGACGCTGTGTTCGGCCTTCCAGTCCTCGGAGTCGGTGTCGTTGACGACGGTGAGGTAGCCGAGCTTGCCGACGTACTCGGCGACCGGCCAGTTGGCGTTGTCGAAGGCGTACGAGAAGGAGGAGTACGGCGGCCGGAACAGCGAGGTGTGCACCCCGGCCGCGCCGGCTATCGCGAGCTGGTTCTGCGAGAACTGCCAGTCGATGCCGTTCTTGGTCTTGTACGACAGGTCGGGGTGGTTCCAGGTGTGCAGCCCGATCTCGTGGCCCTCGTCGACGATGCGCTTGACGAGGTCCGGGTAGCGGGTGGCGTTGGAACCGACGACGAAGAAGACGCCGTGGGCGTTGTACTCCTTGAGCTTGTCCAGGACCTTGGGGGTCCACTTGGGGTCCGGACCGTCGTCGAAGGTGATGACGACGTGCTTGTCCTGTACGTGCCGCGCCTCGAGCTTCTCGGGGTTCCGGGTGTCGATGACCGGACCGCCCTTGCGGATGCTGTCCGGCACCAGGTTCTGGTCGGTGGCTTCGCGGGCACCGCGCTGGTCGGACTCGATCTCGTTGTGTACGTAGCCGCGCAGCATCAGCATCGCCATCAGGGCGACGAGCACCAGCGACGGCAACAGGTACCGCATCGGGAGCCGGCGCCGCCGGGTGCGCGTGCGTGAGCGCGTGGCTGAGCGGCGGGCGCCCTGGGAGGAACGCCTGCGAGGGTTGGACATCTACGTGCCGTGCCTTCTACTGAGCCGGGGTGACGGGATCCACGGGAGTTTCGGGGTCTGAGGTCGGGGGTTCGCCCGCACCACCGGGAGCTGCACCGCCGTCTGCCACGTTGCCGTCGGCCGCACCACCGGGAGCTGCACCGCCGTCCGCGACGTTGCCGTCGGCCGCGCCGCCGGGAGCAGCGCCGCCCGGGGCCGCGCCACCGCCGGGAGCTGCCCCGCCGGGAGCGGCCCCACCGCCGGGAGCAGCGCCGCCAGGCGCTGCTCCGCCACCGGGAGCAGCGCCGCCGCCGGGAGCTGCCCCGCCGCCGGCCGCGGCCGCCGCGGCGTTACCGGGCTTGTCGGCCGGGTCGGCGGGCGGCTTGGTGCCCGCCGGGGGGTTCTTGGTGTCCGGCGCCTTGGTGCCGCCGGCGGGCACCTTGCCGTTGGTGCCGGGGGTCTGGCTGCCCTGGTTGCCGGGGAGCTGGTTGCCGCCGACCGGGGGGAGGTCACCGGCCTTGGGAACAGAGGGGGCGGGGCTGGGCTCGGACTTGACCTTCTCGGCCTTCTCCTCGGACTTGGCGCCGGGGAGGAACAGGCCGGGAGCGAGGGAGGTGCCGCCGATGAGGGAGGCGATCAGCATGGCCGCGTACACGGCGCAGACGGCGCCGACCACCCAGCCCAGCCTGCGGAACTTCTTTCCGCGGCGTCCGCTCTCGTCGACGAACACCGGGCCGTCGCTGCTCTCCACGGACAGCTCGGGCAGTACGGGTCCCTGGTCGTCGCGGCGAGCGAACCCGGGCCCGACGGAGTCGAGCTGCATGGTCCGGTCGTCCACGTCGCGTATCTGGCGTATCTGTCGGGTCTGCCCGGTGTCGGCACCCTTGCGCATGTTGTTCACAGCTGTCCGCATCCCCCACTGACTGATTCATCGGTGGGCGCGCGCGACTCTCTGGACGACCTCTTGGGACCGGGCCCCCACCCGTCCAAGCGCCCCTATCACACTGCACCCGGAGGATGAATGTAGCGCACCCGGGTGATGCTGCTTATCGCGAGTGCACAGTTGTCACACATCAATGACATATCAAGGTCCGGAACGGGTCATTCCGTGCCCGATTTGACCTGCTTGACCCACATTTATGGGGTGGATAAGACATCACGTGACGCATATGACAGTCAAGCCCTACAACCCTCGGGCTCCTCAGTTGTCACAGGTCACGACACGCCCCCGAACATCCTTGCCAGGCGGCCAGGCGGCCAGGCGGCCCGGCGGCCGCGGGCCGAAGCAGGGCCGGCAGCTCGTCCGGACACGACGAAGGCCCGGCCGCCAGTGGCGGCCGGGCCTTCGCTCAACCATGGGAATTGTGGAGATGGCGGGAATCGAACCCGCGTCCAACGGTGCAGAATCAGGGCTTCTCCGTGTGCAGTCTGCTGCGATTTTCTCGGCCCCGGAGATCACGCAGACAAGTCTCCGACGGGCTCAGTCACTGTTTGATTTCCTCACCGTCCCCGTGACCGGGACGGTGAGTTTAGATCCCTTGATGATGCCAGGATCCGGGTCGGGATCACCCCCGGGCTGACACTTCGCAAGTCGCTACTTAGGCAGCGAGGGCGAAGGAATCGCGCTTGGTATTGGCGATTATTGGTTGCGACATATGGTTTACGAGATCATTGCCGCTTCCTCGACACGCTTCCCCTGCTTCGACATCCGCTGTCGAAACCGATCATCCCCATGTTGATTTTTCAAGCTGCGCCCCACCAGGTGGGGTGCAGTAGCCATCGTACGGGACGGGTGCCCGACGATGCCAACCCTATTTCCGCCGGAGCCCGCAGCTGCCCGCGTTTCCGGCGGAGCCTACAGCTGGCCGCGCTCCTTGCGCTTGACCGCCGCGATCGCGCGGTTGGTCTCCCTGGTGTCCTGCTTCTCGCGGAGCGTCTGGCGCTTGTCGTACTCCTTCTTGCCCTTGGCGAGCGCGATCTCGCACTTGACCCGGCCGTCCTTGAAGTAGAGCGCGAGCGGCACGATGGTGTGGCCGCTCTCGTTCGACTTGGACTCCAGCTTGTCGATCTCCGCCCGGTGCATCAGCAGCTTGCGCTTGCGCCTGGCCGCGTGGTTGGTCCAGGTGCCCTGCGAGTACAGCGGTACGTGGATGTTGTGCAGCCACGCCTCGCCGCCGTCGATCTGCACGAAGCCGTCCACCAGCGACGCCCTGCCGAGCCGCAGGGACTTCACCTCGGTACCCATCAGCACCACACCGCACTCGATGGTGTCGATGATGGTGTAGTCGTGCCGGGCCTTCTTGTTCTGCGCGATGATCTTGCGCTGGGGGTCCTTTTCCTTAGCCATAGTGCGGTCATTTTCGCACTACGAGCCCCCCTGAAGGCCACTCAATACTGTCCGGGCCCGTTCCTCGGCCCGCGCGGTGACCACCAGGTCGGGGGTGATGCCCCGGCCGTCGAGACTGTGGCCCGCGGGAGTGCGGTAGTGGCCGACCGTCAGCTCGGCCACCGAGCCGTCCGCCAGCCTGCTCGGTTTCTGCACCGAGCCCTTGCCGAAGGTGCGCGAGCCGACCGTCAGCGCCCGGCCGCGGTCCTGGAGGGCGCCCACCGCGAGCTCGGCGGCGCTCATGGTCCCGCCGTCGACGAGCGCGACCACCGGCCTGTCGGTGTCCCCGCCCGGCCGCGCGTGCAGCGCCCGCTGTCTTCCCCGGTCGTCGTAGGTCGCCACCAGACCGCCGTCGAGGAAGGCGGAGACCGCGGTGACCGCCTCACTCACCAGGCCGCCCGGGTTGCCGCGCAGATCGAGCAGCACGCCCTTGCCCCGGGGCGCGCGGCGCACCGCGTCCCGTACCCGCTCGCCGGAGCCCTTGGTGAAGGAGGCGATTCTGATCAGTACGGCGCCGTCGGGGAGGTCCTCGACGGTGACCGCCTCGGTGGCCAGGGTGGCCCGGTGCAGTCTCTCGGTCCACGCGCGCGTGCCGCGCACCAGACCGAGGGCCACCGGGGTACCCGCCCGAGCCCGTCGGCCGCTCTCCGTCTCGCCGCGCAGCAGCGAGACGACCTCGGTGACGGGCCGGCCCTCGACCCGGTGTCCGTCGACGCTGCGCAGCCGGTCGCCCCGCCGTACACCTGCCTTCGCGGCCGGCGATCCCGGCCGCACCCCGGCCACCCGGACCCGGCCGTCGGCGCCGCGCTTGGCCACCAGGCCGACGCCGGTGTACTCGCCGCCCAGGGACTGCTCGAACTCCCGGTACTCCGAAGGGTCGTAGACCGCACCCCACCGGTCGCCGCTGCGGCTGACGGCCTCCTCGGCCGCCTCCTTGCCGGACTTGCCGTCGGCGACCGCCTCGGCGGCGGCCCTGGCGACCGCGTCCGCGGTGGCCCCGGCCCGCTGGGCGGAGACGGGCCCGGCGGCCGGAGCGGGCTCCCTCGCCTCTTCGTACGACCAGGAACCGGTCGCCGAGACGGTGGCCAGCGCGCCCGCCAGGACCAATGACAGGGCCGCCCCACGGCAGAGTCCGCGGGGCCGGACACCGAATTCCGGTCCAGGCATGGCGAGAAGTCTAGGACAAACGCCGTGCCCCGTACGGCGTGTTGCCTTACGGGGCACGGGGGAGTGCGGGATGAGGGCCGCTCCGGGGCGGCCCGGTTCACACCTTCAGGTACTTGCGCAGCGCGAAGAACGCGGCCAGCGCGGGCATCAGCAGACTGATCGCGAGCACCAGCGGCAGCTTGGTGAGGACGGAGTCCCAGCCGATGAACTGGATCAGTTCCATCTTGTCGGCGAGCGCCAGACCGTGGTCGATCAGGAAGTACCTGCCGACGGCCAGCAGGACGCAGGCGAGGACGCCGCCGATGAGGCCGGCGACCGCGGCCTCCATGATGAACGGCGCCTGGATGTAGAAGCTGGACGCGCCGACCAGCCGCATGATGCCGGTCTCCCGCCGTCTGCTGAACGCCGAGACGCGCACCGTATTGATGATCAGCATCAACGCGATGACGAGCATCAGGAACATCAGACCGAGCGCGGCGACGTTCATGCTGTTCATCAGGGCGAAGAGCTGGTCGAGGATGGAGCGCTGGTCCTCGACGGACTGCACGCCGTCCCGTCCTGCGAAGGCGGTGGCCACCACCTTGTACTTCTGCGGGTCCTTGAGCTTGACCCGGAAGGACTCCTGCATCTGGTCCGGCGTGATGACGTTGGCCATCGGGGTGTCGCCGAACTGCTCCTTGTAGTGCTTGAACGCCTGGTCCGCGTTCTCGTAGAAGACGCTCTCGACGACGTCCATCTTCTCCAGGTCGGTCTTGACCTGCTTCTTCTGGTCGGCGGTGACCGCGCCCTTGCCGCACTGCGGGACGCCGGTCTCCGCGTCGTTCTTGTTGCAGAAGTAGATCGAGATGTTGACCTTGTCGTACCAGTAGCTCTTCATGTCGCTGACCTGGTCGCGCATCAGCAGCGTGGCACCGAACAGGGCCAGGGAGAGAGCCACGGAGACGATGACGGCAAAGGTCATCGTGAGATTCCGGCGGAGACCGACACCGATCTCCGACAGGACGAACTGGGCGCGCATCGGCGTCCTTTCAGTGCTGGTAGCCGTAGACGCCGCGAGACTGGTCGCGTACGAGACGGCCCTTCTCGAGTTCGATGACGCGCTTGCGCATCTGGTCGACGATCTGCTGGTCGTGGGTCGCCATCACCACAGTGGTGCCGGTGCGGTTGATGCGGTCCAGCAGCTTCATGATGCCGACGGAGGTCTGCGGGTCGAGGTTGCCGGTCGGCTCGTCCGCGATCAGCAGCATGGGGCGGTTGACGAAGGCCCGTGCGATGGCCACGCGCTGCTGCTCACCACCGGAGAGCTCACCGGGCATCCGGTCCTCCTTGCCGCCGAGGCCGACCAGGTCGAGCACCTGGGGGACGGCCTTGCGGATCTCGCCCTTCGGCCTGCCGATGACCTCTTGCGCGAAGGCGACGTTCTCGGCGACCGTCTTGTTGGGCAGCAGCCGGAAGTCCTGGAAGACACAGCCGAGCTGGCGGCGCATCTGCGGCACCTTGAAGTTGGACAGGCGCGCGAGGTCCTTGCCCAGGACGTGCACCTGGCCCTGGCTGGCGCGCTCCTCGCGCAGCAGCAGCCGCAGGAAGGTGGACTTGCCGGAGCCCGAGGACCCGACCAGGAAGACGAACTCGCCCTTCTCGACCTCCAGGGAGACGTCCCGCAGTGCGGGACGGTTCTGCTTCGGGTAGGACTTGGACACGTTGTCGAATCGGATCACAGGTGCACCACGGTCGCCGGGAGTAGGTGAGCGTGACCATACGCGACCCGGCCGCGCGCCCGCAGGCTGCTGCCCGCCGGTGAGGGGTTTGCTCCGGTTTGCCGGGGGCCGTGTGCCCCGGACCGCGCGGATGTGGCGACCGGCTGGCACAGTGGAGGGGAACGGATGTGTTTCTCCGGGCGTTGTCAGGGAGAGAACGCGGGGAAAACGCGGGAGAACGATTCCGTACGGCCGGTAGCCGAGGAGGAGAGCGCATGACCTATGACCGGTTGGTGTGCGCGAACTGCGCGGGGCCGGTGGCCGAGGGCCGATGCCCGACGTGCCGGGCGAGCAGGCAGCGTCTGGAGCAGCAGGAGAGCCCCTTCGCACAGCTGAGCCCGGCGGCGCTGGTGTCCCTGCTGGTGATACTGGTCGCTGCGATGGCACTGGTGGCACACCAGGCCGCGTAACCGCCCCAGGGGCGCGCGGAGCCCTGGGGTACTCGGAACCGAGGAAGCACGGAGGGGCCCGGAGCGCTGATACGCGCTCCGGGCCCCTCCTTCTTCATGGCCGCGTGCGGTGCGGACTGCCCTGCCGGGGTGCCCGGACGGCACCCCCGTACGGGGGTGCCCGTACCGGTGTGCCCGTACCGGTACGGGCACACCGGACTCCGGCGTTGCGTCAGGCCGCGTTGCTGCCGTTGCCGCTCAGGCGGGGCAGGAAGCGGAAGGCGATGCCGCCCGCGATCATCGTCGCGGCGCCCACCAGCAGGAGCGTGGTGTCACCCGCACCGGTGGCGGCCAGCTCGTCCTTGGGCTGGGCCTGCTCGACGGGACGGTTGGCGATGCTGTCGACGTCCGTGTTGTCGCCGGCACCTCCGGTCTGGCCGGTGCTGCCCGTGCCACCCGTGGTGCTACCGGGGGCCGACGGGTCGCCGGTGGGCGGCTTCGTCGGGTCGGTCGGCGGCTTCGGGTCCGTCGGCGGCTTCGGGTCGGTCGGGTCCGTGGGGGGCTTCGGGTCGGTGGGGTCCGTCGGCGGCTTGGGATCCGTCGGATCGGTCGGCGGCTTCGGGTCGCTCGGGTCGGTCGGCGGCTTGGGATCCGTCGGGTCCGTGGGGGGCTTCGGGTCCGTGGGATCCGTGGGCGGCTTGGGGTCGGACGGGTCCGTCGGCGGCTTGGGATCCGTCGGGTCCGTGGGCGGCTTCGGGTCCGTCGGCGGCTTCGGGTCCGTCGGGTCCGTGGGCGGCTTCGGGTCGGCGGGGTCGGCCGGGTCCGCGGGGTCCGCGGGGTCGGCCGGGACGCCGGGGTCGGCCGGGTCGCCCGGGTCGGCGGCGTCGATCCCGGCGTTGACCTGGACGGCACCGGCGTCGACCTGCACGCCCGCGCCCGTGTCGGGTCCGACGGCCTGGGCGACACCCGCGGCGGTCAGCGAGGCACCGGCGGCGATCACCGCACCGGCAGCTATCCGCGCGACGCGGACCCGCATCTTGTTGGTCATCTGGTTGCTACCCCCAGTAGCTGAGCCCGCCCATGGGCGGGCTCGTCGGCTTGCTCTACGAATTGGTGCGTCGATGGAGCAGCTATGCAGGGGCAATGGCCTTGGCGGGGATGTCAGTTCACGGGACCACATCTCAAGAGGCCGCCTGCTCGCCCCCGTTCACACCCGCCCCAGACATACGCATGCTGCCCGCCACACTCCCCCAGCCGCGAGAAGCACGTCAAGGTCGTTCCGACCGCGATGCCTGATTTGGTGTCACTTGCCCGCCCGATGTGCACAGCCCTGTGACATATCCGTGCTCCGCGGCGGGAACGGAAGAGCGCCGGAACCCGTCGGGGTCCGGCGCTCTCCTCGGCTTGACGCCGGATTCGCTACTTCTCCCCCTGCTTGCGCCAGCGGATGCCGGCCTCCAGGAAGCCGTCGATCTCACCGTCGAGGACCGCCTGCGGGTTGCCGACCTCGAACTCCGTACGCAGGTCCTTGACCATCTGGTACGGGTGCAGGACGTACGAACGCATCTGGTTGCCCCAGGAGTTGCCGCCGTCGCCCTTGAGGGAGTCCATGAGCGCCTTCTCCTCCTGGCGGCGGCGCTCGAGGAGCTTCGCCTGGAGGACGTTCATGGCGCTCGCCTTGTTCTGGATCTGGGAACGCTCGTTCTGGCAGGAGACGACGATGCCGGTCGGGATGTGCGTGAGGCGCACCGCCGAGTCGGTCGTGTTGACGCCCTGGCCGCCGGGGCCCGACGCGCGGTAGACGTCGACGCGCAGCTCGGTCTCGTCGATGTCGATGTGGTCGGTCTTCTCCACGACCGGGAGCACCTCGACGCCCGCGAAGGACGTCTGGCGGCGGCCCTGGTTGTCGAACGGGGAGATGCGCACCAGGCGGTGCGTGCCCTGCTCGACGGAGAGCGTGCCGTAGGCGTACGGCGCCTTGACGACGAAGGTGGTCGACTTGATGCCGGCCTCTTCCGCGTACGACGTCTCGTAGACCTCGGTGGAGTAGTTGTGCCGCTCGGCCCAGCGCAGGTACATGCGCTGCAGGCGCTCGGCGAAGTCGGAGGCGTCCACGCCGCCGGCCTCGGCACGGATGTTGACCAGCGCCTCGCGCTCGTCGTACTCGCCGGAGAGGAGGGTGCGGACCTCCATCTCCTCCAGCGCCTTGCGCACCGAGACCAGCTCGGTCTCCGCCTCGGCGAGGGCGTCCGCGTCGCTCTCGTCGGCGGCCATCTCGAACATCAGCGAGAGGTCGTCGATCCGGCTGCGGAGCGTCTCGGTCTTGCGGAGCTCGGCCTGGAGGTGCGAGAGCTTGCTGGTGATCTTCTGGGCGGCGTCCGGGTCGTCCCACAGGGACGGCGCCGCGGCCTGCTCTTCGAGCAGGGCGATGTCGGCCCTCATCTTCTCGAGGTCCAGGACGGCCTCGATCGACCCCATGGTCGAGGAGAGGGACTTCAGCTCTTCGGATACATCGACGACTGCCACGTGCACCAGCGTAACCGGTACGGGATCGGGACCGGCCCGGGAGCCCTTTTCGGCCCGGCCGGCCGGGCGTTTCCGCGGGCCTCCGTTCTCCGTCCGGTCCGACGCGGCCGGGAGCCGTGGTCTGCCCGTCCGGCGTGGCAGGAGCCGTGGTCTGCCCGTCCGGCGTGGCAGGAGCCGTGGTCCGCCCGGCCGGTCGGGGCCGCGAGCCGTGGTCCGTACCGCCCGAGCGGCCCGGAGCCCCGGTCCTTCCCGGCCCTCAGGGCAGGGCCGGTGCCGACTGGCTGGTGTCCGGTGCGGGCGGGGCGTCCTCGTCCGCCGAGGTGACGGCCAGCCAGCCGCCGACCCCGAGTGCGGCCAGCAGGGCCACCCCCGCCGTCGTCATGATCAGCCGGCGGCGGCGCAGCTCGGACTTGTGCCGGGCGGACCCGGGCCGCCTGTCCCCCGGGGCGCGGGGCACCCTGGCCGTGCCCAGCGGTCCGCCCGCCAGCTCGTCCGGTGCGGGCACCCGCATCGAGGTGTGGGTGTCCCGGTTGGAGTCGGCCGTGGAGCCGGGCACCAGCGGGACCGCCCCCCGGCGGGGCCGCGCGGGCTCGGCGCTCTGCCCGCCCTCCGCCTCGTACGGTACGGAGTCCCCGGCGGCCGTGCCCTCGGCCTCGGGCTCGTCGACGTCCAGCGGCGGCATGCCCGCCAGGTGCGGCAGCTGTTCCCGCAGTCCGGCCGCCAGTTCGGAGGCCCGCAGCCGCGAGGCAGGCGCCTTCGCCAGGCACTGCACTATCAGCTGCCAGAGCTCCTCGGGGATGCCGGGCAGCGGGACGACGGTCTCGGTGACGTGCCGGCGCAGGACCGCGCCCGGGTGTCCGCCGCCGAACGGGGTGAAGCCCGCCAGCAGCTCGTACAGGACGGTGGCCAGCGCGTAGATGTCGACGGCGGCGCGCGGCGGCAGGCCCTCGACGATCTCCGGCGCCAGGTAGTCCGGGGTGCCGATGATCTTCGTCGCCCTGGTGCGGCGCGGGGTGTCGATCAGCTTGGCTACGCCGAAGTCGGTGAGCAGGGCGGGGTGCGCGCCGCCGGGGCCGAGCGGGCCCTGCATGTCGAGCAGGACGTTCTCCGGCTTGACGTCGCGGTGCACGATCTGGGCGGCGTGCGCGGCGGCGAGACCGTCGGCGATGTCGATGGCGATGGCCACCGCGGCCTCCGGGGCCAGCCTGCGTTCGCGGTCCAGGCGGGTGCGCAGGTCGGTGCCCCTGACCAGGTCCATCACGAGGGCGAGGTCGTTGCCGTCGACGACCAGGTCGCGGACGGCCACCACGTGCGGGTGGTCCAGCTTGAGCAGGGCGGTGCGCTCCTGGACGAAGCGGCCGACGAGTTCCTGGTCGGAGGCGAGGTCCTCGCGCAGCATCTTGATGGCGACGGGCCCTTCGGGTCCCTCGCCGAGCCACACCGTGCCCGCGCTGCCGCGCCCCAGGATCTGGTGGGCGGTGTACCGGCTGCCGATTTTCCGTGCCAAGACTGCTCCCTCAGCGGCTGGCGTCGGTCCTCAAAGTACGCCGCCGACGGAGCGTTGCATGCCCAGGATGACCCGTGCACGGCGTCATTCCGTACTTCTGGGGGCGAAATCCGTATGGATTTCGCCCCCAGAAGTCGACATGTCTATGCGCTCACCTACGGCTTGGAGCCGCCGCCGAGGTCCGCGAAGAAGTCCTTGACGGTCGTGAAGAGGTCGCCGATCTGATCGAAGAAGCCCTTCGTGGTGCCGATCCAGTCCTGGAGCGGGGTCAGCTCCCAGATCAGCCAGGCGGCCACGAACAGCAGGACCAGCGTGAACAGGCAGCCCTTGAGACAGCCCAGGCCAGGAATGCGCATCGGGTTTGCGCTGCGGCGGCGGGGCTCACGGGGCGGGCGCGGCTCGCGGGGCGGCCTGGGCTCGCGCGGGGCGGGCGGCTGGGGCTGCTGCGGCTGGGGCGCGTACTGCTGCTGGCGCTGGGGCTGGTGGTGCTGGGGCTGCGGGGCGTACTGCTGCGGCGGCGGCTGGCGGCGCTGCTGCTGCGGCTGCTGCTGGGGCTGGTACTGCTGGCGCTGCGGCTGCGGGGGCTGCTGTTGACGCTGCGGCTGCTGGCGCTGCGGGCGGCGGCGGAGCGGGTCCTGGCTCGGGTCCAGGTACTGCACGGACGTCTGCTCGTTGCGGTCGCGGGCGGCGCGCAGCTGGTTCTGCCAGGGGTGCGGGTCCTCGGGACCCGCACCGGAGGGCGCACCCGCGGGCGGCCCCGGAGGCACCGGCGGCATCACGGCGGTCGGGTCGGCCCCGCCGTGCGGGCCGCCACCCCGGCCGTGGCCCGCACCGGGAGCACCGGCGCCGGTCGAGGGCAGCACGCTGGTCGCGGCACCCGGGTCGTACGATCCCGCCGTGCTCGGCAGCACCTGGGTCGGGTCGGCCGCGCCCGGGGTGTCGGGCACGGGTGCCGGGGACGGGTCGGGGGCGAGCAGCGCACCGACCCCCATCGCGGCCTCGACCTGCGCGGACGAGGAGTGCACGCCGATGCCGGCGGCGACCGTGCGCAGGGCGCGGGCCAGGTTCTCGGCGCTGGGGCGCTCGTCGGGTTCCTTGCGCAGACAGCGCTCGATGACCGTCCACAGGGGCTCGGGGACGGTGGTGGGGCGGCGCGGCTCCTCGCTGAGGTGCCGGTGCAGCACCTCCAGGGCGGTGCCGCCCGCGAAGGGGGGCCTGCCGGTGACCAGTTCGTACATCAGGATGCCCGCGCCGTAGATGTCGACGGCGGAGGTCTGCGGGCGGCCCTCGGCGGACTCCGGCGCGACATAGGCCGGCGTACCGACGAACTCGTGGGTGCGGGTGAGGCCCGGGGAGTCGGCGAGGCGGGCGATGCCGAAGTCGGTGAGCATCGGCTTCATCGTGCCGTCGCGCTCGTCGACCAGCACGTTCGCGGGCTTGAGGTCGCGGTGCACCACGCCGTCGGCGTGGCTGGCGGCGAGCGCGTCGGCGATCTGCGCGGTGAGCAGGGCGGCCGCGACCGGGGTGAAGGGTCCGTTGTCGCGGAGATAGCGGTGCAGGTCGGGGCCGTCGATCAGATCCATGACCAGGGCGAGGAGGTCGCCCTCGACGACGAGGTCGCGGGTGCGCACGATGTTGGGGTGCGTGAGGCGCAGGAGGACCGAGCGCTCGCGCAGGAAGCGCATCACCACGTCCGCGTCGTTCGCGAGCTCCTCCTTGAGGACCTTGATCGCGACGGTCTCTCCCGGCTGGCCGGCGACGGCCGCCTCGGCTCCCGCGGTCTCCCGCTGGCGGGCGCGCCAGACGGTACCGGTGGCGCCGCGCCCGAGCGGCTGCTCAAGGAGGTACTTACTGCCTACCGGCCGCACGTGATGACTCCCTGCTGGTCGGTGACTGACCCTGATCGGTGGTTCGGAATTCCGGTGGCCCAACTGTAGTGCCGCCGAACGGGGCACGGGCCGGACGCGCTTCCGGGGGAAGACGCGGTGTTCGGCACGATGGTTGCCGCGCACGCCTGCGCGGTGCGTCACTGTTGTCCGACCATGCCCCAAGTCGGCACTTTTACGCCCACAGCCGACCATTCAAGATCACTTGGTGACGGGCGGCGGGCGGGTTGTCAGTGGCAGGTGCGAGGATGCCATCAGCACAGACCTATGGGGTAGGCGAGGGCGGCTCGATTCCTCAACGCCCCACGGTGGGTGCCGACCTGTACCGGACGACGCGTCCGTGCCGGGTGGGGGGCATCGCGGGGGCGGCAGCGGCACGGCTCCTCCTCGGTCTCTCCGCCGGCGCCTCGCGCAGAAGGGACCGCTGACGCGATGCAGATCCGGCTGACCGTCCTCGCGCCGCGCAGCGGCCAAAGCAGAGGGGTGTCTCCGGGCGCCCCGGCACCGGGAGCCGCGGGGGCCGCCGCCCCGGGGACCCGGGCCGACGCCACTGCCTGCGACGTGCTCGTCACCGCCCCGGCCGGTACCGCGCTGGCCGCGGTCGCCTCCGGGCTGGCCGCCGCCGTCCAGGGTGCGGGCCCCGAGACCACCGGCGCGGTGGTGGTGTACGCGGGGCGCGAGCGCCTGGACGCGCAGCGGTGCGCCCTGGGCGAGCCGCCGCTGGTGGACGGGGCGGTGCTCTCGCTCCAGTTCCCCGCGGACGAGGACGCCCCCGAGCTTTCCGACCTGGCCCAGCTCCAGGTGGTCGCCGGCCCCGACGCGGGCGGCGTGCACCTGCTGCACGGCGGGCAGATCCGGGTCGGCCGCTCCCTCGACGCCGACGTACCGCTGGACGACCCCGACGTGTCCCGGCTGCACTGCGCGGTGACGCTCGGCGACGACGGCCGGGTCACCGTCGCCGACCTCGGCTCGACGAACGGCACCACGCTGGACGGCCGGGACGTCGGCCCCCGCGAGGTGCGGCTGGCGCCGGGCGCGCTGCTGCGGATCGGCGAGTCCGCGCTGCGCCTGGCCCAGCCGGGCGCGCACGAGTCCGCGCTCTCCACCGCTCCGGACGGCGAGGGGCATCTGCGGGTGGCCCGCACGCCGGCCGCGGCTGCCGTTCCCGCTCCGGGGCGGTTCGGCGGCAGCGCGCCGCACCACCGGGTGAGCGGCCGTGGGGCAGGCACCGGCACGGCTGCCAGGACCGGTTACGGGACGGTGCCCGCCCAGGGCTCGCCGCCCGGGTCCCCGGGCCCCGGCTCCCCGGGCGGTACTGGTGGCGGCGCGGCGGTTCCCGGGGGCGGGAACCTGCCCGCCGGAGGGTCCTGGAGTGCCTCCGCGTACGGCGGCTCCGGGGCCGGCCCCGCGTACGACGGTTCCGAGGCCGGCCCCGCGTACGACGGCTCCGGGGCCGGCCCCGCCGGATACGCCCCGGAAGCGCGGCATCCGGCCGCGCCCCCGGCGGCCGGCGGGCAGGACCCGTACCCCGGGCCGGCCGACCGCACGCACGGAGCGGGCCGGATCGTCGCCCCGGGTGGACCGGGCGGACCGGGCGGACTGGACGGACCGGGCGGGCCGGCTGGTCCCGGCGGCTCCGAAGCGGGCGCGGGCGGCGGCTCCGCTACCGGTGCCCCCGCCAACGGCCGTCCGGCCGAGCCCCGAGAGGAGCCCCGGCGGCGCGGCGGCATAGGGGGCTGGGCTCGGCGGCTGACCTCGGGCCGCGGCGAGGCCGCCCACGACCACGCGGGCGAGAGCGCCGAACCGGCGCCCCGGCACGACGCCGCGGCCCCCTCCCGCCCGGCGCCCCCGGATGCGTGGCAGGCCACCCCGCCGGGTGCCGCCCACCGGGTGGACTCCGCCGACGCCCCCGTACCGTCGGGGAGCGCTCCCGATGCCTGGCCCGATGCGGCGACGCTGCTGCTCACGGCACTCCAGCCGGGTCCCCGGCTGTGGGAGCGCGGGCTCTCGCACCCCGAGTCCCTGGTGCTCCGGCTGGGTACGGCGGACCGGACCGCGCCCGACGGCACGGGGCTGCTGCCCGCCGTACCGGTGACGGTGGGGCTGCGCGAGGCGGGTTCGCTGGGGCTCGCGGGACCGCGTGCGCGGCTGGCCGGGCTGGCGCGCTCCGCGGTGGCGCAGCTCGCTGCCCTGCACTCCCCCACCGAGCTCGAAATCGTACTGATCAGCGCGGACCGCACTCGTGGCGTCGAGGAGCGCACCCAGGAGTGGGGCTGGCTCGGCTGGCTGCCGCACCTGCGTCCCGCGCACGGCCAGGACTGCCGGCTGCTGCTCGCGTACGACCGCGACCAGGCCTCCGCGCGCGTGGCCGAGCTGGTGCGGCGCACCGAGGAGGGGCCGCTGGAGGCGGACGCCCCGCGCACCGTCGTGATTCTCGACGGCGATCCGGGTTCGGCAGGGTTGCGCGAGGCCACCGCCCGGCTCGCGGCACACGGCTCGGCGCACGGCATCCACCTGCTGTGCCTGGCCGAGACCCCTGCGGCCTCCCCTCTTTCCCCGGTCGAGGTGACGTACGACGCGGCCTGCGCGGTGTCGTCCGCCTTCCGCGAGTGCGGGGCCGCGGCGCTGCTGAGCGGCGAGGTCGCGACGGCGGTACGGGTGCTGCGCACGGCGGGCGGGCAGAGCGCCGGGCACGGCACGCTGGCTTCGGTGGACGCGGTGTCGGCGGCCTGGGCGGAGCGGTTCGCCCGCGCGCTGGCCCCGCTGCGCGACGACGCCGCGGACCTCGGGGGCGGCCCGGGGCCCGGTGGTGCTTCGGCGGGCAGGCAGGGCCGGCGGCCCGCGGCCTCGCTGCCGCCCGTGTCCCGGCTGCTCGACGAGCTGGGCCTGGCCAGGGCGACCCCCGCGTCCCTGATGGCCCGGTGGGCCGCGGCCGCCGACGACGAACAGGCCCCTGGCGCCACGCGCGCGTGGGCGGTACTGGGCGCAGGACCGCGCGGCCCGCTCTGCGCGGACCTGGCGATCGACGGACCGCATCTACTGATCGAGGGCCCCGCGGGCAGTGGCCGTACGGAAATGCTGCGCTCGGCGGCGGCCTCACTGTCCGCGGCGGCCCGCCCCGACCGGCTCGGCCTGATCCTGCTCGACGGGGCGGGCGGCGAGCGCGGCGAAGGGCTGCGCGCCTGCACCGAACTGCCGCACGTCTCGACCCACTTGGTGGCCTCCGACCCGGTGCGGATGCGGGAGTTCGCCCAGGCGCTGGGCGCGGAGCTGAAGCGCCGTGACGAGCTGCTGGGCACGCTGGACTTCGCCGACTGGCATGCGGGCCGCGGCGCGGACACCGCGGGCACCGGAACCGGCGCGGCCGCCGGGACGACTGGGGCCACCGGGGCCAGGGGTGTCAGCACGACCGCCGGGGTCACCGGGGCCAGGGGTGTCAGCACGACCGCCGGGGTCACCGGGGTCAGGGGTGCCGGCGCGGCCAATGGGACAGCCGGGGCCGCCGACGAGGTGGCCGAGCGGCTGGTGTCCCAGCGCCGGGCGCCCGCCCCGGAGTCCCGCAGGGCCGACATTCCCGGCAGCCGGAGCGCGCAGGCGACGGGCATGCAGGGCCCGGGTGCACAGGGGCCGGGTGCGCACCGGCCGGGCGGGCAAGGGCCGGGTGCGCACGGACCCGCCGGGGGCGCCGGTCCGGACCGCCCGCACGGGCACACCCCCGCCACCGGGTACACCTCGCCCCGCGCAGAGACCCGTACGGAATCGCGTACCGAATCCCGCACCGAGACCCGTACGCAGTCACGCACCGATCCCCGCGCCGACATAGAGGGCCCCGGCACCGGCACCCTGCGGCTGCGGCCCGCCGCGGCCCGCGAGCGGGAGCGGCAGGCGGCGGCGCAGGCCGGCGGCGGTCCTTCGCCACTGCCCCGGCTGGTGGTCCTCGTCGACGACCTGGACGCCCTGGTCGCTCCCGCCCTCGGCAGCCCGGGACGCCCCTCGGCGGGCTCCGTCGTACGGGCGCTGGAGGCGGTGGCCCGGCACGGCGAGCGGCTCGGGGTGCACCTGGTGGCGTCCACCGCCCGCCCCGACCGGACCGCCGGAACCGAACTGGCACAGGGGGCACGGCTGTTGCGGGTGGTCCTGGACCCGCCGTCCGCCGCTCCCGCACCGGAGGAGCCCGCTCCTGGGCGTGGCCGGCTGCTGCATCCCGACGGCACGGTGACCCCGTTCCAGGGCGGCCGGGTGACCGGTCGCATCCCCCGCACGGCCACTCAGCGGCCCACCGTGGTGCCGCTGGAGTGGGAGCGGATGGGCGACCCGCCGACCCGCCGCCCCGTCCGCGAACTGGGCAACGGGCCGACCGACCTCGCCCTGCTGGCCAGCGCCCTGGACCGGGCCGCCCGTACGGTCAACGCCGCGCCGCCGGTGCCGCTGAACACCCCGCAGGAGGCGCGCTGAGCACCACCCGCCGACCCGTCGCGGCCTGCGGCAGCTCCTGAGCCCACGTCACGAGGCCATCACAAAAGCCGAGTTGACAGTGAAGGCACTATTGCGGGCCACCAGGACCGGGCGTAGGACTGACCCCAGGTAAGTGAACGGGTCAGCAAAAAGCGATGGTCGGGCCGGTCCGCGGGCACACCGCAGGACGGTCCGCATCCGTACGCGCACGGCAGAGACGGGGCAGTGATGCACACAACTCTTCGCCAGCGGAGGAAGTCCGGCCACCTCGGCAGCGACCGGGCGGCGCGGCACAGCAGCCGCGCCCTCCTGGCCGTCGCCGCGGCGGGGGCACTCTTCCTCACCGGCTGCGGCGGCGGTGACACGCCGGACCCCAAGACCACGGGGTCCGCGTCGGGCGCCCCTCAATCCCCTGCGAAGTCTCTTGAACTCCCGCAGCTGAACGGGGAGAAGCTCCAGGTCATCGCGGTGTGGACCGGCGCCGAGGGCGAGAACTTCAAGAAGGTGCTCAAGGAGTTCGAGAGCCGTACCGGGGCGACGGTGACGTATGTGCCGACCCAGGACGCCATGCTCACGTACCTCGGTTCGAAGATCTCCGGCGGTACTCCCCCGGACGTGGCGCTGCTCCAGCAGCCCGGTGCGCTCAAGCAGGCCGTCGCGAAGAAGTGGCTGAAACCGGTCGATGCCACCACCCAGGCGCAGCTGGACAAGAACTACTCCAAGGGCTGGAAGGACATCGCGGCCGTCGACGGCACCCAGTACGGGGTGTACTACAAGGCCGCCAACAAGTCCCTGATCTGGTACAACGCCAAGGCCTTCGAGAACGCGGGGGCCACCGAGCCCAAGACCTGGGCGGAGTTCCTGAAGACCGCGGAGACGATCTCGCAGTCCGGCATCACCCCGGTCTCGGTCGGCGGCTCGGACGGCTGGACGCTGACCGACTGGTTCGAGAACATCTACCTCTCGCAGGCGGGCCCGGAGAAGTACGACCAGCTCGCCCAGCACAAGATCAAGTGGACGGACCCGTCCGTGAGGGACGCGCTGACCACCCTCGCGCAGCTCTTCGGGAAGTCCAACTACCTGGTGGGCGGGCAGAAGGGCGCGGTGGGCACGGCGTTCCCGAAGTCCGTGGAGCAGACCTTCACCGGCGGGGAGACCCCCAAGGGCGCGATGGTCTTCGAGGGTGACTTCGTGGCCGTCAACATCAGCCAGACGAAGGCCAAGCTGGGCACGGACGCCAAGGTGTTCCCCTTCCCCGCGGTCGGCGACAAGTCCCCGGTGGTGACCGGCGGCGACGTGGCCGTGGCACTGAAGGACACCAAGGCCGCCAAGGCGCTGATGACCTTCCTGGCGTCCACCGACGCCGCGAAGATCTCCGCGGGCGCGGGTGGCTTCGTCTCGCCGAACAAGTCGGTCGACATGTCCGCCTACCCCAATGACACGCTCCGCGACATCGCGAAGGCCCTGGTCGGGGCGGGCGACGACTTCCGCTTCGACATGTCGGACCAGGCGCCGCAGTCCTTCGGCGGCACGCCCGGCAAGGGTGAGTGGAAGATCCTCCAGGACTTCCTGCTGAACCCGAAGGACATCGCGGGCACCCAGCAGAAGCTGGAGACCGAAGCGGCCGCGGCGTACAAGAACTGACGCCGTGACGTCAGCGACCGCGGGGGGCGCGGCGAGCGTGACGCCGCCCCCCGCCACCCCGGACAAGCACAAGAGCGTGACAGGCACACGCAAAGTCATCGCGGCAGGCTTCCTGCTGCCCGCGCTGGTCCTGCTGGGCGCGCTCGTGGTCTACCCGATCGGGTTCTCCGTCTACCGCAGCTTCTTCGACAAGTCCGGCTCGGGATTCGCCGGCTTCGACAACTACGTCAGTCTCTTCACCAGCGACACCATCCTCACCGCGATCAAGAACAATCTGATCTGGGTGGTCGTCGCGCCGACCGTCTCCACCGCGCTGGGGCTGATCTTCGCGGTCCTCACCGAGCGCATCCGCTGGGGTACCGCCTTCAAGATGATCGTCTTCATGCCGATGGCGATCTCGATGCTCGCCTCGGGCATCATCTTCCGGCTGGTGTACGAGCAGGACCCGGACCGCGGGGTCGCCAACGCCGTCTGGGTGGGGGTGCACGACACGTTCGCGGAGTCCTCGGTGTTCCCGAAGGCCAGGCCGCTGCCGGTGCACCCGCTGAAGGCGGCGGGCGGCGGCGCGTACGTCACCAAGCAGCCGGTACGGGCCGGGCAGCAGGTCCTGCTGCCGCTGATCGGCGTCGCCCCCGCCCAGATGCCGGGGGACGCCCAGCTCGCGAAGGCCCCGGCCACCTCGCCCGACAAGGTCACCGGGACGGCGTGGCTGGACTTCACCAAGGGGGGCGGCGGAAAGCCGAACACCATCGACAGCAAGGAGTCCGGCCTCAAGGGCCTCACGATCGAGGCGGTCAAGGACGGCAAGGTGGTCGACTCCACCGAGGCCGCCGCGGACGGCTCCTTCTCGCTCTCGGCGAAGGCCGACGGCGCCGAACTGCGGCTGCCCGCGGGCAACTTCCGCGCACAGTACAACGGAGTGGACTGGCTCGGCCCGAGCGTGGTGACGCCGGCCATCATCGGCAGTTACGTGTGGATGTGGGCGGGCTTCGCGATGGTGCTGATCGCCGCGGGGCTGGCGAGTCTGCCGCGCGAACTCCTGGAGGCGGCCCGGGTGGACGGGGCCAACGAGTGGCAGGTGTTCCGTCGGATCACGGTGCCGCTGCTCGCACCGGTCCTCGCGGTGGTCGCGGTGACCCTGATGATCAACGTCCTGAAGATCTTCGACCTGGTGTTCATCATCGCGCCGGGCGATTCCCTGGACGATGCGAACGTCCTCGCGCTCCAGCTCTACCAGTCGTCGTTCGGCGATGATGCCGATCTGGGCATCGGCAGCGCCATCGCCGTGTTCCTCCTGCTGCTGGTGATTCCGGTGATGCTCTTCAATATCCGGCGGATGCGGAAGGAGCAGGGCCGATGAAACACTCCGGTGACGCCGTCAAGGCGAAGCGTTCCCTTCCGGCGCGGATCGCGGCCGGGGCCGGCGGCGGCCTGATGCGGGTCTTCCTGATCGTGGTCGGGCTGTTCTGGCTGATGCCGACGATCGGGCTGCTGCTCTCCTCGCTGCGCGACGCGTCCGACATCGCGGCCAGTGGATGGTGGAAGATCTTCACCGCGCCCGCCGAGCTGACCCTGAAGAACTACTCGGCGATCCTGCAGAACGACACCGTCCTGAACTCCCTCCTGAGCACCGCGCTGATCACCGTGCCGGCGACGGTGCTGGTGGTGGTGATCGGCGCACTGGCCGGTTACGCCTTCGCGTGGATGGAATTCCCCGGCAGGGACTGGCTGTTCATGCTGGTCGTGGGGTTGCTGGTGGTGCCGGTGCAGGTGGCTCTGGTGCCGGTGGCGAAGCTGTTCGGGGTCGTCGGCATCTTCGAGACGACGATGGGCGTGGTCCTCTTCCACGTGGCGTTCGGACTGCCGTTCGCGATCTTCCTGCTGCGCAACTTCTTCGCGGAGATCCCGCGCGAGCTCCTGGAGGCGGCACGGCTCGACGGGGCGGGCGAGATCAGGCTGTTCACCCGGGTGGTCATGCCGCTGGGCGGCCCGGCGATCGCCTCGCTGGGCATCTTCCAGTTCCTGTGGGTCTGGAACGACATGCTGATCGCGCTGATCTTCGCGGACGCCACCAGTCCGCCGATCACGGTGGCTCTGCAACAGCAGGTCAGGCAGTTCGGCAACAACATCGACGTGCTGGCGCCCGGCGCCTTCGTGTCGATGGTGATCCCGCTGGTCGTGTTCTTCGCGTTCCAGAAGCAGTTCGTCTCCGGCGTGATGGCAGGCGCGGTGAAGTAGTACCCCACCGAGGCCCACGACCCCGCACGTCAACCGGGCTTTACGGAGGGGTGATTCGGACACCTGCCGCCGAATCACCCTTCCGTGGCGCCCCTTTGGTGAAACTTCCCCCGTATGCCGCATTCTGCGTAACCCGCCCGGGCCACGGCCCGTTGCGGGCATACGGTCCGCCCGTCTGCCGGGCGCCGGCCGTCACTGCCGCGACGACCCCATGGATGTGCCGTGCCCCGGTTCAGCGTGATCGTGCCCGCCCACCAGGTCCAGGAGTACCTGGAGGAGTGTCTGGACTCGGTACTCGCTCAGTCCTGCGACGACTTCGAGCTGATCGCGGTGGACGACTGCTCGCCGGACGCCTGCGGTGACCTCATCGACGAGTACGCGGCCCGGGACCCGCGGGTGCGCCCCCTGCACCTGACGGCGAACGGCGGTCCTGGCAACGCCCGCAACGCGGGCATGGAGCGGGCCCGCGGCGACTACCTGCTCTTCCTCGACGGCGACGACGCCCTCGCGCCCGGCGCCCTCCAGTCGGTCTCCGACCGCCTCAAGGAGTGCGACTCGCCCGACGTCCTCCTCTTCGGCCACACCCGTACCTTCTGGAACGGCGAGTCCGTGCGCGACCGGTTCGCCGGAGAGCTGCACGAGCAGGGACCGGCCTCCTTCACGCTCGCCGAACGCCCCGGACTGCTCCGGGTACCCGCGGTCGCCTGGAACAAGGCGTACAGCCGGGAGTTCGTCGAGCACCAGGGCTTCACCTTCCCGCCCGGCCACTACGAGGGCACCCCCTGGACCTACTCGGTCCTGATGTCGGCGGCCACGGTCTCCACCCTCGACGAGGTCTGTGTCCTCCACCGGCAGCGCCGCCACGGCAGCGCCCCCGCCGCCGCCCTTCTCCCCCACCTCGACATCTTCGGCCAGTACGACCGGGTCTTCTCCCTCCTGGACTCCCGGCCCGACGCGGCCCGCTGGCGCCCCGTGGTCCACCACCTGATGCTCGACCACTTCGCCGCCGTCCTCGACGGGGCCGGCCGCCTCCCGCGCGGCGCCCGCGCCGAGTTCTTCCGCCGGGCCCGCGCGCACTGCCGCCGCCTGCGCGCCGCCGGGACCACAGGCCCCCGCGCCACTGGACGCCTGCGCGGCATCGCCGCCCGCGGTGCGGCCACCCGCAAGGCTGCCCGTGAAGCTGCCCGCGGGGTCACCACCGCGCGCCGGGCCCCCGCCACCGCCCCGGGTGCCACACCGGCCGGCCGGGCGTACGACGCGGCGGCGGCCGACGCGGCGGCCCTGCGTGCCGCCACCACGCACGCCCCCGCGCTGAACACCCCGGACGTCCTGGGCACCCCCGGCGCCCCAGGGACCTCAGGCACCCTGGGCGTCCCGGGCGGTCCCGAGGCCCTGGACACCTGGGACGGCACCCCGAGCGCCCCGTACCTCCCGCGGCCCGTCACCCCCTCGCTCCGCACCCGGCTGCGGCACACCCTCCTCGTGCTCGGCAGCCACCGCACCTATCACGCGCTGGCCCTGCTGAGGACCCTGCGCCGCTCCGCCGCCGGCCGGGCCGGAGGCGTGCTGCGCACCGCCCGCGCCGCAGCGATGCGACTGCACTACCGGATCCAGCTGCGGCTGCCCGTCCGCGCGGACCAGGCGGTGTTCGCCGCGTACGGGGACCGGGGCTACGCCTGCAACCCGGCGGCCATCGAGGCGAAGGTCCGCGAACTGGCTCCGCACGTCCGCACGTCGTGGATCGCCGCGCCCGCGCACCAGCACACCGTCCCCACCGGTACGCGCCGGCTGCGCCCCGGTTCGGCCGCGTACTGGAGCGCGCTGGCCCGTGCCAAGTACCTGGTGACCAACGACAGCTTCGACCACCGGCTCACCAAGCGCCCCAGCCAGGTCCTCCTGCAGACCCAGCACGGCACTCCGCTCAAGACGATGGGCCTCGACCTCCAGGACCGCCCCGCCGCGGCCATGGACTTCGCGCAGCTCCTCGCGAACACCGACATGTGGGACTACCTGCTCTCCGCCAACCGCCACTCCTCCCTCGTCTGGGGGCGGGCCTACCCCTCTCCGTACACCACCCTGGAAACCGGATATCCGCGCAACGACGTCTTCCAGTCCGCCACCGCCGGCGACGTCGCCCGGATCCGCGCGTCGCTGAACATTCCCGAAGGCTCCACCGCCGTCCTCTACGCTCCGACGCACCGCGACTACCGCAGGACCCAGCGCCCGGCGCTCGACCTCGAACACCTCGCCCGGTCCCTCGGGCCCCGGCACGTGATCCTCACCCGTGCCCACCACCTCGCCAACGGACCGCTGCACCGCGCGAGTTCCCACAGCAGTGCCCGAATCGTCGATGTGAGCGAACATCACTCGATCGAGTCACTCTGTCTGGCCTCGGACACGCTGATCACCGACTACTCGTCGCTGATGTTCGACTACGCCAACCTCGACCGCCCGATCGTCCTGCACATCGACGACCGGGAGGCCTACGAAGCGGCCCGCGGCACCTATTTCGACATCCGCGAGTTCCCGCCCGGCGCGATCGCCCGCACCGAGGACGAGCTGGTCGACATCTTCCGCACCGGTCACTGGCGCGGTTCCCGCTCCGCGCAGCTCCGCGCCGCGTTCCGGGCCCGGTTCTGCCCGTACGACGACGGCCGGGCGGCGGAACGCGTCGTACGCCGGGTCTTCCTCGGCCAGAGCGAGCTGCCCCGCGTCGTACCGCTGGAGGAGCGCACTCCCACCCCGGCCCAAGGGACTCCGGCGGGCATCTCGTCCGTACTGCCCGCCCAGCAGGACCCGCGGGGCGCCGCACAGGACGCGGGGGCCGCGGGGCAGGCGCCCTGCGACCTCCTGCGGGCCGGGCTGCACTGACCCGTGCGCGGGCCCGCGGCACCCACGACGGAGGGACCCGGCGGACACCGCCGGGCCCCTCGTCGACGTGCTCACGGACTCACCCGCGTACCGCCGCTACGGCTTGATCGCGATGCGCCCCTCGTCCATGCGCAGCAGCAGCAGCTGCTCGCCGGTCTCCTCCAGGAACTCGTCGACGGCCTGCCGCGAGCCCTGCCAGTAGCCGTAGTCGTCGATGAGCAGCACACCGCCGCTGACCAGGCGCGAGTACAGGTGCTCCAGCTCGTGCTTGGTGGAGGCGTACCAGTCGGTGTCCAGGCGCAGGATCGAGATCTGCTCCGGGGCCTCGCCGGGGACGGTGTCCTCGACCTTGCCCTGCACGTAGTGGATGCGCTCGGCCGGGTAGGGGACCTTCTCGAAACCGGACTTGACGTCGTCCAGAGTGGCGACGGCCCAGATCGGCCGGTCCTTGCCCTGGATGTCGAGGAGTTCCTGGGCGGACTTGCCGTCCAGGCGCTTGTCCTCCTCGGTGGGCGGCGTCATGCCCTCGAAGGTGTCGAAGAGATACAGCTCGCGGTCCTCGACCCCCTCGGCGAGAAGGGTCTTCGCACAGGCCTGCATGGACCCGCCGCGCCAGACACCGCACTCGACGATCGCGCCGGGAATGTTGTGCTTGACGACGTGCCGGGTGGCCAGGATGAAAGCGTTGAGCCGTTCCGGGGAGGTCATCGAGTACGGCTTCACCGCACGGATGATGTCTTTGGCCCCGTCGTCGTAGTCGGCGGGGAACTTGATCCCGGAGCTCGGCTTGGGCTTCGGCGCGGGGATGTGCGCCGTGGGGGCGGGCCGTGCCGCCTGACGAGGCCGTTGGCCTGGAACCGGGACGCGTCGCAGCTGGTAACCGGTCAGTTGCTGAAGGACGCCATTCACGGCGTTACGCCATACCATGCGCACGGACAGTACGCGGTGATACGCCTTCCCGCCTATATCTCGTCAACAATCGGCGGTTCGGTTTAACGAATTCAGCAGCGGAAAGTCACGCGGACGAGGCGTGCTTTGTCCGGGCCTGTGGCGATCACACGGAACTCCGGGCCCGTGGGGATGGGCTGAGCAGGAGTAAGAATCAGCCAATCCGCTTGCCATCGGCACAGCACGGCGCGCCGTTGCCCCTCCCCGGTGCGCGCACTCAGCGCCCGCACGGTGTCGTTCCACCGCTGTGCCGCCTCCGACCTGGGAATTTCCGGCTGCGGCCAGGCGGGCGCGACGGTGTAGACGCCGTAGGCGGGCAGCACCCGCAGCCACTTGTAATGCGTGGTCAGCACGACGTCGCCGTAGGCCAGATGACGGGTCAGCGAGCCGAATTTTCCCCATGGTGGCGTGAATTGGACCAGCCGGGTGAGGGTGGGCCGCTTCCGCAGCTCGGGCAGCGCGTACAGCAGCGCTCCCGACTGGGCCCACAGGCCGGCGCACAGGGCTGCGGCGACCCCGGCCCGCACCAGCCGCCGGGTGCGCGGCCCGACGGCCGCCCAGGGGTGTGGCGCGGCCAGTTCGACGGCCAGCGCGCACTGCGGCGCGAACACCGCGAAGGCGAGCACCCGCCCCCAGGTGTAGTGCCCGGTGAACCAGCCTGCCGCCGCGACCGCCAGCGCGCCCGCGCAGAGCAGCACCAGCGGGTCCCGCCGGCTGCGCCGCATCCTGAGCAGCAGCGCGGGCAGCGCCGCGCACACCAGCCCGTAGCGCAGCGGTTTGCGGTGGTAGGCGGTCTCGTGGAAGAAGTCCAGGGCCGAGGCGTCCTGGACCGACAGCACGTTCCCGTACGGCCAGAGGACGACCAGCAGCAGCGCGGCGGCGCCTCCCGCCGCCCAGCCGGTGAGGGTGCGTCGGCCGATCCCGGGGGCGGCCCCTGCACACACCGCCGCACAGCCGATCAGCACCCCCAGGGCCACCACCGGGTTGATCAGGACCACACACCCCAGGAGCAGCCCGGTGCCCGCCCAGTGCACCGGTCCGCGCCCCGTGCGCACGGCGCCGTCCAGGCGGGCCCATACGTACAGTCCGAGCCCGAAGGCGAAGGTGCTCGGGTACGACAGGGACAGGCAGAGCCCGCTCAGTGACAGGAAGCCGCTCCACAGGAACGGCTCGGGACCCCACAGGAGGCCCAGGCAGCAGAACGTCAGGAAGGGCGCCCAGGGGCGCGGGGTCAGGGTCCGTACGAAGGCGCGCACCCCGGCGACCAGGACCACGGCGTTGACGGCCGCGCAGACACTCAGCACGGAGAGCGTCGCGGCGCCCGTCACGCGCGCGTACAGGGCGGCCACGACGGTGTACGGCGTGTAGTACGGGCTGTCGCTGCCGGGGCGGGCGAGGAGCGGCCCGCCGGGGTCGCTCAGGTCGCGCCGGAGCCGCTCCACGGCGGCGGCGTGCTGGCCGAGGTCGCCGAGCCAGGGGAGCCGCAGTGCGACCAGCCAGAGCAGCCCGAGCACCGCCCAGAGCGCGAGGTGGGGGAGCACCTGCCGGGCGCGGGCGGGCGGCGGGGGCACTCCGGCGGGGCGGGTGCCGGGGATGGGGCAGGTGTCGTAGGCGGGGCTGCTGGCGGGGGCGGGGCTGCTGGCGGCCATGCCGGTCTGTCCCTCCGGGGCGGCGTGCGATCCGCGGATCAGATTGCAGCGCCGCGGCCCGCGGATCGCTGCTGCGACCTGCGGGCGTTCGGGTGGGACGGGGGGCGGGGGCGTGGAGACGGGCCGCATACCGCGGGCCGCGGGGCAGCACAAAGGCGGTGGTGCGGACAACTCCGCACCACCGCCCGGGTACAGCGCCGGGAAAAGACGGCTACTTCTGTGCCGCTGCCGGGGCCGGCACCTGCTTGGGGCGACCCGCCAGCTCGCGGCCCGCGATCGCGCCGGGCACCGGGATGCCCTCGACGCCGCCGATGTGGTTCGCCCAGCGGATGGTCACCTCGCGGACGATGGCGCGGGAGACGCGGTACGGCAGGTGCGGCGCCATGCGCGGCTTGCGGAAGACGCCGACCGAGTCGCCCCAGTACGCGTGCTTGGCGTCGATGGCCTCGTAGTCGTGCCGGATGCCCTTCATGGGCGGGAAGTCGGTGAACGCCTCGCGCAGTTCGAGACCGCAGTACGCGGCCATCGCGCGAAAGCCGTCGGGGTAGTAGCGCCAGCAGTCCTGCGCGTCGTGCGCGTTGCCGCGCGAGGGGGCGGTGATGAACGCGTGGCCGCCGGGGCGCAGCACCCGGCCGATCTCCATGATCGAGGCCCAGAAGAAGGGAATGTGCTCGAAGGCTTGGCCGGAGAGGACGATGTCGGCGGAGCGCGACTTGAGCGGGATCCGGTACGGGTCCTTCATCACGCGGTTCACATTCGGCCCGTCGAGTACGTCGACACCCACGTAATCGATCTTGTGGTTGGCCAGCAGCGCACGGTGCGTAAGGCTTTGACCAGGTGAAATGCGCGATCCGAGGTCGACAACACGATGCCGCTTTGAAACGGGCATGTACTCCTTCACGCAGAGGGCCATCTGGTCGTAAGCGGACTGGTGCATGGTTTCTTCTCCCTGTGACGTCAGCTCAAGGAGGATCTCTCAACACCGGCGCTTTCTCACCCCCCTTGACAACATTGAAACCCGACTGGACCGGGTGAATTCAGGCCTGCGGCGTCCTCGCATTTCACTCGGACGGAGCGTTCACGGGCGGGCTTCCCCCGCCTCCAGCCCCTGCCGGCGGTTCAGCAGCCCCCGGCGGCCCGGCCGGTTCCGGCGGTGAGCGCGGCCACCGCGGAGGCCGCCAGATCGTCCAGGTAGGCGGTGTGCCCGGCGGGGGGTTCGGTCCTGACGACCACCAGCCGCCAGTACAGCGGTCCGACGACCAGGTCCAGGGCGCGCTCCGGGTCGGCCCCCTCGGGCAGTTCACCGCGCGCGACGGCGTCCCGTACGACCTGGGCGGCGACACCGTGCTGCGGGTCGAGCAGGGCCGCCCGGACCGCCTCGGCGATTTCCGGGCTGCGGACGGCCTCGACCAGCAGGTCCGGGACGACCTGGGAGGCGACGGGGTGCCGCAGCGCATGGGAGACGACCTCCAGGAGGGCGCGCACGTCGCCGTGCAGCGAGCCGGTGGCCGGTGCGGGCAGCCCTTCCGCGGCGAAGGCCGAGACCAGGTCGAGCACGAGGTGCAGCTTGGAGCGCCAGCGCCGGTAGACGGCGGTCTTGCCGACGCCCGCGCGGCGTGCGATGCCCTCGATGGACATGCGTGCGTAGCCGACCGCCGCGAGCTCGGCGAGGAGGGCGTCGCGGATGGCGTCGGTGACGTCCTCCCGGAGTACGGCGGCGCCCGCGGGGGCCCGCCTGGGGGCCGGTTCGGGCGAGGACGCGGGGGCCGGGTCGGTCGTCATGCGGGAATCCTAGCGTCACGACGGAACGGTTGCGTTTCGACGTCCCGTCGTCCTACTGTCGACGTCACGACGATACGGTCGCGTTCCGACGTCGAAATCTCCGTCCGCCGCATACGGACGCGCGCCGTGCCGTCCCCTGTCCCTCGCGCTCCTGCCCCCGCTCCCGGCGAAAGCAGCCCTCATGAGCAACCCCACCGTTCTCCCTCCCGACCTGAGTGCCTACGCCGTCCGGCACGGCCTCACCGTGAGCGGCGCCCGGCCGCGGCTCGGGGAGTACACCCGCCAGTTGTGGTCCCGTCGGCACTTCATCTCCGCTTTCGCGACCGCCCGGCTGACCTCGCAGTACAGCGAGGCCAGGCTGGGCCGGCTGTGGCAGGTACTGACGCCGCTGCTGAACGCGGCCGTCTACTACCTGATCTTCGGAGAGCTGATGAACACCAAGGACGGCGTCACCGACTACGTCCCCTTCCTGGTCACCGGCGTCTTCGTCTGGTCGTTCACCCAGAGCACGCTGATGACGGGGGCCCGGGCCGTCAGCGGCAATCTCGGCCTGGTGCGGGCCCTGCACTTCCCCCGCGCCGCGCTGCCCGTCTCGTACGCCCTGCTCCAGCTCCAGCAACTGCTGGTCTCGCTCGGGGTGCTGGCGGTGGTGCTGTTCTGCTGCGGACAGCCGCCTCGGCTCTCGTGGCTGCTCGCCGTGCCCGCGCTCGCCCTCCAGGCGGTCTTCGGCACCGGCCTGGCGCTGGTGCTGGCCCGGCTGACGGCAGGCACCCCCGACCTCGCCCAGCTGCTGCCGTTCCTGCTGCGCACCTGGATGTACGCGTCGGGGGTGATGTGGAGCACGGCGCACGTGCTGAAGGACGGCAGCGTGCCCGGTGCCGTCCGGCTGCTCCTCCAGTGCAATCCGGCGGCCGTCCACCTCGACCTGGTGCGGTACGCCCTCATCGACAGTTACGGCGCGGCGCAACTCCCGCCGCACGCGTGGGCACTGGCCGCCGGCTGGGCACTCGTCGCAGGCACCGGCGGCTACCTGTACTTCTGGCAGGCGGAGGAGCGGTACGGACGTGGCTGAGCACCCCGGGCCGCACCCCGGCACGGGTGCCGGCTCCCCCACCGTCGTCGTCGACGGCCTGCACCTCACCTTCCGGGTGCACACCGCCGGTTCGGGACGCGGCAGCGCCCTCGGTGCGCTCCGCAGGATCGTCTCGCGCACGCCGTCGTCCTCCGTGCGCGAGGTGCACGCCGTCAAGGGCGTCAGCTTCGTCGCGCACCAGGGCGAGGCGATCGGTCTGATCGGCTCCAACGGGTCCGGCAAGTCGACCCTTCTCAAGGCGGTGGCGGGTCTTCTCCCGGCCGACCGGGGGCGGGTGTTCACCCGGGGTCAGCCGTCGCTGCTCGGGGTGAACGCCGCGTTGCTGAACGACCTCACGGGTGAGCGGAACATCGTGCTGGGCGGTCTCGCCATGGGCCTGTCCCGCGCGGAGGTCAAGGAGCGCTACGCCTCCGTGGTCGACTTCTCCGGCATCGACGAGAAGGACGACTTCGTCTCGCTGCCCATGCGGACCTATTCCTCCGGCATGGCCGCGCGGCTCAAGTTCGCGATCGCCGCCGCGAAGTCGCACGAGGTGCTTCTGATCGACGAGGCCCTGTCCACCGGTGACGCCCGCTTCCAGCGGCGCAGCCAGGAGCGGATCGCCGAGCTCCGCCAGGAGGCGGGCACCGTCTTCCTGGTCAGTCACCACCACAGGACGATCACCGAGACCTGCGACCGGGCGCTGTGGCTCGAATCGGGGACGCTGCGGATGGACGGGCCCGCGAAGGAGGTGGTGGCCGCGTACGAGGCGTCGACGGCGTCGGCCGGTGCGCGCCGGTGACGCGCGCCCACGACCTCGGCAATCACCGGGCGGGCGTTCTAAGATCCCGGCGATGACGTCCCCGCAGCTCGCCCCCAGCAGCCCGGCCGCCGGTCCGGCCGCCGTGGCCCCCCGCCCGTTCCTCCGGCGCCCCGCGGTCCGGCTCGCCGCCGTGTGGGCCGGCACCCGGCTCCTCCAGGTGGCCCTCGTCGCCGGCCTGTTCGGCCAGGTCGGGGAGACCGTCAACGGGGAGGTCCACCGGATCTACTTCCACTGGTACGAGCAGCTGGTCAACGGCGCCTTCCCGCTCGACGACGTGATGTGGCAGTACCCGCCGGGTGCGGCCCTGGTGATCCTTTCGCCCGCACTGCTGCCCGGGCTCAGCTACTTCCAGGCGTTCGTCGCGCTGACCCTCCTGGTCGACGCCGGCGTCGCCTTCGCCCTGGCCCGCGCGGCCCGCGTCGGAGAGGCGGACGGGGCCGCCGGTTCCGGCGCGGGCACCGCCGCCGCCCGGACCGGCGCCGCGCGTACGCGCGCGGGCGCGTGGGTGTGGGTCGGCGGGCTGCCGCTGCTGATGCACGTTCCGCTGGTGCGTTACGACGTTCAGGTCACGGCTCTCGCCGTCCTCTCGCTGCTGTCGCTGCTCGCTCTGCACCACCACCCGCGCCGCGCGGGAGCGGCGGGCGGTGCGCTGGCCGCGGTCGGCGCACTCGTCAAGGTGTGGCCGGCGCTCGCCCTGCTCGGCACGCCCCGGGGGCGCACCACCCGGGCCGCCTGGGGAACGGCGGTGGCCACCGCGGCCGTTCTGCTGGGAGTGCTGGCGCTGACCTTCTCGCACACCTTCGACTTCCTGCGCCAGCAGGGCAACCGGGGCGTGCAGATCGAGTCCCTCGGCGGCACCTTGCTGTCCCTGGTCCGGCTGGCGGGCCTGCCTGCCGACGGGTCCTACCGGGTCGAATACCGGTACGGCGCGATGGAGTTCGTGGGTCCGTACGTCTCCGCCGTCGCGCACGCCTCGCTGCTGCTGACCGCCGTGGCGTTCTGCTGGCTGCTGCTGTGGCGGGTGCGGGCGCGGCGCTGGACCCCGGCGACCGCTGCCGACGCCGCCCTGTGTGCCGTGCTGCTCTTCGTCGTCACCAGCCGTGTCATCAGCCCGCAGTACCTCATCTGGCTGATCGGCCTGTCCGCCGTGTGTGCCACCGTCCGGGGCACCACCCAACGCCCCGTCATCGTGCTGCTGTTGGCGGCCGCCGCGGTCAGCACTCTCGCCTATCCCCTGGCGTACGGGCAGGTGACGGCGGGCACCCCGTACGGCTGTCTGCTCATGCTGGTCCGCAACGGGCTCCTGCTGACCGCTGCCGCACGGTCGTGCCGCGGGCTTTGGGCTTCATCGGTGGCGCCTCGCGGCACGCGGTAGGCTCCCCTCGCGCCGACCACGGCGGCAGCAGGGGGAATTGGGCATGCGGAACGGGGCGAGCGGCCGCGCGGGACGGGCGGCCGACGGCACAGCACTGACGCCACTGCGCGCGGACGATCCGCGGGAGATAGCCGGTTACTCCCTGGAGGCGCGCATCGGCGAGGGCGGCATGGGCACGGTCTATCTGACCCGTACCCGGGGCAACCAGCCCGTCGCGCTCAAACTGATCCGCCGGGAGTACGCGGACAGTGTCCAGTTCCGGCAGCGCTTCGCGCGCGAAGTGGCCGTCTCGCGGCAGGTGCACGGCTACCACATCGTGCCGGTCGTCGACCACGACAGCGGCGACCTGCGCGAGGGCGCGGCCGGTACGCCGCCCTGGCTGGCCACCCGCTTCGTGCCCGGCATCCCCCTGGACGACGTGCTCGAAGCCCACGGCCCGCTGCCGGCCACCACCGTCCTGCAACTGCTGTGCTGCGCGGCCCGGGCCCTCGACGCCGTGCACACCGCCGGCGTCATCCACCGCGACGTGAAGCCGGGCAATCTGCTGCTCGCCTCCGACGGCCCCTGGATGCTCGACTTCGGCATCGCGCGTGCCGCCGGGGCGGTCACTCTCACCACGGTGGGCCGGTTGGTGGGCACCCCGAAGTTCATGTCGCCGGAACATGCCCTGGGCCGCCCGCTGACCCCCGCCGCGGACGTGTTCGCGCTCGGTCTCATCGGCGCGCTGGCCGCCACCGGGCGGCACCCGTACGGGCGCGGCAACGCTCTGGCCGTCGCCGCCCGGATCGCCGGCACCGACCGCGAGCCCCCGGATCTGGCCGGCTGCCCCGAGCCGCTGCGCGAAGTCGTGCGGCAGTGCCTGGCGGCCACGGCGGGCGACCGCCCGACGGCAGCGGAAGTGGCCGAAAACTGCCGCCGTCACGCCGGGCGCGACGTACGGGACTTCGCGGGGTGGCTGCCCGCGCCCGTGGCCGCCGCCGTACGGGCCCGGGAGGCCGCGGTGGCCCCGGACAGGCGCTCCGCCCTCGCGGACGCGCCCACGGTGACCGCACCCGCCCCACGGACGGCACCCACGCTGCCCGCACTGGCGCCGACGGTGCCGATGACGGTGCGCGATCCCAGGGCCGGCGAGTGGTCGCGCCGGGTGCGCCGTACCTCCTGATCCGCCCGTCCGGTCCAAGCGGGCCTGACGGCACCCTCGGCCGCTCCACGCGCGCGTATCCCGAGGCGGGCCGCCGGGGACCGGTACGGGAAGCGCCGCACCAGCGCCCTGGTACCCGCGGCGCGGCACCCCCGCACCGGTCCCCGGAGCACGACCTCCACCACTCTCGTCCCCATCCCACGACCCGGGAGGCTCCCCATCAGCAACACCGTCGGCGACATCCTCAGCCCGCTCGGGCCCGAAGACCCGCGCGAGACCGCCGGATACCACCTCCTCGCCCGGATCGGCGAGGGCGGCATGGGCACGGTCTACCTCTCGCACACCCGCGGCAACCAGCCCGTCGCCCTCAAGGTCATCCGTCGCGAGTACGGCCAGAACCCGGACTTCCGGCGCCGCTTCGAGCAGGAGGTGCAGGCCGCCCGCCGGGTGCAGGGCTACCACATCGTGCCGGTCGTCGACCACGACACCAGTGGTACGCAGCCCTGGCTGGCCAGCAGTTTCGTGCCCGGTCTTGCCCTGCACGAGGTGCTCGGCCACTTCGGCCCGCTGCCCGAGGCCGCGGTCTTCCAGCTGGTCGGCTGCACCGCGCTCGCCCTGTCCTCGATCCATGCCGCGGGGGTGGTGCACCGCGACCTCAAGCCGTCGAACATCCTGATCGGCTCCGGTGGCCCGTTCGTCATCGACTTCGGCATCGCGCGTGCCGCCGACGCGACCCAGCTGACCGCGAGCGGCGGGCTCATCGGCACCCCGCAGTACATGTCGCCCGAACACGCGCTGGGCGAGCAGGTCGGCCCGGCCAGCGACATCTTCTCGCTCGGCCTGATCGCGGCGGTCGCCGCCACCGGACGGCACCCGTTCGGCGACGGCGGGGCCATCACGGTCGCCGCGCAGATCGCCAACACCGGCCACCGGCCGCCGGACCTGAGCGGCTACCCGGACAGTCTGCGGCCGCTGCTGGAACGCTGCCTGACGGCGGACGCGGCACAGCGCATCGCGCCGGGCGAACTGATGGCCCTGTGCGAGCAGTCCGCGGGCCGTCCGCTGCGCGAGTTCACCGGCTGGCTGCCGGAACCGGTGGCGGAGGAGATCCTGCGGCGGGAGCAGACCGCCCAGTACGCGGCGCGGCAGGCACAGGCCGCCCAGAATGCGCAGGCCGCGGCACAGGCTTCCGCCCAGCCGCCCGTCCCGCAGCAGCCCCCGCACGCACCTCACCCCCCGCAGGTTCCGCAGGGCCCGCCCACCCTGCCGCCGTACGTCCAGCCGACGCACACTCAGGTGCCCAGCGCCCAGTTGCCCCCGCAGACGGGCCAGAGCGCCGCGTTCGGCGTGGCGGGCCATCCGCCGACGTACCAGGGCACCGAGGGACCGCAGGGCACCCCCACCTTCGGCCCGAGTGCACACCAACCGACGGGGCCCGGCCCGCAGCCCGGCGGCACCGTGAAGAAGCCCGGCAAGGCGAAGAAGATCCTGCTCGCCGCCGCCGTGGTGGCCGCGGTCGGCGCGGGCGCGGGCGGCGCCGTCTTCTTCCTCGGCGAGAACGCCAAGAAGGACAGGGCGAGCACCGCGGACGCCAAGCCTTCCGGTTCCCCCGCCGCCTCCGCGCCGGCCCCCGCCAAGGAGCCCGCCGCCCCCGCCGCGGACGCGCCCTCCTCCGGTACGAGCGGCACGGACGGCACGGACGGCACCGGCGGCACGCCCACCCCCGCACCGCCGGAGACCGCGACGTACACCGAGGTCTTCAAGGACAAGCCCCTGACCCTGCGCACCCCGAACACCCTCTCCAGCACCTATGTCGACTTCGACCTGCCCAAGACGGTGGTCGACGGCGACATGGCGTCCGACGTACGGGACCTGACGGTCAGCGACTCGTACTGGGACTTCGGGGCCACCATGGGCAAGAGCTCGGGCGCCACCGCGCAGGAGTGCCGTACCGGGGCGGAGACGAACGCACTGCCCGACCAGGTGGGCCCCCGGGAGTTCGGGGAGCGCGGCTCGGTACCCAACGGTACCCGGCTCTGCATGGTCACCGACGACGGAAACCTCGCCATGTACGAGATCACCCAGATCGCCGCGGCGAGCAGTTCCTCCGACGTGCCGACCGTCGTCGGGAACCTGACCCTGTGGAAGATCAGCCAGTAGCCCGCACCACCACAAGACGCCGAGGGGCGCCCACCGCGCGTACGGTGGGCGCCCCTCGGCGGTGGTCCGGGTGCCGGGCCCGTCCGGGT